>VBKO01000352.1 GCA_005888115.1 Deltaproteobacteria bacterium
AGCGCTTCGTCGATGCGGCGTTTCAATGCGTCTTTCGATTCGAGCGCGCCGACCTTGGTGGTCACCAGGCCGAGCACGACGATCTTCCCTTTTGGGACGAAGCGCAGCGGCGAAAAGCCGCCGGAGCGCGCGTCGTCATACTCGAGGAAATAGCCGTCGACCTTCAGCTCGTTGAAGAGCACTTCCGCGACCGGTTCGTAGCCTCCCTCCGCGACCCAGGCGCTCTTGAAGTTGCCGCGGCAGAGATGCATGCAGATGGTCATGCCTTTCGGGCGGTCCGAAATCGAGGCGTTAATCACTCGCGCGTAGCGCCGCGGCAGCTCGTCCGGATCGTCCCCGCGGCTGCGGGCGCCCTGGCGCATTTTCGGATCGCACAAGTAGGCGAGGTTGGTGTCGTCGAGCTGCACGTAGGTGCAGCCTGCGTCGGCGAGCGCTTTCAGCTCGGCGCGATAGCAGGCGGCAGCGTCTCGATAGAAATCCTCGAGATCGGGATAGGCTTCTTTGCTGATCGCCTCGCGGCCGCCGCGGAAGTGCAGCATCGTCGGCGACGGGATGGTGACCTTCGGCGTGCGCTTCGTCACCGATTTCAGGAAGAGGAAATCGGCCAGCTGGATGGGTTTCACGTGCTTCAACTTGTCGGTGACGTGCAGCACCGGCGGTGCGAAGTCGATTTCGCCGGTGGCGCTCTTGAAATGGGTGGCGATGCCGCCGCGCGTCTCCACGCCCTGCAACTGCTCGAGGAAATCGATATGGAAATACGTGCGGCGAAATTCGCCGTCGGTGATGCCTGTCAGGCCGACGTCCTCCTGCAAGCGCACGACGTCGCGAATCGCCTCGTCTTCCGTCGCTCGCAGCTGGTCCCGGGAGAGCGCGCCCTTCTGAAAACGCTCGCGCGCTTCGAGCAATTTCACCGGCCGCAGGAAGCTGCCGACGTGATCAGCGCGGAACGGCGGTGTGGTCCGTTGCGCCATGGGACATCTCCTCTCGGCCGGAGTGGTTACTTGCCCGGATCCTTCACGTTCGCGAACTTGTCGAATTCGACGTTGTACAAGTGGCCGTCCACTCTCTCGACGCGACGGACATAGACCGTTTGGATGGGATCTCGCGTCTCGGGGTCGACGACGAGCGCGCCACGCGGGCTCGCGAGCTTCAATCCCTTCAGCACTTCCATCGCCCTGTCGGCGTCGATCTTGCCGTTCAGCTTCCGCACCACCTCGTAAATCGCGGCCATGCCATCGTAGCCGCCGACGGCCATGAAATTAGCGCGCATGGCGTCGCCGTTCGCTTCGCGGAAAGCCGCGAGGAAGGCTTTGTTCTCCGGCGAATCGTGCGCCGCCGAATAGTGGTGGGTAGTGATGATGCCCAAGGCCGCGTCGCCGATCGCGTCGAGCTGGTGGTCCTCGGTGAGATCGCCGGTGGCGATGACCTTCACGCCCGCCTGTGCCACGCCGCGTTCCGCAAAGGCCTTCATGAACGCAGTACCCTGCTGCCCGGCGGGAACGAACACGAATACGGCTTGCGGGTTGGCATCCTTGATCCGCTGGACATACGGCGAGAAGTCGGGATTTTGCAGTGGCACGCGGATGGAACCGGCGATCTTCCCGCCCGCTGCCGTGAACGTCCTCTTGAATTCGGTCTCGGCGTCGACGCCCGGACCGTAATCCGAAACGAGCGTGTAGACCTGCCGGACGCCGTTCTTCGCCGCCCAGGTCGCCATCGGCCCGGCGACTTGCGGGAGCGTGAACGAGAGGCGAGCAATGTACGGCGACTTGGTCGTGATGATCGAGGTCGCCGCGTTCATGATGACCATCGGCGTCTTCGCCTCGGTCGCGACGGGCGCAACGGCGAGCGCCTCCGGGGTCAAGCCGAAGCCTGCCAGAAATTCGACCTTGTCACGTACCACCAGATCCTGCGCCAGGCGCTTGGCGATTTCCGGGGATGGGCCGGTCGTGTCTTTGACGATGATCTCGATCTTCCGTCCGGCGACGGTATCGCCGTGCTGTTTGATGTACGTCTTGATGCCGGCGGTGATCTCGCCGCCGATGCTGGCAAACGGGCCGGACATCGGGACTATCACGCCCACCTTGATGGGGTCGGGTCCCGCCGCAGCCAGCGCGCTTGCGATGGCGATTGCGGCCAGCGCCCATGGCAGACTTCGCAACCATATGAACATCTTCATGAGCGTCTCCTGCAGCGTCGGTCACTCCAGACGAAGTGTGGTACGGCTCCGCGACGGCGAGATCAAGCCTGCACGCCGCCACCGAGGTAGGCCGCCTCGGGCCGCTTGTCCTGCGCGAGCTCGCGCGCGGAAACACGGTGTCCCCGATCCCGCGAAGCTACGGCGCCGACTTCCCCTTCCGCGGGATCAGTGGGGGCACTGGCGCCCCGCGCGCGCTGCACGCGATCAGCGTCTCGAGCCGCTTCCGCCTCGTCTCGTCTTTTTTCGCGCTGATCACCCAGTGCGCGACAGCGCGGCGGTACCAAGGCGCGCGAGCTTCGAAGTCTTTCATGGCGGCGGCGTTGGCCTCGAGTGCCCTCATCATCGGCGGAGGCAGCTCGGCGCTCTTGCGCTGCTCGTACGAATAGATCGCAGAGCGATCGTCGCGGCGCGCCTCGAACGCCGCGAGACCGGCGGGCGCCATGCGGCCCAGGTTCTGCAGCTCCTGTGCGCGCTTGATGTTGACCGCGCTCCAGATGCTGCCTCGGCGCCGCGGCGTGAAGCGGATCGTGTAGCGCCTGTCGTCGATGCGGCGGCGGACCCCGTCGATCCACCCGAAGCAGAGCGCTTCGTCGACCGACTGCGGCCAGGTGATGCTCGGGCGGCCCGAGTCGCGCTTGTGGAAACCAACCAACAGCTCGCCGGCGCGGCCATGATTGCGCGCGAGCCACGCGCGAAAGTCGGCCGGGGTGGCGAAGAAGCGGGGTTTCACGGCAATAGGTCTTATTGCGACTGTAGCAGGCCGACCTGTTTCATGAACTATTCGGCCCGCAGTGCTTCGATGGGGCTGATTCTCGAGGCGTATCTGGCGGGCATGTAGCTGGCGATCAGGGCGATCGCGATGAGCAGGAGCGTGACGCCGCTCAAGACCGGAACACTGTTGGTCCGCATGCCGGGGAAGAACGCCGCGATCAGTCGGGAGATGCCAAAGGCCCCGAGCAGACCGATGGCGGAGCCGATGAGCGCAAGCTTCGTTCCGGAAGAGAGCACGAGGCGGGTGATGTCTCGGACCTGGGCTCCCAGCGCGAGGCGGATACCGAATTCGCCGGTGCGTTGAGCCATGGTGCGAGTGATGACGCCGTAGATGCCCAGGGAGGCCAGACCGAGCCCGAGCACGGCAAGGAAGGAAAGCATGCTGCCGAGGACCTGCCATTGATAGTTGGCCTTGGCGATCGTGGTTTCGGCGGGTTCGAGCTCGCGCACCGGCAGGTCGGGGTCGAGCGCCGCCATCGTGGTGCGGATGCCGTCGACGAGCGTGGAGGCCGCGTTACCGGCGGTGCGCACGGCAATCTGGTTGAAATGTCCGGGGTCCTGGGCCAGGGGTTGGTAGAGCTGGTAGGGCACGGGGATCCGATCGGGATAGATCGATTGGACGTCGCCGGCGACGCCGACGATCTCTCCCCATTCGATGGTCTTGCCACCGGCCTGGGCGATGCGCCGACCGAGAGGACTCTCGCCACCGAAGAGACCACGGGCCATCGCCTGGTTGATGATGAAGACCTTTGGGGAAGTGAGGGTGTCGCCTTCGTTGAAGGTGCGTCCGTCGAGCACGCGGGTGCCGAGGGTTTCGAAATAGTGGGGACTGACGCCGTTGATGCCGGCGACGGGCTCATGGCCGGGCTGAGGAGTCTCGCGACCGGCGACGAGGTATTTGCGGGGCTCGGCCAGACCGAAGAAGGGCATCGAGTAGGAGATGCTGGCGGATGCGACACCGGGCAGCGCTTCGAGACGTTCCAGGGCGAGTCGCTGGAAGGCCGTGATCTCCTTGCCGCCCGGGTAGGCGGTGGTCGGGAGGTGCACGGTGCCCGTGACGAGGTGGTCGGATTGCCATCCGTAGTGGCGGTTGTTCGCCTCGTGGATGCCGCGCACGAAGAGGGCGGCGCCCGCGAGCAGGACCATGGCCAGGGCGAACTGGCCGACGATGAGGGCGTGGCGGAAGCGTTGATGGCCGCGATCTCCGGTGGTGCCGCGGCCTCCGCTCTTGAGAGTCTTGTTCAGATCGAGCCGGAGGGCGAACAGGGCGGGGGCCACGCCGAAGACGACGGCCGTGAACAGACAGGCGCCGAATGCCCAACCGAGCACGCGCCAGTCGAGGGTGAACACGAGGCGCTCGGCAGGCTCGGCGAAGGCCGCCGCGCCCATGTAGTGCCTGAGCCAGTCGTTGGTCCACGTGGCGAAGTAGATGGCAAGGATGCCGCCGGCCAAGGCCAGCAGCAGGGACTCGAGGAACAGGGGGCGCAGCAGCTGGGCACGCGAGGCGCCGAGGGCGGAGCGCACCGCGAGTTCGCGGGCTCGGGCCATGGTGCGGGCGAGCAGGAGGTTCGCCAGGTTGGAGCAGGCGATGAGCAGCACGAACCCGGAGAGGCCGATCAACATGCCGAAAATGCCCGGGCCGTTGTCGGGTGCCACGGCGACGTTGAGCGGAAGGGTGCGCCAGATTGTTCCGGCGTTGACGGCGGGAAAGTCGGCAGCGAGGCGACGACCAAAGTTGGCGATGAAGCCGTCGCCTTGCGCGCGGGTGAGGGTGCTGGAGCGACGCCCGACGAGGCGGAGCCAGGTGGCGCTACGGTCGGTCGTTTCCTTTTCGCTCAGACCGAGTGGGCGGAAGACGTCGAACGGACCCAAGTGGCGCCAGTCGTTCAAGGTGGCGGGCAGCACGCCCACGATCTCGTGGCCTTCGCCGTCGATGCGGACGGTGCGGCCGATGACGTGGCCGTCACCCCCGAAACGATTCTGCCAGAATCGGTGACTGATGATGAGGACGCGGTGGTTGCCCAAGACGGTTTCGTCGGGACGGAAGCCGCGGCCGATTTGAGGTCCGATGCCTAGAGTGGAAAAAAGATTGGCGGAGACGCGAACGCCGCGGGCCGTGTCGGCGGGCTCGCCGGGTTCGGAGAGGTTCACGTCCGAAAACGCGTACGCGGCAATTTCGCCGTAGCCGTTCATTTCGGACTTCAGATCGAGGTAGTCGGCCGGCGAGATTCCGCCCCGGGAATCCTGCGGAGTGGTGCGATAGATGCGATCCAGTCGACCGCTGTCGGCATAGGGCAGCGGGCGCAGCAGCACTTCATTGACGATGCTGAACGCCGACGTGTTGGCACCGATGCCGAGTCCGAGCGTCATCACGGCAATGACGGCGAAGCCGGGAGAGCGACGCAGCGACCTGATGGCGAAGCGGAGGTCACCGAGGATGGCGATGGGTTCGTTGATCAGCATGTCGAGGTAGTAGCCGAAGGATGCAGACATCGCGCCAGGCTCTTCCGCTGGGCGAAACGCGCTGCATGGCAAGGATCTGCGCCCGGGCGGGCTCTCCATGACAGCGGCCGCCTGTCCGGTCCTGACACCCAACGATCCCAGAATCGGGCATTTTCTCTTTTTGCGCTGCGCCTCACCGGGAGTGACAACCGATTCGTAGTGTGGCTTCGATCGCTGAGAGGTGAAGCTCGATGCCGTTCGCACGTGCGTGGATCGCGGGATCGCTCGCCGCGCTCGCCACGTTCGGACTCGTGCTTGTGCCCGTGCTCCACGCGCAGCTGCACGCCTCCGAAGCCGAGCAGGAGCAGGGGCCGGGCTGGTCCGGCGCGCTCGAGGCGGGCCACCACCAGGGCGAGGGCGAAGAGCACCACCGCCATTCGCACGGTCCGGGGCCGCACGGCGCGGGTTCTCTGGAACACCTCGCGCTCGCGGTCCATGCGGCTCCGGACAGTGCGAATGGCGCTGCGCTGGAGCGCGTTCCCGACAGACCTGCTCTTGCCCCAGTCACACTGCACTTGACGCCGCGTTACCTCGTCCCGGATTTCTCCCAGGGCCCACCGCGCGCCTGATTCCCTTTCGCGCCCGGTTTCGGAACAGACGTCGAAGCATCCGCCCGCTCTTTCCGGGAGGAAGCTCGCATGGCTTCGTTCAGGTCGCGTTGCGCAGCCGCGCGCTGCGCGACGGCAATCTTCATTTCGTACACGTCGTCTCTCGTGGCGGCACAGGCGGCAGAGCAGAACGAG
>VBKO01000057.1 GCA_005888115.1 Deltaproteobacteria bacterium
AACGCCCATAGACCGAGCACGCTGTTGTGCGGCACGTAGGGCTCGAGCTCATACGCCCTGGTGATGTCGGGCAGCGCGATCGCCTGGACGAACGGGTGTCCGAAGCCCGACCCGAAGAGCGGGTTCTGCCTGAAGGTGAAAACGAGGTCGAAGTTCTCCCAGTCGCGCCATCGCGTCGATCCATCCACGTTCGCGTCGAACATCGAGCGGAACGTCTGCACCGGGGTAAAAATACCCGCCTTCGAGCTCCATCCGGCAGCACCGTAGACGAGGAGCGGGAGCGACGCGACGATCAGGGCGCGCACGAAGAAACGCTTCACGCGTCCCCACCCTGTGACCAGGAAGAAGAAGACCGCCACGAGCGCCACCTCGGTCCAGACGAGGCGGCGGTTGTTGGCGATCATCCCTCCGAGGAAGATCGGCAGGAGCAGCGCGCAGATCTTCAGGGTGCGCCGCGTCGGCTTCTCCAGGATCATCGCCAGCAGGATCCCGACGCAGGTGGCGAACAGCACCGAGTCGTGATGGGTCGTTGCATGGGGGAAGAGGTCCGTGGAGGGATACATCTGCCGCAGGATCAGCGCCTCGGCCGAGCGGAAGACGCCGGCGCCCAGCACGATCCGTCCCACGGCCGTCGCGTCGACGGGGCCGCGGAGCGCCTCGGCCATGAGCAGGTAGACGAACGGAAGGTAGATGTGTCTCGTCACTTGCCAGAGCGCGAAGCGGAAGCTGCCGCCTCGCAACAGGCCGAACGCGGTCATCCAGGCGAGCGCCAGGAGGGCGACGACGGCGAACTGCCGGATCGGGCGCGGTGTGTCGATCCAGCCGACCCGATCGATCCGGGAGCGCGTCACGTGCCGTCGGACGACGACCACCGCGAGGACCACGAGCAGGATGTCGAACCCGCTGAATACCAACGCGTCCACGGGAAAGGTCAGGTTGAGTTTTGCAAAGAGCAGCGATCCCACCACGTACAAAGGCGTCTGCACCACGCCGCCGGCGAAGGCATCGCCCGCGATTTCCAGGGTCCAGGAGAGCGCGAGGAGCGTGAGCATCGGCACGCGAAGTGGAAGCGACGAGATCGCCCAGAGCAACACACCGACGAGGCAGGGGGCGAGCGCGACCGCAGGGTTGCCGTTGCCGAGAACGACGGCGGCGATCGTCGCCGCGCCCAATAGACCGACGAGGACCAGCGACGTCACGGGCGAACGGACGCCACCCGCCAGCGGGCCGGACAGCGCGGGAAGGACCGACGCCGGCGGGGCTCGCCTCATACGAAGCGCTCGTAGATGAAGCGAAGGAAGAAGGCGTACGCCAACTCGGCTGCGAGCATCAGCACCAGCATGTTCTGCAGGGACTTGAGCGGCTTCTTGCCCGAGGCAGCGGCAGCCGGGACGACGAAGGTTGCGAGCAGCACCGAGATGAGGAGGAACTTCAGCACCGCCGATCAATAGCAAGCCTGCCCGTGAGGCGGAACTACTGCAGGCGAGCAGGGGGTGATTCGATACTTTCGCGGACGCGCGTGGCCTCGTCACAGGAGGGAACCGTCGCATCGATCTTGCCGTCGCGGCGTTTCGTGCGCACGCTCGACTGCGAGACGATGCCTCCCACGCGCGGCTCCTGCGGCCTCCTGCGATGAACAATCTGCAAGATTCGTCAGGGCCCCAGCAGCCACTTGCACCGCCGGGCCCCACGTACCTGCAGCAAGAGACTGCCGGCCAGGGCGGGGGCGAGTCGGCCGAGCTCTTCAACTGGGCGGTGATCGGATCCTACGCGGCGTTCGTCCTCCACTCCATCGGCAGGCACAAGCTGCTCTTCCTGCTCGTCTGGCTCGGCATCGTCGCCTTCTCGTTCGGCCTGATGCTCTCGCTGCCGAAGGCGTACCGGGTCCAAGCCACCCTGCAGGCGCAGCGCAACACGGTCATGCCGGCGTTGAGCAACCCCACCCGCGCCATTCCGATCGAGGCCGACACGCCGACGCGGCGCGCCGATGCTCCGGCTCAAGGACTTCATCTGGGGCAAGCTGTTCACGCCGTCGACGCAAGAGGAACAGATCATCAACTTCGCCTACCTCCTGCGGAACAAGCTGTGGGTGACGACGGGCGAAGGGACGGTGACGATCGGGATCGAATTCCCGGACCCACAGCTGGCCTATCGCCTGGTGGATACGGCCGTGGAGAACTTTCTCGAGGCGCGCCACGCCGCCGAGGTCTCGAGCATCACCGAAGCGATCACCATTCTCGAGGCGCGCGCGGAGCAGGCGCGCGAGGCGCTCACCGCCTCCGTCCAGCAGCTGCAAGCCCTGCGCGACGAGCGCGGGGGACGATCGGGTGCGCGAGTCCGCAGGGCCGGGGCGGTGGCGCGCCCTGCCGCTCCCGTCGATCAGGAGATTTCGCGGCTCCTGGTCACCGTCCAGAGCAAGCGGCGGGCGATCGCCGACCTCGAGGAGTTCCGCCGCCGCCGCGTCACCGAGCTGCAGACCCGCTTGCAGGAGCAGCGGGCCATCTACGCGCAGAACCACCCCGTCGTCCTCGACATCGAGCAGAGCCTGGCAGCCGTCCGCCAGGAATCGCCGCAGGTCGCCGTGCTCAAGCGCGAGCTGTCGCAGCTGGAGGCCGAGTTGAAGAAGCGGGGCGCCCCCGACGAGCCCGCCCCGGAAGTTGGACGGCCGACGCCGGTCGTGCCGGAGCGGCTCGAGCGGCTCGACCCGCGCGAGGACGAGGATGCGCAGATCGAGTACACGAAGGAACAGGTGAGCTTCGCGCTCTCCAAGTACAACTCCTTCCTCGATCGCATCGAGGCCGCGCGCCTCGAGCTCGACTCCGCGCGGGCGGCCTTCAAGTATCGGTACACGATCGTCTTGCCGGCGCAGAAGCCGCGCCACGCCAACAAGCCGAACCCGACGCTGGTGCTGGGCGCGAGCCTGATCGCGGGTCTGGCGCTGGCCGTGCTGAGCACCGCTTTCGTCGATCTGCGCTCGCGCAAGCTACTCGAGAGCTGGCAGGTCGAGCGCGAGCTGAAGCTGCCGCTCATCGGAGAGGTCCGATCGAGATGACCGCGGCCTCCATGCCCGCGCTGCGCACGACGGAACCTGGCCCCGGGCCGGCGGCGTATGCCGTCGAGGAGCTCTGGTACATGCTCCTCTCGCGCCGGTGGTCGTCCCTGGCGGTCGTCTCGCCGGAGCGGACCCCGAACACGCTTCGCCTCGCCCGCAGCCTCGCCGAGGTGGGCACCCGCAACCGCCGGCGCACCGTCGAGCTCGTCGATGCGCTCCAACTCGACATCGAGCGCGCCGCGGCCATCGCGCAGATGATGGAATCGGACGGAGACCTCCCGCGCATCGCCGACTCGCGATTCGTCATCGCCCTCGATTCGCCGATCGTGAATCCGATCGCCATCGAAGTGCTCACCGCGTGCGACACGGTCGTCCTGTTGCTCGAGAAGGGCGTCAGCAAGATTCCCCAGGCGCGCAAGGTCATCGAAATCGTCGGACGGCAGCGGCTCATCGGAGCGGTGCTCGCCCTCGAATGAGCGGTCAGGGACAGGGACTTTCCTGCATGGATTCCCGGCGCCGATATCTTCTCGTCTCGCCCTGCCGTGACGAGGCGCGGTTCATCCGCCGCACCCTGGACAGCGTGGCGAGGCAGACGATCCCGCCCGCGATGTGGATCGTCGTCGACGACGGGTCTTCCGACGAGACTCCGAAGATCCTCGAGGAGTACGCGCGAAAGCTTCCCTTCCTTCGCGTGGTCCGCCGCACGAATCGCGGCAAGCGCAGCGTAGGTCCGGGGGTGATCGAGGCCTTCTATCACGGCCTGGGTACGGTCGACCTCGGCCGGTTCGACTACCTGTGCAAGCTCGACATGGATCTGGATCTGCCGCGGCGGTACTTCGAGGGATTGATCGTCCGCATGGAGAACGAGCCGAGGCTCGGCACCTGCTCGGGGAAACCATGGTTCATCCATCCCGAGACCCTTGCCCTCGTGCCGGAGACCTGCGGCGACGAGATGTCGGTGGGCGCCTCGAAGTTCTACCGGGTCACGTGCTTCCGCGAGATCGGCGGTTTCGTCAGGCAGGTGATGTGGGACGGCATCGATTGCCATCGCGCGCGCATGCTCGGCTGGATTGCCGGGGCGGTGAACGACGAGGACCTCAGGTTCCTGCACCTTCGCCCGATGGGCTCCAGCGACAAAGGCATCTGGGCCGGGCGGGTGCGCGCGGGCGGCGGTCAGTACTTCATGGGCACCTCGCCCATCTACTATCTCGCGAGCGCGATCTATCGGCTGCCCTCGCGTCCGGTGCTGCTGGGCAGCGCCGGGATGCTCTGGGGCTACTTCTCGAACGCCATCAAGCGGGCCCCGCGCTACCAGGACGCCGGCTTCCGCCGCTTCCTGCGCAAGTACCACCGCGCGTGCCTGCTCATGGGCAAGGCAAGAGCCACGCAAAGGGTGATGGCGCAGCAGGCGCACGTCTGGCACGCCGCCCACGGCAGGCCAGCGGAAGGAGGAATCGCCGGTGGATCGCGCGCGGCGATCTGAGCTCCTGGGACTGCCGTTCGACGGCGTGACGATGCAGTCCGCCGTCGCTCGTTGCATGGAGTGGTGCACGGGTCCCCGCGCTCCGCACACCGTCATCACCGCGAACGCGGCGATCCTGTGCACGATGCGGCGCGATCCGGAGCTGAGGAAGGCGTGCCTCTCCGGAGACCTGATCGTTCCCGACGGGATGTCGGTCGTCTGGGCTTCCCGGCTCGCCCGGGTGCCGTTCCCGGAGCGCGTCGCCGGCGTCGATCTGATGGCTCGCCTCCTGCGCCAAGCCGCAAGCCGCGGGCTCAGCGCCTACTTCCTGGGAGCCCGGCGCGAGGTCGTCTCGAAGTTGGCCGCTCGCTGCGCGCAGACGTATCCGGGGCTGAGCATCGCCGGGTGGCGCGACGGATATTTCCGGGCCGACGATCATGCCGGCATCGTGGAGCAGATCCGGGAACGGGCGCCGCACATGCTCTTCGTCGGGATGCCGAGCCCGTTCAAGGAGACCTGGTGCGAGCGGCACCGCGATCGCCTCGAGGTGCCCGTGATCATGGGCGTCGGGGGGAGCTTCGACGTGCTGGCCGGCTACGTCCGACGAGCGCCGCCTCGCGTGCAATCGATGGGCATGGAGTGGGCCTGGCGGCTCACGATGGAGCCACGCAAGATGTGGAAGCGATATCTCTCCACCAACAGCGAGTTCCTCTGGCTCTTGGGACGCGAGATCGTCGCCCGGCGGCTGAGGCAGCCGGCCGCGAATCGGGCCGCGGGATGACCCGGGGCGGCGATTCCACCAAGGGGCGCAGGAACGTCCTGGTGTTCATGGGCACGCGGCCCGAGGCCATCAAGCTGGCTCCGGTGGTGGCGGCGCTGCGCAGCTCCGCCGACTTCGATTGCACGGTGGTGGCGACCGGACAGCACAAGGAGATGTTCCAGCAGGTCGCCGATCAATTCGGCTTCACCGTGAACGCCGATCTCGACGTCATGCGTCCGAATCAGACGCTCGCCGGCCTCACTGCCCGGCTGATGGAGGGGATCGACGGATGGCTGGATTCGGCGCCTCCGGACATGGCGCTGGTGGAAGGGGACACGACCACGGTCCTGGTTGCCGCGCTCGCGTGCTTCTACCGCCGCATTCCCATCGGGCACGTCGAGGCCGGCCTGCGGACGGGCAACATCTGGTCTCCCTTTCCCGAGGAAGTGAACCGCAGGCTCGCTACTCCGCTGGTCGCGCTGCATTTCGCACCCACCGAGACGGCGCGCCGCGCGCTCCTCGCCGAGCGAATCCCGGACGAGACGATCGCGGTGACCGGCAACACCGTCATCGACGCCTTGCTGATGGAGGTCTCTGCCCAGAGGAGCGACGAGAGGGTGCGCGCTCGCGTCGAGGATGAGCTCGGCAAGCTCCTCGGGACCGGCTGGTCGAGCCTTCCGTTCGTGCTCATCACCGGCCACCGGCGGGAGAACTTCGGCGAGGGGATCGAGCAGATCTGCCGGGCGATCGGTACCCTGGCGCGGCGATTTCCCGATCATCGATTCATCTACCCGGTCCACCTGAATCCGAACGTGCACGGGCACGTGAACCGGCTCCTCGGAGATCTACCGAACGTCCGGCTCATTGCGCCGCAGGGATATCGGAACTTCGTGGCGTTGATGTCGCGCTGCCGCCTGGTGCTGACGGACTCGGGCGGCATCCAGGAGGAGGCTCCCTCCCTGGGAAAACCGGTGCTGGTGATGCGCGACACGACCGAGCGGCCAGAGGGCGTCGAGGCCGGGACTGCGCTCTTGACCGGTCCGCATGCGCGCAACATCGTGGAGCACGCGACGCGGCTGCTCACCGACGCAAAGGCGTACCAGGCGATGGCCAGGGCAAAGAACCCGTACGGCGATGGACACGCCGCCGAGCGCATCGTCGAGCGCATCCGCCGCTACTTCGTGCGGTGAGCTTCCTAGCGCGGCATGGAGTCGAAGCGCTGCTTGGCGGGGAGGATGCCCACCCTGGGCGTGCCGGTGGGATCCACCCAGGGCCAGCGCAAGGAGCCGAAGAAAGCCGGCTTGGCCGTCAGGTAGAGCGAGTCGGGCAGGTCGCGCCGTGCGACGGCCGGGTCGTAGACCACGGCGTTGGAGACGTTGTCGAAGTTGGCGTGCCGGAAGAGCAGCCGCAGAGCGGTGCCGTCGTCGAACGCCTCGATCGGCCCGCCGAGGGACCCGGCGCCGATCCGATAGACGGCGGCAGCTCCCAAGGTAGCGCGGGAGGTGCTTTCGGAGACCCGCTTGGCGCCGCTGGCGACGAGAACGTTGCCGACGAAGGTGTGCTCCCGGTTGTAACCGTCGACGCTCACCGCCCGGAGGTTTCCGGTATCCGGCGCGGGGGGCGCGCTGTTGACGCCGTTCGCGTAATTGCGGAAGAACGTCTGCCACCCGGCGTTGCCGTGGGTGGTGTCCGAGCCCAGGTTGGCGGCCCAGTTCCCTTCGAAGAGATCGAAGTGCGAGAAGGAATTGTGGTTGGCGTCGATGGCGGTTTCCTGCCAGCCCGGAAACCCGACGCTGTAGGCGTTGTCGACGTAATTGTATGCGATGACGTTTCCGCCGCCGGAGTTGTTCATGACGACGGGCTTGTTGAGGTGGACGCTGATGTTGTTCTCCACCAGGTTGTCCGAGCTCGAGTTCGCGATGCTGATGCCGTAGGCGCCTCCGCCCTGGTCGACGCGGCGGGCGTGGTGGATGTACGAGTCACGGACCTCGGAGCGGTACGCATGCACGAGGCTGACGTGCTGCCCCGTCATGCCGTGGTTCGAGTCGAGCGGCCGGCCATCGGATTCGACGTTCTTCACCCAGCAATACGCCGTATTCAGCAGCGTGATGTTGTCGTTGGTCCCGCCCGAGACGTAGAGATCCTCGAGACCGGCGTAGCGCGTGCCCGGTTCGCCCTTTCGCGCGGTGGCGGTCTTGAAGACCTGGGGCGCTCGCGAGAGGGGAAATGCGATGTGGAGGGGCCCCGAGAGCCCGAGCACGTTTCCGTTCTTGGACGCGACCTCCACTTGCTGACCGATCGATCTCCAGGGACCGCCATCGGGTCCGGGAGCGCCACCGGTTCCCGGTCCGCTCACGTCGGTGTTGGGCTGCCGCTTTCCAAAGATCGCGTCGGGCTTGATGTTCACGAAAGCCTTGTCGTCCTGGACGTCGATTTGAAGGACGTCGCCGACCTGGATGGCGCTCGCGTCCGCGACCTCGATTCTGGTCGCGCCCTTCGGGTTGTCGCTGATGACGTTCACCACGCCCGAGTACTCCGGCCAGAAGACACCGACGCGGACCGCCTGCAGCTGGACGCCTTTTCCGGCCTGGGCGCCGGGGTTTCCCACGATCCTGGTCAGCGCGGGGCCGGCGCCGCGCAGCACGACGTTCGATACGTTCAGCGAAATCGGGGCCGAGATCAGGTAAGTCCCGGCAGGGAGGTACACCACCTGGCGCTTGGCCGCGGTGGCGACGGCTCCAGCCTGCTGGATGGCGGCGTTGATGGCGGCGGTCGCGTCGGTCGTGCCGTTTCCGTAGGCGGCGGAATCGATCGTCGTGTGAATGGTCGCCACGGCAGGGATGCCTCCCGGCAGGCCAGGATTCCATCTCGTGCGGCGGTCGGCCGGGATGAGTCCGGTCGCGTCGGTTCCGCCCGTGTGGACCGCGACGCTCGCGCTGCCGGTCGTGCTCGCGTTGGCGACGCTGGTGGGGGTGTCCGGGGGAGGGGAAGGCGTGCGCGCCGTGGATTGGCAGACGGAGACGCTCGCCAGTCCGAGAAGGGCAACGACGCCGGCGGAGACATGGGTCGCGGTCATGCGAGGTACCTCCGCCGCCTTGACGGACCGAAGAGCGAGCGTGAAGCAGGCCGGAAAAAGTAGAGTGGCGATGTGGCTTCGTCAACCGGCAGGGCGTCCGGAAGAAGGCGCGCGATCGCCCTCGCCGCGGTGGCGGGCGTCGCGGTCGGCATCCCGGCAGTGATCCTTGGGGCCCGCGGCCGTTTGAAGGAAGCGGGAAGGCGGGTGCTGGGTTTTCCCGCTTGGGGATTTCGCGCGGTGGCGGTATCCGAGGAACCGCCGTTCGGACGCCTCGCCGCATCGCAGGTCGGGTACGCGCCCTCGATGCGGAAGGAGTTCAGCTCCCCGCGTGCCTTCGGGGACTTCGAGGTGGTGAGCGAGGGGGACGGCTCCGTGGCATTCCGGGGTGGTCCACCCGTCCGGACGGTCGCCACCGACATCCTCGGCGCCATCCGGACGGTGTGGGTCGGCGACTTCGGTCCCGTGCGTGCGCCTGGCCGCTATCGCATCGTCGCGGACAACGGTCTCTCGAGTCATCCCTTCGACGTCGGCGCCGACGTGTTCGACGACGCCGTGCGGGCCGTGCAGCGGGCGCTGTACTTCCAGCGCGCCTTCACCGCCATCGAAGCGGCGCACGCGGAGGGGCCCTGGGTCCACGCGAGCGACGCGGACAAGGCTCCGGCCGGCGAGGCGAAGGGGTGGCACGACGCCGGCGATTTCTCCATCTACAACGCCTCGGCGGCGACCACGCTCTTCTGGCTCTTCGAGGCCTACAGCGACTTTGCCCCGGCAGGCGACGACAGCAACATCCCCGAGTCGGGCAACGGGGTCCCGGACCTCCTCGACGAGGCGCGGTGGGGACTCGAGTGGATGCTGTCGGTCCAGGAACCGTCCGGCGGATTCCGCAACACGACCTGCCAGGAGCATTACGGGCCCTATGGGACGAACCTGCCCGACCGCGTCCCGCCGTACCGGTCGGGCGAGGCGGGGACCATCGCCACCGGACGCGCGGTGGGGACGCTGGCATATGCTTCGGTAATCTTCCGTGCGCACGATCCCGTCTTCGCCGAGCGTTGCCTGAAGGCCGCGTCGACGGGCTATCGATACCTGCGGCTTCATCCGCACGAGGATACCGATGGCCCTACCTGCCCGGCGATGCGCCAGGACGGAGACGCGCAGATCGGACGGGGCGTACGCATGTACGCCGCGGCGGGAATGCTACTCGCCACCCGCGAGCCGCGGTTCCGGGACGACTTCGAGGAGAGCTACGAGGAAGTCCGGAGCGATCCCAGCTTCCGCCAGACGAACGTCCTGGCGGCGCTGCTCTACCTGCGGACAGCGGCGGGTGACGCCGGACGCAAGCGGGAGATCTGGCAGCGCCTGCGCCTCCACGCGGATCTGGCGAGGTCCGATGCGAAGCAGCACCCTTTCCAATGGGCGACACGGTACCTCTGGGGATCGATCAATGCCGGCTTCCAGCGAACCGGCGCATTCAACGCCAGGCTCTGCCTGGCGGACCCCGGGCGGGCCCTCGACGACTGCGAGCAGGTGCTCGCCAACGTGCACTACGCGCTGGGGAGGAACTCCCTCCACTTCTGCTACGTGAGCGGGCTTCGCGGGGCCTCACACGGCCGGACCCACGCCTTCCACCAATGGCTTGCGGCGCTCGATGCCAAGCCGTTCGCCTTTCCGGGACTGGTGGCCGGCGGCCCTTCGGAGCTGCCCCGCCAGGACGACGTCTCGTATCCCGGCGCTCGTCCGATTCCGGTCTGGGGGTACTGGGGAGATCCTGCCATGCCGCGCGAGGCGTCCACTCCGCTGGACGGGCGTTACACCGACAACGACAGCTGGTCGACCAACGAGCTCGACGTCGAATGGCAGGGTGCCGCCCTCTACAACCTCTACTTCGCGCAGTGGTGGTCCAAGGTCGGCGGGCGACGGTGATCTCAGATGAGCGTCGGACCTGCATAGAGCGTCTTTCCGCGTAGCCCCGCCTCGCAGATGGCCGTGGTCACGCGACCGGCGCTGGTCCGGAAGAGGGGGACCCCGTGAAAGCGCCACTCGGCCAGGTCTCCCGGCGCGAGCATCCTGGGGAGCCGATCCAGGCGCCGGTCGAATTCCGTCGCGTCGATCCGTAGCCTGTACGGGTACTCCCCTGTGGCGCCGATCAGGGTCACGTCGACCTCCTTGAACTCCCGCGGCAATGGGAAGCGGTCCCCCAGCAGATCCTCCGCGGCGTGAATCTGTGTGAGCACGCGGTAGAACGGCTTCCCGAGTCCCAGGATGACCGTGTCGAGCCCGGCCATCCGGGCGAAGGGAGAACGGGCGCCGAAGGTGCTCTCGGTGAGATGGTGGCCGGCGGTGATGTCGGCCGCCAGCGGGCCGAGCGCGCACACGCTGTGCGTGGGGTGGAGGCTTCGCAACACGCCGGGCGTGCGGCGGAAGACCTCGGACAGAAGCCCCATCTGCGAGGGTTGCCGGCGCGCATCGAAGCGGGGATGGGCCCTGAAGTGCGCCGCCAGATCGCCGCCGGGGACTTGATAGGTGAACGCGGGCATCGCCAGCGTCCGCTCCCTCCCGCAGAGATCGCGGAGCACGGCGAGGAGCTGACCGACGCCCTCCGAATACATCGGCAAGAGATCGTCGAATGAGCAGTGGACCATGAGCGCGTCGAAGCGCTCGGGGAGCGCCCGCAGAAGCTCGGTCCGCAGCGCGGCCGCATCGAACCGGCCGTTCACGATCTGGAGGACCGCGGCGAGCTTCCTCCGCGCGCGCGCAAGGCGCGCGTTGATCCGATCCCGTTGCTTCTGCGTGAAGACTTGCCGCGCGAGATGGTAGACGGCTTTCTGCACGGCTACACGGGCTCGGACGCAAATCGTTCGAGGGCGAAGTCGCGAAAGGTGCCGAAGGCGAACGAGTCGCCGGCGCCAGCCAGAAAGCCCAGGAACGGTTCCAGGCTCCTCTCGTTCACGCCAGTGAAGATCTTCGAGTGGCCGATGAGGACGATGGGCAGGTCGCTGGCCGCCTGCCCATGGCGCTTCCGGATCCTCTCCACCGCGGCGATCAGCTGCCGTCCCGAGCACTGGTTGAAGTCGAGCTTCCACGCGTGCCGACCGAGCACGAGATCGCGCAGCCTCTTCAGTCTGCCGGTGATGCGCCATGCTCCGGCGCCGTTCCCGGCGCTCGCCGGCGGAGAGGGCTCGAAGTCCTCCTTCGGAAGCGGGTTCAGCCTGCCCACCACCGCGCGATAGACGCGGTTCGCGGTGAGGAAATGCCAGATCGGCCTTCGCTCACAGTAGATGGGGAACTCGAACAATCTGCTCTGCGGGTCGCGCCGGCAGACGTCGTCGCTCTTGACCGGCCAGGGCACCAGATCGCTGTGAGCGCCGCTGTAATCGAAGCTCACCATTCCATTGCGCGTCCCGTACTTGAATACCGAAGTGTCGATGGAGATGCCGTTGTCGACCAGCGCCTTGACGATGCCTTGCGCCGGGTTCATCGACCAATTGGCGGCGCGGAAGGCGATGCAGCTGTACCCGGGCTCCTCCGCGCGAAGCAGGTCCTCGAGCCACGTTTTTCCCTGGCTCACGATCTGGTCGAGCCGTTCAGGCGGGAGCCGCGCCAGATCGTACTCCGCGAAGTTCTGCTCCAGGTGGCCGCCGACGAAGCGCGACCCGTAGTACGAAGGGTGCAGGTGGAGCTGGACGTCGTGACCGCTCCGCACCGCCTTCCGCAGCTGGTTGCGGATGGCCTGGTAATCGAAGAGGTCGCGTCCGGTCTCGTCGAGGTGCCGCTCGAAGCGCAAGATCTCGGCCACGTCCGCCATCACCGTGAGCCGGGCGCCGTACCGATCGAAGAGCGCGAGCATGCGCTCGGTCGGCTCGACCATCAATTTCCGCGGCGAACCGTGCCCGTTCCCGTGGATTTCGTAATCGAGGGTGAAGATGACGCGGAACTTCATGGTGTGCCCAGCGGCGGCGTTCCGTCGTTGACAGCGCTCGCGCCCGTTCTAAGAATCTATGCACGGGCGACCGGGAGCACGAGCGATGTCACAAGAAGCCGTGCTCGATCTGGCGGCCATCTGGCTACGGCGTGCGGAGTGGCAGCCGACGCTGTTTGCCAACGAGCTTCGCCGCCTCGACCTCCTCAAGCTCGAGCCCGGATGGCCCTGCGAGCCGTTCCACCTGCGCATCCACCGGAACCAGGCTTTCGAGTTCGTGGCCAGCGTGCTCGGTCCCTTCCTCGCGTTCGGCGGTCGCCGCGCCGAGATCGCCTACAGCGACTACGACGATTCCCTGGCGCTCCACGTGGAAGGGCGGGCGGACGTCGATCTCCTCTGGCTCGATTTCGAGCGCTACCGCGATCGGCTCGCGCCCCGCGAGCTGGTGGCCTGGCTGCTCGAGCGCGTGCAGAGTCTCCGCGCCAGGAGCGAGGCACCCATCCTCGTCGCAGACTGCGCCGCGACGGACGCCGCCGCTCAAGAGCTGAACGATGGCCTGCGCAATCTCGCCCAGGTGGTACCCGGCGTCCGCATCGTGCCGCTCTCGCAGATCGGGGCGGAGCTCGGCGCACGCACCTTCGACCGCCGCGCCGCGCGCGTCACGGGCATGACGCTCTCGGACGCGGCCTGTCTGCGCGCCGCTCGCGCGCTGGGGCTCGTCTGGCTTCCTGCTGCGCTGGCTCCCCGACTCAAGGCCATCGCGCTGGACCTCGACAACACCCTTTACTCGGGTGTCCTGGGCGAGGACGGACCCGCCGGGTTGCAGCTCACTGCCATGCACCTCGAGTTGCAACGAAAGCTCCTGCGGCTCCGCGAACAGGGCGTCTTCCTCGCCCTCGCCTCCCGCAACGAGAAGGTGGACGTGGACCGCCTCTTCGCGGAGCGCCCCGACATGCCCCTGCGCCCGGAACATTTCTCGGCCACCTCGATCGCGTTCCGCGCCAAGGCGTCCGGCTTGCGGGAGATCGCCGCCGAGCTGCGCATCGGTGTCGATGCGCTGCTCTTCGTCGAGGACAACCCCGGCGAGATGGCCGTCGTCGCGACCGAGGTGCCCGGCGTCAAGATGCTGCACGCCGCCGATCCCGCATTGACGGCGCGCGCGCTGGACTTCTATCCCGGGCTCCAGGGCTATCCTCCCGGACGGGACGATCTGCGCCGGGTGGCCGACGTTGCTGCTTCCGCGCAGCGCGAGCAGGCCGCGCGCTCCGCGCAGAGCCCCGAGGCGTATCTCCGCTCGCTCGAGGTCGTCCTCACCTTCGCCACCAACCGCCGAGCCGATCTGGAACGGCTGGCGGAGCTGTCGAACAAGACCAACCAGTTCAATACCGCCTTCCTCCGTCTCTCCGAGGCGCAGGTTGCGAAGCGCCTTGCCGATCCGCTCTGCCGCACCATCTCCGTCTCGCTGCGCGACCGGCTGAGCGACAGCGGGATCGTCGGCGCGCTGTTCCTGCGCCAGGCGTCGTCTACCCTGGTGGCGGACGAGATCGTCATCTCCTGCCGTGCGCTCGGGCGCAACGTCGAGCACGCGATCGTCACCGAGGCGCTGCGCCGCGCGCTCGAGGAGCTCCCCGCCAGTGAAGTGCGATTCGCCTTCCGGGAGGGCCCACGCAACGGTCCCGCGCGGGCGTTCCTGGCCGAGTACGCCGGCCGGGCGCCCGGCGCGGACGGCGTGTCGGTTTCCTGGGACCCGGGCCGCGCCGCCCGGTTGTTCGAGCGCTTGCCGGTGACCGTCGTCCACGAGGAGGGGTCGTGACGCGTGCCGAGGTGGAGAAGAGCGTCCGCGAAGTCATGCAGACCGTCCTGGGACGCAGTCTCGCGGCGGGTGCGGACCTGCGCCGCGTCGACGAGCCGGCTTGGGACTCGCTCAAGCACGTCGAGCTGATCTTCACCATCGAGGAAACGCTGGGCCTGCAGTTCGATGCGGAGGAGCTGGGCGAGCTGGACAGCCTCGGCAAGCTGGTCGCCTCCGCCGCCAGACGGCTGGGAGCCGGCGGCTGACGACCGGCTCTCTCTGCGACGCGCTCGTTACCGGTGCGGCGCGGCGGGAGATCGGCTCTCGATCAATTCGACCAGCATGAGGTTGGGCATCATCACGAAGCAGATGCGGCGGCCGCCAAATGCGACGGCCGGCACGGGCGCGCTCATGAGCTTGCCACGCTGCGACTCGAGCTTTGCGATGCTCGATTCGAGCTCGTCCACCTCGAAAGCCTGGTGATAGATCTTGACGCCGCTCCGGAGCCAGGGCGCGAGCACCTGTGAATCGCCGAGCGCGACGAGGATCTCCAGCCGCGGACCCGGGCCCGTCAGGAAGCGCCCGCGAATCCCCTGGATGGGATCGACGAATTCCTCCCCCTCCTGCGCATACCCCAGCACCGCGAGCGCGCGGGCCTCCGCGTCCAGGTTCCTGCAGGCAACTCCCAGGTGGTGGAAAGCGAGTCCGCTCACGGTCCTGGTCTCCCTCTGGCGATCGCCGGGCAAAGTTGCCCCTCGCTGCCCGGCATCCTAGCTTTCCCGCGTCGAGGATGGGTGTTGCTACGCGCGGCGAGGCGCGCTCGAGTGAAGCGATTGAAGATGCTCTTCGTCACGCCGTACCTGCCCAGTCCGCCTCGCTTCGGCGGCCAGCGGCGGTTGGCGGGTCTGATGGCAGGTCTGGCTCGCTCGCACGAGGTCTCGGTCCTCTCCTTCGTCGATCCCCGGGAGGACAACTCCTCTTCCATCCGCGCTACCGAAACTTATTGCAAGAAAGTGATCGCCGTGCCCAACGAGCGCGTGGCGCTCGCAACGACGCGAAAGCGGCTGCTCCAGCTGCGTTCTCTCCTGTCGCGCCGCAGTTTCGCAAGATTCGTGTTCCACAGCGGGGCCCTGAGCAAGGCGCTGGATCGTCTCCTCGGGGAGGAGCCCTACGACATCGTGCATTTCGAGTTCGCGCAGATGGTCGCGAATCGGCCGCGCAGATCGTACGAGGGCGCCCGGCCCGTCTTCGTCCTGGACGAGCACAACATCGAGTACGACATCCTGCGTCGGACGGCCCTTTCCAGCCCGGGGCTCGATCGCAAGTTCTACAACCTGCTCGACTGGCGGAAGCTGCGGATGGAAGAGCAAGAGGCCTGGCGGCGGGTCGACGGCTGTGCCTTGACCTCGGCGCGGGACGAGGAGCTGTTGCGCCGCGAATTGCCGACCGCGAGCACCGCGGTGGTCCCCAACGCGGTGGACGTGGACTTCTTCCAGCCGGGCCCCGACAGCGGCCGTACGGATCCGATGACGCTCGTCTTCTTCGGCTCGCTCAATTACCACCCGAATACCGACGGTCTCCTGTTCTTCCTGCGGGAGATCCTGCCGCGCCTCAAGGCGCGCCATCCTTCCCTGAAGGTGCGGATCGTCGGGCAGCAACCGCCTCGCGAAATCGAGGCCAGGGCGGGCGACGGCGTCGAGGTGACCGGTCTGGTCGACGACGTCAGGCCTTACATCGAACGGGCGACGGTGATCATCGTGCCCCTCCGCATCGGAGGAGGGACGCGCTTCAAGATCCTGGAAGCGATGGCGATGGGAAAGGCGGTCGTCTCGACGACGATCGGCGCCGAGGGCATCGACGTCCACGACGGCTCGGACATCCTCCTCGCCGACGAACCGGAGACGTTCGCCGCGCAGATCGGCCGGCTGCTGGACGACGCCGCGCTCAGGCACAGGATGGGAGCCACCGCTCGCTCGCTCATCGAGCAGCGGTACAGTTGGTCGGCCTCCGTCGGGCGCCTCGAAGAATTCCACGCCGAGCTTCTGGCTCGGCGGCATACGTCAACATAGCTTACCCGGGTCACCCCAGACGACGGGAACCGGGTCGGCAACGATGCGTAAGCGTGCGACCGCAGGGCCGAGAGGGAGCGCCGGAGGGCGCCGCCCCGATTCGCACGTTCCCGTCCTGGACGGGGTCCGCGGCCTCGCCATCATCCTGGTGCTGTTCGTGCACTTCATCGGCGATGCCCAGCCGTACAACGCCTTCGAGCGGCTGCTCATGAAGGCCAGCAACTACGGCGTCTACGGCGTGGACCTCTTCTTCGTCCTCTCCGGTTACCTGATCACGGGGATCCTCTACGATTCGCGAGGCTCGAGCCATTACTTTCGCAACTTCTACATGCGCCGGATCCTCCGGATCTTTCCGCTCTACTACGCCGTCCTCTTCGTCCTCTTCTTCGTATTGCCGCTGGCCGGTCCGCTGTATCCGGCGGCGCTCGAGGAGTCTTCGCGCCACCAACCTTGGATCTGGCCGTATGGCGTCAACCTGTTCATCGCGCAGCGGGGCTCGTGGGCGCTCCCCTACGTCAGCCATTTCTGGTCGCTGGCCGTGGAAGAGCACTTCTACCTGCTCTGGCCAGTCGTGGTGGGGATCGCCTCGCGCAACACCTTGCTGAAGATCTGCGCCGGGTGCGCGCTCTTCTCGCTGGTCCTCAGGATGGCCCTGTCGTTTGCCGGCCTGAACGAGATCTCCACCCAGGTCCTGACTCCCTGCCGCCTCGACGCTCTCTGCATCGGAGGGTTCCTCGCCGTCGCCAGCCGCTCCGACGCGCGCGAGCGGCTGGCCCGGATGGCGCGCCCGGCAACTCTCCTCTTCGCCGCTGCGATCCTGGTCTTCTCCACCTGGACCGCGGCGACACACTCGCTCCTGGCCGTCTTCCACCCCATCCGCGGATTCGTCGTCGCCCTCTTCTTCGGCGCCCTGCTGATCGTCTGCGTCAACGCCGAACCCGGCGATCGCATCGCTCGCATCTTCGGTCACCGCGCGATGCGCTTCTTCGGCAAGTACAGCTACGGCATCTACGTCTTCCACGGAATCATCGCCTACGCCCTGGGCGACTACCAGACCGAGAACATCGTGGCGGCCTGGGTCGGCTCGCACCTCGGGGCAGTTCTCCTGCAAGCGGCGGTCGGCGTCACCCTCTCCATCGCCGTCTCGGTGCTGAGCTACGAGTGGTTCGAGAAGCGTTTCCTCCGGCTCAAGCGGTGGTTCGGTGAGGAGTCGCCGGCGATGGGCCAGCCGGTGGCGCCCCAGGTGGAAGCCAATCCCGTTCGCATCTCCTGACGAGCCCTCGAGGACGAGCCGGAACATGTGTGGAATCGCGGGGGCAATCGGCGGGATCGACGGCGCGATCGCCGAGGCGGTTGCCCGCATGAGCGCCGCCCAGTTCCACCGGGGGCCCGATTCGGGCGGCCTGTGGATGTCCTGTCCGCCCAAGGGCGGCAAAGGAGTGGCGCTCGCGCACCGCCGGCTGGCCATCATCGACCTGAGCGAGGACGGCCGGCAGCCGATGGCGGATCCGGAGACGGGCAACGTCATCGTCTTCAACGGCGAGATCTACAACTTCCAGGCGCTGCGCCGGGAGCTGGAGGGCGAGGGCGCCCGGTTCCGCTCGCGCTGCGACACGGAGGTCATCCTCAAGGCGTATGCGCGCTGGGGCGCGGACGGCGTCTCGCGGCTGCGAGGGATGTTCGCCTTTGCCCTGTGGGATGCAGCGCAAGGGACGGTGCTCTTCGCTCGCGACCGCCTCGGCATCAAGCCCCTCTACCTGTGCAGCGTCACCCGGCCCGGAGGGACGCGCACGGTCCTCTTCGCCTCCGAGGTCCGCGCCCTGCTCGCCAGCGAGATGCTCGAACGGGAGGTCGATCCGGTTGCGCTGGCCAGCTACGTCTGGAACGGCTTCGTCGTCGGGCCGCGCACCATCGTCCGGGGGGTGGAGCTGCTTCCTGCGGCCACTTGCGCGATCGCCTCCAACGACGGCGTGCTCGCCACCCCGCAACGCTACTGGCGCCTGCCCGCCGCCTCGTCACCCCCGCGGCCGAGGGAAGAGCTCGAAGCGCAGCTCTCGGCCGCGGTGCAGATGCACCTCGTCAGCGACGTGCCGCTCGGCATCTTCCTCTCCGGAGGGATCGACTCGAGCGCCATCGCCGCGCTCGCGGTGCGCGCCGGAAGCGCCCGCGTCCGTACCTTCAACATCGGATTCGAGGAGGCCGTCTACGACGAATCGTCTCACGCGCGCGCGGTCGCGCGGGCGCTCGGCACCGAACACCAAGAGCTGCGGTTGACCCAGGGCGCATTCCGCCGGGAGCTTCCCGACGCGCTCGCCAGCCTCGACCAACCTACCTTCGACGGGATCAACACCTACTTCGTCAGCCGCGCGGTGCGCGAAGCCGGCCTCACCGTCGCCCTGGCGGGGACCGGAGGAGACGAGCTGTTCGGCGGCTATTCGAGCTTCCGCCGGGTCCCCCGCGCGGCGCGCTGGAGCCGCAGGCTGTGCTCCTTCTCGCCTGGTCTGCTGCGCCGCCTGGCGGACGCCGTCACCCGCGCCGCGAGTTTCCGCTCGGCGCTGCCCCCGCAGACGCGCTGGGGCAAGCTGGGCGACGCGCTCGCCGCCCGGGGTGAGCTGCTGGACACGTACCAGGTCTCCTACGCGCTCTTCTCCTCCGATTTTGCCCGCCAGCTCCTCAAGCGCGGCGTGAACGGCGAGATCCACATGGGGCTGCCGGGCAAGACCGCTCGGGAGCTCGACCAGCTGATCGCCGGCAGCCGCCCGCTGCCGGCGATCTCCATGCTCGAGCTGTGGTGCTTCCTCGGCGAGCGCCTGCTCCGCGACACGGACGCCGCGAGCATGGCGAGCTCGCTGGAGGTGAGGGTGCCCTTCCTCGATCACGAGGTGGTCGCCAGCGCTTCCGCTCTGGGCGAGGAAGACCGCTTCGAGCCGCTGGGAAAGAAGCAGGTGCTGCGCGACCTCGCCCTGGGCGATCTCGATCGGACCCTCTTCGACCGGCCCAAGTCCGGGTTCGTGCTCCCGATCGACGACTGGGCGCGCGGCGCGCTCAAGGAGGAGATGACCACCGCCCTCCGCGACCCGAGCTTCTGCGAGGCGGCCGGCCTCGATGCGCGCGCGGTCGGCCGTCTGTGGACCGCGTTCCTGGCCCGTTCGCCCGGCCTCTACTGGTCGCGCATCTGGGCCGTGTACGTGCTCGGCTGGTGGTGCCGCGCGCACCGGATGAGCGTCCGATGAGAATCCAACCAATGCCACGGCCGCACCCGGCGGCCCTCCTGGCGAAGATCGAGGCGCGGCAAGCCGTCGTCGGCGTCTGCGGCCTGGGCTACGTCGGCCTCCCCCTGCTCCTCACCTTCGCCGAGCGCGCGTTCCCCGTCCTCGGGTTCGACATCGATGCGCGCAAGATCGATGCGCTGTCGCGCGGCGAGACGTACATCCGTCACGTCGATGCCGGCCGCATCCGCAAGCGGCTCGCCGACGGCGACGGCCGCTTCGCCGTGACCCTCGATTTCCGCCGGGCGCGCGAGGCGGATGCGCTGCTGCTCTGCGTGCCCACGCCGCTCACGCCCGAGCGCGAACCGGACATGACGTACATCGAGAACACGACGCGCGCCATCGCGCCGCACCTGCGCCCGGGCCAGCTCGTCGTCCTCGAGAGCAGCACCTATCCAGGCACCACCGAGGAGGTGGTCAAGCCGATTCTCGAGAGCGTCTCCGGGCTGCGTGCAGGCGAGGATTTCAGCCTCGCCTTCTCTCCGGAGCGCGAGGACCCGGGCAATCCGCGCTTCGACACCGCGACCATTCCCAAGGTGGTGGGCGGATTCACCCCGAGCTGCACGGCGGTCGCCTCGGCGCTCTACGCCGGCGCCATCTCTCGCGTGGTGCCGGTCAAGGGAACGCGCGAGGCCGAGCTGACCAAGCTGCTCGAGAACATCTACCGCTGCGTGAACATCGCGCTCGTCAACGAGCTCAAGCTCCTCTGCGAACGGATGGGGATCGACGTCTTCGAGGTGATCTCCGCGGCGGCGACCAAGCCGTTCGGATTCATGCCGTTCCAGCCGGGCCCGGGTCTGGGCGGGCACTGCATCCCCATCGATCCCTTCTACCTGACCTGGAAGGCGCGCGAGTTCGAGTTCCAGACCCGGTTCATCGAGCTGGCCGGGGAGATCAACACCTCGATGCCCTACCACGTGGTGCAGCGCACGATGGAGGCGCTCAACGAGGCCGGCAAGGCCCTCAAGGGTGCCCGCATCCTCATTCTCGGGCTCGCCTACAAGAAGAACGTCGACGACGTGCGCGAGAGCCCGAGCATCCGCATCATCGAGCTGTTCCGCGAGCGGGGGGCCGAGGTCGAATACCACGACCCCTTCTGCCCGCGCATGAAGGAGATGCGGCGCAAGCCCGCCTACCTTCTCGACCTGCAGAGCGTAGATCTGGAGCAGGGCGTCGCGCGCGCGGACGCGGTGGTCATCGTCACCGATCACGACGGCATCGACTACGCCGGCGTGGTACGCGGAGCGAAGCTCGTCATCGACACCCGCAACGCGACTCGCGACGTCGTCTCGGGGCGGGAGAAGATCCGGACGGCCTGAGCTCAATCCGGCGCGCCGGCCTCGACGACGAGGATCCAGTCGTTCGCTCCGGCGCCATTCGTCCCCGGTGTCTCGAGCTCGACCGCGGCCGAGTGGGGCAGTGTCCCGGAGATGTAGACCCACCCGCCGGTGCTCGGATCGTACCAGCGAGCCCTGCCGGCGCCCCGCATTCTCGACAGGTCGAGGGCGAAGCTGCGCGGCCTGGTGCCGGTGGGCGGAACGTACGCCACGAGGAGATCCCCCTCGGGCGTCGCGGCCGCCGCGATGTGCTTCTGACCGCGGCCCTGGCCGGAGGCGACCAGCGAGGGGACAGCCGGTGCCCGGCCAGAGGGCACCAGGCGATCCCAGGGCAATCCCTCGAAGAGCGCGTGGAGATGCAGGGCCTCGAAGGTGCCCGGCGATTCCAGCTCGGCCGCCCAGGACGAGACCGCGTGGTCGACGTCGCCGTAGTCCAGGCGGTAGGTCCCCCGCGCCGACTCGGTCAGCCAAAGGAACGCGTTGCTCCACAGAACGCCGGAGCCGCCCGAGAGCATCGTCCACCACCACGCCTTGCGGAACGGCTGCGTATCGCTGCGCGGGTGCTCGTGCTCATAGGTGCTCTCGAGGAGGAAGACCGGTTTCGCAGGCTGCGAGTCGTAGGCGCGGGAGGCGTATCGGTAGGCGTTGGCGTACTGATAGACGCCGTTCAGCGCCATCGTCTCGCGAAACCGCGCCTGGTCGGTGGAGATCCCGCCCTGGTGATCGAAGTTCCAGTGGCCGGTCCACGGCTGCGACGCCCCGGCTTCCCGGATGCCCCGGACGATCTCCCAGTGGCGGGCCTCGCCTTCGGACCCGGCCGGAGGCGCGAAGTCGCCTCCCGCGAGCCACAGCACGTTCTTCTTTCCCTTGAACCTCGCCCCGAGGTAGCGCCCGAACGCAGCGCAGCCCGGGCGCGTGTTGGCCGGAGCCGTCAGCTCCTTCCACCAACCCTCGCGCTCTCCGTCGAACCCCAGGTAGGTCGGGGCGATCAGCACCACGACGCCGTGGGCGGCGGCGCGATCGACGAAACCCGCTGCCCGATCGAAGTAGGCGTCGTCGGGAGTGGAGAAGTCGCCCGGTGTCAGGAAGGGTCGCTCGCCGGCACGATTCGCGGGCGGCGCAGGATTCGGGCTCGACGTGTAGTCGTGGTTGATCAGCATGACCTCCACGAGGTTGAACCCCTTCGCGCTGCGGTCGGCGAGGTAACGCTCCTGTTCCTCCGGCGTCAGGTTGACCAGGGCGAGCCAGGCCGTCTCGCCCTTGATGAGGAAGGGCCTGCCGCGCTGATCGATGAGGTGCCGCCCACCGGGTGCGACCCGCAGCGGATACTCGTAGGATCGGCCGTGGGTGCGCACCACGATCTGGACGCTTCGCCGATCGGTTTGCCCGGCTGCGGTGGCCGCGAGCGTCCGCCGGCGCGTCCTTGCAAGAGCATCCGCTCGCCGACGACGACAGAGCTCCGCGGCGCCGCGATCGCGGTAACGACAGGGCGCTCGATGCCGGCCGGCGCGGTCGCTACCGTCGCGTCGACCTCCACAGGATGCCCGCGATCCGCCGTGACGGCGACTGCCGTTTTCCTGAGCGGGGCGCCCCCCGCATCGAACGCCTCGATCCTGACCGCGTGCGGGCCGGGCCTCACGGCGACGGCGCCATGCCATTCGCCGGCGGAGCCGCCGCCGCGCAGCGCTGCCGCAGGCGTGCCGTCGACGGAAGCGGAAACGCGGGCAACACGCGCGTCCACGGGTAATACGCGCACCGTCACTTCCACCAGGCTGCCTGGGTACGGCGGCGGCGGGGCGGACCGGCATCCGGCCAGAAGGGCCAGCAGCAGGAGCAGCGCGCGGGTGCGCAACCGCCCCCCATCTGCCAGGGCTACCGGAGGAGGGGAAGTTGCGCGACGTAGCTCAAGAAGGCGACCCACTGGTCCTCGGGTTGGTTCAACAGCGGCCGGCTGAGGAAAGCCCCGCGTGCCCCCACTGCCAGGTTCGAGCGAGCGCTCAGCGGGACCGTCGCGCTCAGCTCACCTTGGAGGTACACGTCCCCGGAGCGTGGGGCTGTCGCGCCCGTCCCGGAAGTCAGCGCCACGCTGGCGTTCAGCCGCGCGGCGACGGAGACGCCGCGATGGCGGTCCCAGACGGCGGCCGCCCGCACGCTGCCTCGCTCGACGATCTCACCGCTCAGTGGATCGCCCAGCGGCTCGATGGAAGCGCCGAGGCTCGCCGATAGATCGCGCCACGGCGTGGCGCGGAGGTCCGCGGTGCCGACCGCGTATGCGACCGTGGTGGCAGGCTGATCGTCTTGCTCGGCCCGTCCGATTCCGGGCCCGAGCGAGAGCGACAGCTCGGTCCCGCGCCCGGTCCGCATGCGCCACGCGGCGGTGAGGCTGGCGACGGTGGCGCGCTGGTGCAGCTCGTTCGAGTACCTCTGGTCGCGGGCGGAAAGCTCCAGGCCGAGCATGTCGAGGCGCGTGGCGGCCCAGTCGAGGTGGGCGCGCAGCAGCGGACCGCGGGTGAGCGGGAGCGAGGTGCGCGCCTCGGCATCCGCGCCGCCGGACACCACCCACGCGGCGGAGCCGCCGATCCGCAGCCGCCTCGACGCGGTAGCGTCCACATCGAGCGAGGTGTTCGACTCCTCGAGGGAGACGAATCGGGAGCCGGGAGGAGACTGCACGGGCACGGGTCCGGCCGCGGGAGCAACCACCGTGGCGACCGGGGACAGATCGACCGAACCGTACCCGAGGGCCTGCCGCAGGCGCACCCAGGCGCGCCGGCCGAAGCGCAGCTCGGCCTCGCCGAACCCGCGGACGAAGACCTGCCGCCCCTGGGCGAGCACCGCCGACGGCGAAAGCCCGAAGCGCAATGCCCCGTCGGCGTTCGAGGTGCGCGCCTGCACATCGAGGGAGATACCCGCCGAGCTCGGGTCCTCTCCTCCGACGCTCGTTCCTCCGCGCGCCTCGGTGCGGACGGACCCGTCGATCAGGAGACCCGCGGCAAGGGCCGCGATGGCCGGCATCATCATCCCGCACCCGGCTGGCTATTGCACGAGGACGACGTCGTCGGTCTGAAGGCGGAAGAGGGCGCTCCGGCTGCCGGGCGTGGAGAGCCGCTCGAGCGAGAAGCGGATGCGCTTCGGAGCTCCGGGGCGCACGACGAAGATGCGATCCTTGTGGGCGAACTCGGTGAGGCCGCCGGCGGCGGCGAGCGCGCGGAGAACGCCCTGGCTCCGCTCGAGCGGATAGACCCCCGGGATGTTCCTGGCGAGATCCTGCGTCGTGTGCCCGGCCGCCGGGATGTCGTTGACGAACGGGATGGTGACGCGGCCATCGGGCCGGATGCGCGCGCGACCCGACATGCTCTCCTGGTTGAAGACGCGGACGGAGATCATGTCGCCCGGGGCGAGGCGGTACTCGTCCGCGACGTTCGTCGGCGTCTCCGGCAATGCGTCCGCCCAGACGTACTCACCCAGGCCGGCGCAGCCGAGCGTGGCAGTGGCAGTGGCCAGCAGGCCCAAGGAAGCACGCTTGCTCCACGGCTGCGGCGCCATTCGGCCGAACTTGACATGGAGCAGCACCCGGCTGCCGTGCGCAAAGCTCGCATCATCAATTTGCCGACACAGTCCGGCATCGATCGGCGCCCCTAGCGTGCGCGATTGAACGTACATGCGCATGTTGACTTCCGGTCACCAGGGCGCTTTCGACGCGCCGTGGCCAGGCGGCGGACCCGAAGGCGGAGGGCCGGCATGAAAGTCCTGATCACGGGAAGCAGGGGCTACATCGGGACGGTCATGGCCCCGATGATGGTCGCCGCGGGCCACCAGGTGGTCGGCGTGGACGCGGACCTGTACCGGCGATCGACTTTCGGTACCTGGACGGAGGCCATCCGCACGATTCCCAAGGACGTGCGCGCGCTCGAAGCCAGGGACCTGGAAGGGTTCGAGGCGATCGTCCATCTCGCGGCGCTCTCCAACGATCCGCTCGGCGACTTGAACCCGCAGCTCACCTTCGACATCAACCACCTCGCCTCGGTCCGCCTCGCCGCGCTCGCGAAGGAAGTCGGGGTGGGCCGGTTCGTGCTGGCCTCCTCGTGCAGCAACTACGGCGCCGCGGGCGACGCGCCGATGAACGAAGAGTCCGAGCTCAACCCCGTCACGCCCTACGGCGAATCGAAAGTGCTCGCCGAGCGCGACATCAAGAAGCTCGCCGACGAGTCCTTCACTCCGACCTTCCTGCGCTGCGCCACTGCCTACGGCGTTTCGCCGCGGCTTCGTTTCGACATCGTGCTCAACAACCTCGTCGCCTGGGCGTTCACCTCCGGCAAGGTCCTCCTCAAGAGCGACGGCACGCCCTGGCGGCCGATCGCGCACATCGAGGACATCTCCCGCGCCTTCCTCGCCGTCCTGGCCGCGCCGCGCGAGGTCGTGCGCGCCCAGGCGTTCAACGTCGGGCGCAACGACCAGAACTACCGCATCCGCGAGATCGCCGAGATCGTCAAGGAGACCGTCCCCGGCTGCGAGATCGCGTTCGCCGACGGGGCGGGTCCCGACAAGCGCAACTACCGCGCCGACTTCTCGAAGGTCGCGCGCGTGCTGCCCTCCTTCCAGCCGCAGTGGGACGCGCGCAAGGGAGCGCGGCAGCTCTACCAGGCCTACCGGTCGATCGGTCTCCGGCTGGAGGACTTCGAAGGGCCGAGGTACCGCCGCATCGATCAAATCAAACGCCTCCTCGCCGAGGGAAACCTGGGCGCGGATTTGCGCTGGCAGAGCGAGCCCGCCGCCGCATGACGGCGACCGAGGTCAGTCCCGGATGATCTTCACCGAAACGAAACTGCGCGGCGCATTCCTCCTCGATCTCGAGCCACGCGAGGACAACCGGGGGTTCTTTGCGCGCACCTTCTGCCAGCGCGAATTCGCCGAGCACGGGCTCAAGGCGGTGATCGCGCAGGCAAACGTCGCCTTCAGCCGCAGGAAGGGAACCGTGCGAGGCATGCACTTCCAGTATCCGCCCGCGCCGGAAACGAAGCTCGTCCGCGTCACCCGCGGCGCCGTCCTCGACATCATCGTCGACCTGCGGCCGGAAAGCCCGACGTGGCTGCAGCACGTCGCAGTGGAGCTCAGCGCCGACAATCGCCGCGCCCTGTACGTGCCGGAGCGGTTCGCCCACGGGTACCAGGTGCTCGAGGACGACACGGAAACGACCTATGACGTGGGCGAGTTCTACACGCCCGCCGCGGAAGGGGGGCTCCCGCACGACGATCCACGGCTTCGCCTGGAATGGCCTCTCCCTCTCGGCGAGATCTCGGCGAAGGACCGTTCCTGGAAGCCGCTCGACCAGATCGAGCCCGAGCTGAAGCGAAGGATGTCGGTCCGCGACCCGAGGTCGTCATGATCATCGTCGACAGGGCTTTGAAAGCTCGCGCGGAAGAAGGAAAGCCCATCCGTGTGGGAATGATCGGCGCCGGATTCATGGCCCAGGGATTGACCAATCAGATCGAGAACAGCGTCCCCGGCATGCGCATGGCGGCCATCTACAATCGCCGGCCGGAGCGCGCGCTGGGCGTCTACCGCTATGCCGGCCACGAGCACGTCGTTTCCGCGGGCACGCAGTCGGCGATCGACGAGGCGATCCGCCGCGGCGCGCCGGTCGTGGCGGAAGATCCGTTCACCATCTGCCGCTCGCCCGAGATCGACGTCGTCGTCGACGTCACCGGCTCCGTCGAGTTCGGCGCGCGCATCATCCTCGAGTCCTTCCAGCACGAGAAGCCCGTGGTGCTGATGATGAACCTGGTCCGCTGGGTGAAGGGGCTGGGCCTGTTGCCGCGAGTGGTGGGGAACGTGAAGGGATTGCAGGACCCCTACCGGAATCCGACCACGCAGAAGGGATGGGCGGAGCGCTGGGGCCAGAACGCAGCGATGGTGACCTCCTTCGCCGACGGATCGAAGATCAGCTTCGAGCAATCGATCGTCGCGAACGCAACCGGCTTCAAGGTGCGCTCCCGAGGCATGTCGCGCGGCCGCAAGTATGACGGCTCGATCATGGAGATCCAGAAGCTCTACGACGTGGAGGAGCTGCGCGCGCTCGGTGGGATCGTCGATTACACGGTGGGTCCGCCCCTCATCAAGGTGTTCGTCCTCGCCGAGCATCCCGACCCCAAGCAGCGCCATTACCTGAGCCTCTACAAGATGGGCGAAGGGCCGCTGTATCCGTTCTGGATTCCCTACCACCTGGTCCATTTCGAGACGCCGTTCTCGATCGCGCGGGTCGTGCTGTTCGGCGACGAGCTGGCGCCGCCGCTGGGCGGTCCCATGGTGGAGGTCTGTGCGGTGGCAAAGCGGAACCTCGAGGCCGGCGAGGTCCTGGACGAGTACGGGATGTACATGACGTACGGCGAGGCCGTGAACTCCGACGAGATGAGCTCGAATCGATACCTGCCGGAGGGACTGGTGGAAGGGTGCAAGCTGCGCCGCAACGTCGGGAAGGACCAGGTCCTGACGTACGACGACGTCGAGCTGCCGGAGGGCCGGATCGCCGATCGATTGCGCGCGGAGCAATACCGTCGTTTCCGCGGCGAGACGTGGCTGGAAGAGCACCTGAGCGCCAGACGGACGGCGGAGCGGCACGCCGGCGTGGAGCACCGTGCCTGAAGAGGAGGAACGCGCGTGAAGGTCGTCATCTTCTGCGGCGGCATGGGCATGAGGCTCCGGGAGTACTCCGAGACGATCCCGAAGCCGATGGTGCCGGTGGGGTCCCGACCCATCCTCTGGCACGTGATGCGCTACTACGCGCACTTCGGACACAAGGAATTCATCCTTTGCCTCGGCTACAAAGGAGATTGCATCAAGCGGTACTTCCTCGACTACGACGAGACGGTCTCGAACGACTTCGTCATCAGCCAGGGCGGGAAGAAGGTCGACCTGCTCGCGAGCGACATCCAGGACTGGAAGATCACCTTCGTCGATACCGGTCTCACCTCGAACATCGGAATGCGGCTCAAGGCAGTCCAGCCGTTCCTCAGCGGAGAGGAAGTCTTCCTCGCCAACTACAGCGACGGGCTCTCCGACCTGCCGCTGCCGGCCATCGTCGACCACTTCCAGCGCTACGACGCGGTCGCCTCGTTCGTCGGGGTGGTCCCCCCAGCGTCCTTCCACCTCGTCTCGCTCCAGGACGGCGGGCGCGTGACGAGCATCCGGCACGTGCGCGACGTGGGGATGCGGATCAACGGTGGATTCTTCGTCCTGCGGCAGGAAGTGTTCGACTGGATCAGACCGGGCGAGGAGCTGGTCCAGGAGCCGTTCCAGCGCCTGGCCGCGGCCGGCAAGCTGATCTCGTATCCGTACGACGGATTCTGGGCCTGCATGGACACGTTCAAGGAAAAGCAACTGTTGGAGGACCTCTACACGCGCGGACAGGTGCCCTGGGAAGTCTGGAAGGCGAACCACCGGCAGGCCGTCCTCCGCTGATGCGGAAGCTGTCCATCCTCGAGGGGCAGGAGGCGCGGCGCATCCTCTTCCTCGGGGCCCACGCCGACGACATCGAGATCGGCTGCGGCGGTACCGTCCTGCGCCTCGCGGCCGAGCGCCGCGATCTGGAGATCCTCTGGGTGGTGTTTTCCGCCACGCCCGAGCGGTCGGTGGAGGCGCGCGCTTCGGCCGCGGCGTTCCTCGGCGGCGTGGCGCAGGCGACCGTCGTGGTCCGCGACTACCGCGACGGGTACCTGCCCTGGTCGGGCGCGTCGATCAAGGAGGAGTTCGAGGCGCTCAAGCGCCAGTTCGTTCCCGACCTGGTCTTCACCCATTACCGCGAGGATCGCCACCAGGACCACCGGCTCGTCTCCGACTTGACGTGGAATACCTGGCGCAATCACCTGATCCTCGAGTACGAGGTGCCGAAGTTCGACGGCGACTTCGGGTCGCCCAATCTCTTCTCGGCGCTCTCCAGCGCGACGCTGGAGCGCAAGATCGCGCTGCTGCTCCGGCACTTCGGTACCCAGGCAGGAAGGCAATGGTTCAGCGCCGATCTGTTCCAGGCCGTGGCCCGCATCCGAGGGATGGAATGCGTGGCAGAGGATGCGCTCGCCGAGGCCTTCTACTGCCGTAAGGCGGTCTTCTGAGCTCCGGGCCACCATGCTGACCGTCGACAGATTCATGGAGCGCTTCGGACAGCCCGTCGAGTGGGTTTCGCGCGGGAACGCGAACGTCCTCCTGCTCTCGCTGCGCAGCGTCGAGAACGTCGTCGCCTACTGCGCGCAGTACGAGTTCGAGGACGTGATCGCGTCGGTGACCGATGCGGACATGGCCGTCCCCGAAGGTCTGCAGGGCGTCGAGCTCTCGCGGAAGGCCTACAAGCTGGCCCGCCACCTGACCGGTTCGCGCCGCCTGGCCGATTCGGTCGCGCCCCGGTTCACCGCGCGCCGGCTGGAGAAGGACTACGACCTCTTCCTCCCCGTCTTCAGTCATCCGTACCAGCTCTTCGCGCTCAGTTGCATTCCCGACTGGCGCAAGCGCTGTGGAAAAGCTGCCTGCTTCATCGCGGAAGCTTGGGACGACCTCCTCCCCGGATACTTGCTCGAGCTGCTCAGCGAGTTCGATCAGGTGTTCATCAATGCGCGGCACGCGGTCAAGACGATCGCGGGCCTCATCGGGCGGCCCTGCAGCTACATGCCCCAGGCAGTGGACACGCTCAGGTTCACTCCCTGGCCGGATCCGCCGCCCCGCTCGATCGACGTCTGCAACATCGGCCGCCGCTCGCCCTTGACGCACGAGAAGCTGCTCGAGTCGGCCCGCCAAGGACGCATCTTCTACTACTACGACACCATCAAGCCGGCGGCGAAGCAGGTCACGTTCCACGTCTCGAGCGGGCCCGAGCACCGCTTCCTGCTCGCCAACCTCCTCAAGCGGAGCCGGTACTTCATCGCCAACCGCGCGCGCGCCAACCAGCCCGAGCTGATCCGCGGGCGCGACGAGATCGCCGGCCGCTTCTTCGAGGGCGTCGCTGCCGGCGCCGTCGTCCTGGGCGATCCTCCTGGCATCGAGGAGTTCCGCCAGCGATTCGACTGGCCGGACGCCGTGATCTCCATGCCGTTCGACGCCCCTGACGTGGCGCAGCGGATCGAGGAGCTGGACGCCGATCCCGCCCGCCAGGCGCGGATCCGCAAGGAGAACGCCGCCAATGCCCTCCTGCGCCACGATTGGGTCCACCGCCTGCGGACCATCCTGGAGGCGGTCGGCGTCGCGCCGCCGGCGCGGATGCTGGCGCGGGAAGCGCACCTCCAGGCGCTGGCGGCGGAGGTCCGGCGGGCATGAACCGGGCGGCCGCTCCTGCCTTGCTCTTCACGCTCTGCTTCGCGTGTGCCCCCCGACAGCAGTTCGCCACCCTCGGCGATTTCGCGCTCGAGAACGGCGAGGTCCTGCGGGACTGCCGCATCGGTTACCGCACCTTCGGCGAGCTCGACGCCTCGCGCTCCAACGCGGTCCTGGTCACACCCTGGGCGATGGGAAGCTCCTGGCACCTGGCGCGCCAGATCGCCTCGGGAAGGCTGCTCGGTCTTTCCGGGCGATACATCATTGCCGTCGATGCATTCGCCAACGGCGTCGCCTCGTCGCCGTCGAACAGCGAGCGTCAGCGCGGGAGCGCATTTCCGCGGTTTTCCATGCGCGACGTGGTGGAGAGCCAGTACCAGCTGCTCACGAGAGTGCTCGGCGTGCGCCGCCTCGAGGCTGTCGTCGGAACTTCGGCCGGGGGCATGCAGGTGTTCCAGTGGACGACCGCGCACCCGGAGTTCGTCGCCCGAGCAGTCGCCATCGCCGGTTCTCCCCGCTCTTCCCCGACGGATCGGCGACGCTGGGACGAGGCGGTGCGGCAGCTGTCCAGCGACGCGGGGGACTTCGCGCGGCAAGCGAGCGCGATCGCCGCATTCGACGTGTCGGCGCCGTTCGGCGGATCGCTGCAGCGCGCGGCGGCCGCGGTCCGGGCGAAGCTCCTCGTCATCGTCCCGGCGCAGGACGAGGTGGTCGATCCCGCTCCGGCCCTCGAGTTCGCCCGTTTCGCGAGCGCGGAAGTGGTCGTGCTCGACGGGCGTTGCGGCCACCGCGCCCCGATCTGCGAAGGAGAGGTGGTCCGGAGCGCCATCGCGCGCTTTCTCGAGGACGCCCGATGAAGCAGGACACCATCACCTTCTTCGGCAATTTCGGGACGCAGAACCTGGGCAACGAATACACTCTCAAGGCCATCCTGCAAAACCTCCGCAAGCTCCTCCCGGGCGCGCGAGTCAATTGCATCTGCCCCGACCCGCAGGATGCTACGGCGAGATACGAGATTCCGGCATTCCGGATGTCCTACCGCCAGGCCAAGGGTTCCCGGTCTCGCGGGGCGCGAAGCAGCCGGGCCATCAGCTTGCTTCGCCGGCTCTTCGTCCGCGTGCCCCTCGAGATCGTCGAATGGGTGAAGGCATTCCGCAGGCTGAAGCACACGAGCATGCTGGTCATGACCGGAACCGGGATGCTGGGAGATTTCGGCATCGGCCCTCTCGACCTGCACTACGAGATCCTCAAATGGTCGATCGTCGCCAAGCTGCGGCGCGCCAGGGTGTTGTTCGTCAGCGTCGGGGCGGGGCCCATCGATCACCCGCTGAGCAGGTGGATCGTCAAACGCGCCGTCTCCCTGGCGGACTACCGATCGTACCGGGATGGTTTCTCGCGAGAGTACCTGGCGCGGATCGGGTTCGATACCCGAGGAGATTTCGTCTACCCGGATCTGGCCTTCAGCCTGCGGCCCGAGGTCCCTCGCTCACCGGAGCGGAACGGGAGCGCCCGCGTCGTCGGCATTGGCCTCATGGATTACTACGGCAGGCGCAGCGTTCCCGAGGAAGGCGAGGACGTCTATCGACGTTACCTCGAAAAGGTGACCGCCTTCGTCGGCTGGCTGCTCGATCGCGACTACACCGTCCGGCTGCTCATCGGCGACGTGTCCTACGACACGCGCGTCAAGCGCGACCTGACAGCCATGCTGCGGGAGCGAGATCCGGGCGGTTCGAAAGGCAAGATCGTCGAC
>VBKO01000353.1 GCA_005888115.1 Deltaproteobacteria bacterium
TGCGCAGCGGCGGGTGGCGGAACGGCGTGTAGAGCAGGTAGTGCAGGCCCTCGAAGCCAGCCGGGACCGGAAGCTTGGCGCGGCGATCGATCAGCTCCTCGAGCACCTCCTGCTCGGCGTCCGAGTCGACCAGCTTGCGGGTCGAGTTGCGGAACTGCGCTTCCACCACGCGGCAGAAGCGGCCGCGCAAGGCGCGGACCTCAGAGGGTCCCGCGCATCGCGTCCAGATACTCGGCGACACGGAGCAGCCCCGGGGTGGAGGCGATCAGCGCCCGCGGCGGGTGGCCTCCGAGATGCGCGTTGGGCGCCTCGAGCCAGCGCCGCGCCTTGTCCTCGTCGCCTCCCACCAGGGTGTCCAGGCTGCGGAACAGGCGCAGGAACAAGAGCGCGTGCCGGCCCTCGGCGGAATCCGGCGCGATGGGCCGCTCGCCGCCGAAGGTGCGCGAGACGCTCGCCGCGCTGGTGCCGAGCACCTCCGCCAGCTCGGACTGCGAGACGCCGAGCCGCTGCGCGGCGCGCACCAGCGCCTTGGCCACCACGGCCTCGGCGCGCGGCTTGCGCTGCAGCTCCCTGGCGGGCATGGCGCTCCTTTCAATTGCAATCATATGCGGTCGATCTTCCCGTTGCAAGGACGGTCAGAACCGGTAGCCGGCGCCCAGCGCCAGGACGCCGGTGCGCGAAACGGCGCCGCTCGGGTCCTCGTCGCGCTGGCCGGAGGCGCTCACCCACATGCGGAAGGACCGCGAGAACCTGTACTGCGCCTTGGCGCCGAGCGCGGCGGTCCCCTGCCCTGCCTCGGCCACGTACCGCCCCACCTGTGCCCAGCCCTTGACGGAGAATGCGCCGAAGCGATGCGTCACCTCGGGGCGCAGCAGGAAGCGAAGCGGAGCGATCGGCGCGCCAGCCCCGAAGCGCCCCGCGGTCGCGATGGTGAACACGCCGGCGTCGGCGGGATCGTCCAGATACGCGTAGTAGTCGAGGTTCACGCCCACGTCGGTGTCGGAGAGGACGGTGGCGAGCGCGCCGGCGGATAGACGCGCGGAGCGAAGCACGCCCGAGAAGCCGTCGATGGCGGGCACCAGTGTGCGGCATCCCGACCGCAGGGGAACGCAGCGGGCTCGCAGGTCGGAAAGGCTCGCGCTGCTGCCGTCGTCCGCATAGCGTGCGGCGGCGACCCGCTGGTTCGTGTCGATGCGGCTGAGGCTCACCGCGCCGGTGAACAACCATTCCACTTCGGAGCTGCCGGCGGTGTCGTAGCCGGCGAGCAACTCGAGGGAACCGATCGAAGTGGTGGCCTCGAGGAGCACGTCGGTCGGCCGGCCCTGCACCGAGAGCCGTGCATCGCTACCGATGGTGCCCTGCGGAGAGAGGTCCACCGTGAGGCCGAAGGTCCAGTTGTCGGTCGCGTCCCAGTCCGCGCCGCCGCTGAAATCGGTTACGGTCCCGCCGCGGTCCGGGAAGGAGGCCCCGCTGGGCGCGGGCGTGGGGCTCTCGAACGTGATCCGGGCGCTCGCGTTGGCGGTCCAACTCTCGCCCACGTCCACGCTGGCGGTGACCAGATCCGACAGGCTGCCGGCCCGCGGGTTCTGCGGCGTGCTCTGCGTGCCCGAAACGCTGATCTCGTCGGTGACGCTGCTCGCCCGCACGGCGGTGGCCGCGAGCAGCGCTGCTCCGAGGGCGAGGCGGATGACCACGCCCGGGTCTACTCCCACTCGATGGTGGCTGGAGGCTTCGACGAGACGTCATAGACGACCCGGTTGATGCCGCGCACTTCGTTGGTGATCCGCCCGGAGATCTTCGCCACCAGGTCGTACGGGAGCCGGGCCCAGTCGGCGGTCATCCCATCCAGGCTCTCCACGGCGCGCAACACGCATGCGGATTCGTAGGTGCGCTCGTCGCCCATCACTCCCACGCTGCGCACCGGCAACAGCACCGCGAACGCCTGCCAGAGCCGCTCCCGCAGGCCGGCGTTGGCCACCTCTTCCTGGACGATGACGTCGGCCTTGCGCACGAGCTGCAGGCGCTCCTCGGTAATCTCGCCCAGCACGCGGATGGCGAGCCCCGGACCGGGGAACGGCTGGCGCGCCACGATTGCCTCCGGCAGGCCGAGCTCGCGGCCGAGCGCGCGCACTTCGTCCTTGAACAGCTCGCGCAGCGGCTCGATGAGCTGCATGCGCATGCGCTCGGGAAGCCCGCCCACGTTGTGGTGGCTCTTGATCACCTGGCTGGGGCCCTTGAAGGAGACGCTCTCGATGACGTCCGGATAGAGCGTACCCTGGGCGAGGAAGCGGGCCTCGCCGTGCTCGGCCCGGTCGCGCTCCACCTCCTGCTCGAAGACGGCGATGAACTCGTTCCCGATGATCTTGCGCTTGCGCTCGGGATCGGTGACGCCGCGCAGCTTCTCGAGGAACCGGGCGCGCGCGTCGACCGTGCGGAGCGGCAGGTGGAAGCGGCCGGCGAACGTCTGCTGCACCTGTTCGGCCTCGCCTTCGCGGAGCAGGCCGTTGTCGACGAAGATGCACTGGAGCTGCGGACCGATGGCGCGGTGGAGGAGCAGCGCCACCACCGCGCTGTCCACTCCGCCGGACAGCGCGCAGATCACGCGCTCCTTGCCCACCCGCTCGCGGATGCGGGCCGTCGCGTCTTCGATGAACGCGCCCATGCGGAAGCTGAAGGTGACCCCGCACTCCTCCAGGAACGCCTCGTACAGCTCGCGGCCGCGCGGCGTGTGGGCCACCTCGGCGTGGAACTGGATGGCGTACAAGCGCTTCTCCGGGTTGGCCACCGCGCAGAACGGCGAGTTGTCGCTGCGCCCGATGACGCGGAACCCGCGCGGGGGCGCGGACACCTTGTCGCCGTGGCTCATCCACACGTCGAGGTGCTCGCCCGGGCGCATCTCGCCGAAGGGGCCCACCGGCTCGATCACCTCGACGCGCGCGTGTCCGTACTCGCGGTGGGCGGTCCGGTCGATGGCGCCGCCCAGCAGCTTGGCCATCAGCTGGAGGCCGTAGCAGACCCCCAGGACGGGGACGCCCATCTCGAAGACTGCCCGATCCACCAGAGGCGCGCCGGGCTGCTCCACGCTGAAAGGGCTGCCGGAGAGGACGATCCCGCGCGGCGCGAAGGCGCGGATCTGATCGATCGGCATCGTGCAGGGATGGATCTCGCAGTAGACGTGCAGCTCGCGTACGCGCCGGGCGATCAGCTGCGTGTACTGCGATCCGAAGTCGAGGATGAGGATCTTCTCTGCGTGCAGGTCGGCCACGTGCGGCCCTCCAGCGCGGGGGGCGCACTGTAACGCGGGGCACCGGGGCGCGCACGCGGAGATTACTTCGTCAGGGCCTTCAGCCCGGCTTCGGCGCAGTCGAGGTCCTGCTCGGGCTTCCCGCCCGAGACGCCCACTGCGCCGAGGACCGCGCCGTCGCGGCGGACCAGGGTGGATCCGAGTCCCGGGATGATCGGGACGCGGACCATCTGCGCCACGGCGTTGAAGAATCCGGGCCGCTCCTGGTGGACTTGCGCGAGAGAGGCGCCGTCCCGGTGCCAGACCGCCGCGCCCACCGCCTTGGCCTCCGCGATCTGCGACGAAAGGGGCGGCGCGCCGTCCATGCGCGCGAGCGCCTGCAAGAGGCCCCCCTCGTCGACGACCGCCACCGTGACGCGGATGCCGATCTGCCGGGCGCGGTCTTGTGCACCGCCGACCAGCCGCAACGCTTCTTCGCAGGACAAGGGCATGGGCGGCAGTATAGATCGGCGCTGGAGGTCTGGATGGCGGAGGCAGCGCTCGCCGGGATCCGCGTGCTCGAGGTCGGCAACTTCATGGCCGCCCCGTTCTGCACCTTGCAGCTCGCGGACCTCGGCGCGGACGTGGTGAAGATCGAGAACCCGGACGGCGGCGATCAGACACGCGCCAGCGGCCCCTTCCTCGAGGGCGAGTCGTCGAGCTTCGTGCGGCTCAACCGCAACAAGCGATCGCTGGCGCTGGATCTCAAGTCGTCGCGCGGGAAGGAAGCCTTCCGCAAGCTGGCCGGACGCGCCGACGTCCTGGTCGAGAACCTCCGACCCGGCACCATGGGCGACCTGGAGCTGGACTACGCGCGGCTCTCCGAGCTGAACCCGCGCCTGGTCTACGTGGCCTGCTCCGGCTGGGGGCAGGACGGCCCGTATGCGCAGCGGCCCGGCCTGGACATCATGGCCCAGGGGATGAGCGGGCTCATGTCCATCACCGGCGAGGAGGGCGGGCGGAACCCGGTCAAGGTGGGCGTGCCGGTGACGGACCTCACCTGCGCACTCTATGCGGCCCTCGCGGCGCTCGCCGCACTGCGCGTGCGGGAGCGCACCGGCCGCGGCCAGTTCGTCGATGTATGCCTGTTCGAGTCCGGCGTGTCGCTCGCCGTCTGGGAGGCCGGCCGGTACTTCGCCACCGGCGAGATTCCCAAGCCGCTCGGATCCGCGCACCAGACCTCGGCGCCCTACCAGGCGCTGCGCGCTTCCGACGGGTTCTTCACCCTGGGTGCCACGACCGCGCGCAACTGGGAGGCCTGCTGCGACGTCTTCGGTCTGCAGGAGCTCAAACAGGATCCGCGCTTCGCGAAGAACCACCTGCGCCACCAGAACCGGCGCGAGCTGATCCCACTCATCGAGGACGTGACCGGGAAGCGGCCCGCCAAGCACTGGATCGACGCGCTCACCAGGGCAGGCGTCCCTTGCGGGCTCTTGCAGACCTACGACCAGGTCTTCAACGACCCGCATCTCGCGGCGCGAGGCTTCTTCCCGGACGCGCCGCACTCGACGCTCGGCCCGATCAAGCAGATCGGCTCGCCGATGCGCCTCTCCGACACGCCGCCGCTCATGGCGCGCGCGGGCCCGCTGCTCGGAGAACACTCGGCCCAGGTGCTGTCCGAGCTGGGCTACTCGCAGGAGGAGATCAGCCGCCTGGCAACGGACGGCGTGATCCGCATCCCATGACCGAGACCGACGAGATCCTCTACGAGGTGAAGGACCCAGGCATCGCCTGGCTCACCTTCAACCGTCCGGAGGCGCGCAACGCGATGACCTTCGGCATGTACGACCGGCTCGGGGAGATTTGCAGGAGCATCAACCAGGACGATTCGGTGAAGGCGGTGGTGTTGCGCGGCGCGGGCGACAAGGCCTTCGTCTCCGGGACCGACATCTCCCAGTTCCGCGGGTTCTCGAACGCGCAGCACTCCATCGACTACGAGGCGCGCATGGACCGCGTCTTCGACGCGCTGGAGGACGTGCGCGTACCCACCGTCGCCGCCATCCAGGGCGCCTGCACCGGCGGCGGCGCGGGGATTGCCGCCGCGTGCGATCTACGGGTCGGGGCGCCCAGCGCGAAGTTCGGCTTTCCCATCGCGCGGACGCTCGGGAACACGCTGTCCACGCGCAACTACGCGCGGCTGGCCGCGCTCATCGGCGTGGCACGCACCAAGGACATCATCCTGCTGGCGCGGCTCATGGACGCCGAGGAGATGCGCGCCATCGGGCTCTTGAACGAGCTGACCACCGAGGAAGGTGTGTACGCACGGGCGGGAGAGATGGCGCGCACGGCCGCTTCGCATGCGCCCCTCACCGTGCGGACCGCCAAGCAGGAGCTGAATCGCATCGTGCGCCACTGGGCGCCGCCCGGGAGCCGCGACCACGTCGTCCAGGCGTACATGAGCGAGGACTTCCGGGAAGGGATCGACGCATTCCTGGCCAAGCGCAAGCCGCGCTGGAGGGGCAAGTGATGGCGCATCCGAGCGGGCGGCATTTCCTGCAGATTCCGGGGCCGACCAACGTGCCCGATCGCGTGCTACGCGCGATCGATCGTCCCACCATCGATCACCGCGGGCCCGAGTTCGCGGCGCTCGGCAAGGAGGTCCTCGCCGGCCTGCGCAAGGTGTTCCGCACCTCGCAGCCGGTGGTGATCTTCCCCGCCTCGGGGACGGGCGCCTGGGAGGCGGCGCTGGTGAACACCCTTTCGCCCGGCGACCGCGTCCTGATGTTCGAGACGGGCCACTTCGCTACGCTCTGGCAGGAGATGGCGCGCCGCCTCGATCTGCGCGCGGACTTCGCCCCCGGCGACTGGCGCCGCGGCGTCGATCCCGCCGCTGTCGAGCAGAAGCTTCGCGCCGACGCGCAGCACGAGATTCGCGCGGTCTGCGTGGTGCACAACGAGACCTCGACGGGGGTCGCCTCGCGCATCCCGGAGATCCGTGCCGCCATCGATCGCGCCAGGCACCCCGCGCTCTTGCTCGTCGACACCATCTCCTCGTTGGCGTCGATCGACTACCGGCACGACGAGTGGAAGGTCGATGTCACGGTGGCCGGCGCGCATGGCAGCCGATGCTGCAGGCGAACGAGAGCGGCTTCTTCCCCTATACGCCCGCGACCAACCTGCTCTACGGGCTGCGGGAGGCGCTGCGCATGCTGGAGGAGGAAGGCCTCCCCGAGGTCTTCCGGCGCCACGCCCGGCATGGCGAGGCGACCCGCCGCGCGGCGCGCGCCTGGGGGCTCGAGCTGAACTGCGCCGACGACCGCGAATACTCCAACTCGCTCACCGCGATCCGCACGCCCGACGGCCACGACGCGGACCGGCTCCGCGCCGTCATCCTGGAACGCTTCGACATGTCCCTGGGACAGGGCCTGGGAAAACTGAAGGGCAAGCTGTTCCGCATCGGGCACCTGGGCGCCTTCAACGACCTCACCCTGTGCGCCGCGCTCGCCGGCGTGGAGATGGGCTTGCGACTGGCGGGCATCCCGCACCGGCCGGGCGGGGTCGCGGCAGCGCTGGACTACCTCTCGCTACCCGACGCTCCGACCTGAAGCTCCGGGTACCCACCGGCCCCCCTCCGCCCGCCTTGCGCCCCTACCCCGCGCCCTTGCTACCTCCAGAAGTGGGAGGGTGGACCATGACGCATGAGGAAGAGATGCGTTCGCTCGCTCGCGGCGCGGTGATCGCGCTCCTGGCGGTGATCGGCGCCCTGGTGCTGCACCTGCGCGCCGGCGACAAGCCGCGCGATCCGCGCGCGGTGGCCCTGAAGTCCGCCAAGAAGTCTGCGCCGCAAGTGGCGGAAGTGCCGCAGCCGTAGAAGGCTAGAACGTCCGCCGCGAGCGCCATTTCAACAGCGGCGGCGTCAGTAGCGTGGTGACCATCACCATGATCACCACCGCCGAGAACGTGGCGGAATCGATCATCCGCTTCCCACGCACGGTCAGCTCCTGGCCGATGCTGGCCACCACCAGACCCACTTCCCCGCGCGGGATCATGGCGAGTCCCACGAAGACGCGGTCCACTCCTTTCTCCAGCACGGCGAGCCCGCAGATCTGCTTTCCGACGATCGCCGCCAGGGTGATCGCGATGGCGAGCCCCAGGATCTGCGGCTTGGCCAGCGCGAACAGGTCCGTCCGGACGCCCATCAACACGAAGAAGATGGGCACCAGGAAGTGGGAGATCGGCTCGATGAGCTGATCCAGCGCGCGCTCTCCGCGGTCGGTGAACTCTCGGGAGTGGACCTCCTCCAGCACCAGGCCGGCGGCGAAGGCGCCCACGATCGGGGCCAGGCCGACCTCGTCGGACAGCCAGGCGAGGACGAAGCAGAAGGAGAGGCCGACCGCGACCAGGACGCCGCGCGCACGCAGCCGGGCGGCGAGGCGGAACAGGCGCGGAGACAGCAGCATGCCGGCCGCGATGGCGCCCACCACGAAGACGACGGCCTTCGCCACCGTCACGCCGATCTCGATGCCGGACAGAGCCTTGCCCTTGTCGGCCGCGGTGGCGACGGCGGCGACGACGGCCAGCACCAGCAGGCCGAGCACGTCGTCGATCACCGCGGCGCCGAGCACGATGCGGGCTTCCGGCGTCTGGACCTTGCCCAGATCCTTGAATACGCGCGCGGTGATCCCGACGCTGGTAGCGCAGAGGACCGTCCCGATGAACGCGTGCTCGTAAGCGGACGAGCCGGGCAGGAGCCACGCCGCGACGCCGTAGCCGAGGATGAAGGGCCCGATCACTCCGATGGTGGCGACCAGCAGCGACGACATTCCGACGCGGAGCATCTGGGTCACCGTCGACTCGAGCCCCACCTCGAAGAGCAGGATCAGCGCGCCGATGCGGCCCAGCATGTCGACGCTCGGGTCGTTCTTGAGCCGGTCCATCAGCGAGTGACCGAAGAGCGGCACGTTCCCGAGCAGGATCCCGCCGAGCAGCTCGCCGAGCACCGCGGGCTGCCCGATCCGCGCGGCGAGGTCCCCTCCCAGCTTGGCGACGAGGAGGATCAGCGCCAGCGAAAGGACCAGTCCGGCGACCGGATCGCCCTGCGCGCTGCCCGCGGCGAGGAGGAAGGCCGGCGGCATGGATCGCGGCACACTAGCGCGAGGGAGGCCCCCTTGACCAACGCCGGATGACTGCGCTTTATCCAGCCCTCATGAAAACCCTCCTCGCCGCCCTCGCGCTCTGCGGGACCGCCGCCGCCGCCCAGCCCCTGGAATTGAAGCTCGGACACGTCGGCTCGCCCGGCTCGATCTTCGACCTCTCCGCCCAGGAGTTTGCCAAGCGAGTCCAACAGAAGCTGGGCGGCAAGGTGGTCGTCCAGGTCTACGGGTCGAGCCAGCTCGGCGACGACACCGAGATGATGCAGAAGGTGAAGCTGGGCACGCTGGACTTCTCGGTGCCGTCCACCGTGATGTCCTCGGTGGTGCCCGCGTTCGGGCTCTTCGAGATGCCCTACCTGGTGCGCGACCGCGAGCACATGAAGCGCATCGAGAAGGAGATCGTCTGGCCGGCCCTGGCGCCCTTGTCGGAGAAGGCCGGCTACCAGATGATCGCGGTCTGGGAGAACGGCTTCCGCCAGATCACCAACAACGCGCATCCCATCAAGACCCCCGAGGACCTGAAGGGGATCAAGCTGCGCGTGCCGAAAGGGAAGTGGCGCATCAAGATGTTCCAGGCCTATGGCGCGAGCCCCTCCGCGATGGGGTTTTCCGAGGTGTTCGTCGCCTTGCAGACCGGGGTGATGGACGGCGAGGAGAACCCGCTCACGCAGATCTACACCGCCAAGTTCCAGGAGGTGCAGAAGTACCTGTCGATGACCGACCACGTGTACACGCCGGCATACGTCGTGACGTCGGTCCGGCGTTGGAACGCGCTGCCCCCCGACGTGCGCAAGGGCCTGTCCGAAGCGGCGCGCGAGACGCAGGCCTACGTCTACAAGACCGGGGCGCAGCAGGACGAGGAGCTGCTCGGCAAGCTGAAGCAGGCCGGCATGAAGGTCAACGACGCCGACAAGGCCGCATTCCGCGCCGCCAGCAAGCCCATCTACGAGGAATTCGCCAAGGAGACGCCGAACGGCAAGGAGATGATCGACAAGGCCGCCTCGCTCGGATCCGGGAAGTGAAGGCGCTGCGCCGCCGGATCGAGCGGCTCTTCGAATGGATCTCGGCGGCGCTGCTCCTCGCCCTCGCGGTCGAGGTCCTCGTCGGCATCATCTTCCGGGCCACGGGCCGGCCGCTGGTCTGGT
>VBKO01000354.1 GCA_005888115.1 Deltaproteobacteria bacterium
CGAGTTACCGGCTCACGCGCGGGTGCCTGGAGATCTGCGCCGAGTACCGGAACCCGGTGGGCATCATCACCAAGTCGCCGCTCATCGAGCGCGATCTCGAGGTGCTGCAGGCGCTCGCAAAGGTCACCGACGTCGGGGTGACGGTCAGCATCCCGCTCTGGGACCGCGAGCACGCGCACGCCATCGAGCCGCACGTCGCATCGCCGCAGCGCCGCATGCAGATCATCGAGCGGCTGGCAGCGGCCGGGCTGGACGTCGGCGTGAACGTCGCGCCGATGATCCCGGGGCTCGGGGACGAGGACATCGCGCGTATCCTGGAAGCCGCCGCGGCCGCGGGCGCGCGCCGGGCGGGGTTCGTCTTCCTCCGCCTGCCGGGCAGCGTGGCCACGGTATTCGAGCAGCGCCTCCGCGAGGCGTTACCGCTGCGCGCAGACCGCGTGCTCGCGCGTGTCCGCGAAGCACGCGGCGGCAAGCTGTACGATTCCCGCTGGGGCCTGCGGGGCCGGGGCGAGGGGCGTTATGCCGAAGCGGCGCGCGCGCTGTTCGAGTCCACCGCCCGCCGCGTCGGGCTCGCGACCGGGTGCATGGGAGGAGACGACACGACGTCCTTCCGCAGGCCCGACCGCCCGGGGAGGCAACTGCCCCTGCTCTAACCCGTGTGCGCCGCTCGCACACCGAATACGGAGGCGAACTCGCGCGCGAACGCTTCGTACGTCCGCGGTGGAGCGCCGGTCAGCTCGGGCACTACCCGGGTGGTCCCCGCGCCGCCGCCGGTGCTGAAGAAGACGTGCAGCGCGCCCAGATCGTCGGCGAGCCACGACGGCAGTCCCGCGTCCAGGAGCCTCCGCTTGAGCTCGCCCGCGGGCAGGTCGACGTAGCGGACGGCCTTCCCGGTCGCGACCGAGAGCTTGTCGGCGACGTCGCGGAGCGAGAGAGCCTCACCGCCGGTGACGACGTACGTCTTCCCCTCGTGCCCGCGCCCGGTGAGCACCGCGGTCGCGACCGCGGCGACGTCCCGAGCGTCGACGAATGCCACCCTGCCGTCGCGCATGGCTCCGTGGAAGACGCCCTGCTCCTTCACGACCGGTGCGTAGACCAGCGTGCTCTGCATCAACAGCTGCGGTTGGAGGATCGCGTGCGGGACGTCCGCCCGGCGCAGCTCGTCCTCGCTCTTCGCGTGCCAGCGGGCCAGGTTGATGGGAGACTGGGCATCGGCGCCGAGCGCGCTCATCTTGACGAGCAGCTTGATGCCGTTCCGCCGCGCGGCCTGGATGACGTTCGATTGCTCCTCCACGTGGTCGGGATCCGGCTCGCCGAGCAGGAAGATCCGGTCCGCGCCCTTGACTGCCGCCCCGACGGCGAAGCGGTCCGTCAGGTCGCCGGCGAACGGCTCGACGCCAGCGAGCCGCGGCAGCCTCTCCGCGTTGCGCCCGAACGCGCGCACTTTCTGGCCCCGCGCTGCGAGCAGGCGCACCACTTCGCCGCCTACCGTGCCGGTGGCTCCGGTGACGAGGATCATGCGGATGCGACAGTACGCTTCCCGGAGCCGTCTGCGCCGCTGCGCCGCCCGGGACTGTCCACTGCGAACCGTTACGAGGCGACGCGGTTCCGGCCGCCCTGCTTGGCTTCGTACAGCGCGGCATCGGCCGCACGCAGAAGCGCCGCGAGATCGGGACAGTCGGGGCCGGCGCTGGCGACGCCCAGGCTGATGGTGACGTGCACCGGCCCGGACTCGGTGTGCACGGCGCCGTCGCCCACCGCGCGCCGGATGCGCTCGGCGAGCACGCTGGAAGCGGCCTCGCGCACGGTGCCGGGCAAGAGGACCGCGAACTCTTCCCCGCCGGTGCGTCCGAGGATGTCCACCGCGCGCAGAGTGTTGCGCACCCGCTCGGCGACGGCGCGGAGCACCTCGTCGCCCACCGCGTGACCAAGGGTGTCGTTGACCTGCTTGAAGCGGTCGATGTCGATCATGATGGCGGCCAGGGGCTGCGCGAAGCGGCGCGCGCTCTCGAACTGAAGCTGCGCCAGCTCCATGAAGTGCCGGCGGTTGTGCGTGCCGGTCAGTCCGTCGAGCGTGGCGAGCCGCTGCACCTCGTCGAACAGGCGCGCGTTTTCCACCGCGATCACCGCCGGCTGGGTGAAGCTCATTGCCAGGCGCGCTTTCTCCTCGTCGTACGCGCCGGTCTTGCTGCTCTCCAGCGCCACCAGGCCGACCACCTCGCCACGGGAGACGAGCGGGACGACCAGCGCCGCTCCGCCCCATCCCAGCGCCGGCTCCTCTGCCTTGAGCGCGCGCTCCACGGGACCGCCGGGCAACACCTGCTCCAGCACGCCCGCGTGCGCCGCCTCGGGATATCCTCGCTGCGCCGCGACCCGGTAGCGCTCGCCGCGCTTCATCAGCACCGCTGCGCGCTGATAGGGCACCAGGCGCGAGAGACCGTCGAGGAGGCGCTCGAGCACCTCCTTCAGCTCCAGCGTGCTCGAGATGGCCAGCGTCGCTTCCAGGCGCACGCGCTCGCGCAGGCCGGCGACCATCTCGTTGAACGCGTGGGCGAGCTGCGCGAGCTCGTCCTGCCCGCGGACCGCGACCTCGGTCTCGAGCTGCCCTCCGGCGACGGCCGCGGCCGCGGCGCGCAGGCGTTCCACCGGCCGCGTCACCTGGCGGACGGTGGTGACCGCGAGCACCAGCGCCGCGATGAGCGCGATGCCGATCCAGAACGCCGCGCCGCGCGCCAGCCGGCGGATGGGACCGAGCGCCGCGTCGGCGTCCTCCTGCACCACCACCCGCCACCCGGAGACCGGCACGTCGGCGCTGGCGCCGAGCACGTCCTCCTGGTCCTGCCCCGAAAGGAGCGGATGCTGGGACAGGTCGGCCCGGGAGAACGCCACGTTGGGGTCGGGATGGATCACCGCGCGAAACGCGCCGTCGACCAGGAAGGCGCTGCCCTCGGTGGGGCGCAGCTTCTCGAACCTTTCCTGGAGGGAGCGCAACGACAGCTCGACCGCCAGCACCCAGCGGGCCCCGCGGGCTCCCTGGACCGGCAAGGCCAGCACCAAGCGCGCGACCGGAGCGCCGCCGCGCCCGGGCAACACGTAGGGCGGCCCGAGCGTCAGCCCCTTCGACTTGAGCGCCTCGCGCAGCGGCACCGCGGCGGCGTAGGCCTTGAGCGCGTCCTGGTCGATCTCCTCGTGGTCGGCCCGCGCCTCCGGCACCACCTCGCTGAAGCGCACGGGCGTGACCACCGGGTCGCCCTTGTCGTCGAAGAGACCGACCACGTCGGCGCCCTTCGTCTGCTGGTAGATGAGCAGCAGGGCCTGCTGGCGCGCCTCCTGATCGAGGTCGGACAGGCGCAGCGAGCGCGTGGCGAGCGTCAGCGCGTCGAGCTTGTCGAGCAGCACGCGCTGGACCTGGTCGGCGAGGGCAGAAGCCGCCTGCGCATGGATGCGGGCGACCTGCGAGCGCAGCTCGCGGCTGCCCGAGGGCAGCGTCACCACCGTCGCCAGCGCGAGCGGGGCGGCGCTCGCGCACGACAGCAGCAACGCGAGCTTCACCCCGAGGCGCATCGGCTGACGATTGCCGGGCGCGTGCACGAACACAAGGAAGCGGATGTGCGCCGCGGGTCGGTGCGAGTGGGATGAAATCCCCGATGTCGCTGTGGCCCGCGGCGGACTGGAATTTGCGGCAGGCGCAATCCGGCTCCTACTCTCCACTCATGAAGCGGGGCCCGTCGTGCGCGGGGCACGCGCTGATCTGCGCCGCCGTGCTGGCCGCCTGCGGGCGTGCGCCAGCCGGCCCCGCCGTTCCCGTGAAAGTCTCCGGACCCCTGCCGCCCGGCGAGCCGCAAGTGCGCGCCACCGCGGTCGTCATCTCGCGCAAGGGCAAGGTGGAGCTGCAGCGCGGTCTGCTGGGCAACTGGGCCGACGCGCAGGTCGGCGATCGGCTGGCGCCCAGCGACGCGCTGCGCACGCACGAGGGCGAGGCGGAGGTCGGCGTCGACGGCGTGAAGATGCGGATGCACGAAGCCTCCGCGCTGCGCCTCAAGGACGCGAACCCCAGCTGGATGCGCGCGCAGGTGCGCGGCTCGGTCGAATCGGAGGTCGAGCCCGGCAAGGGCAGCCTCGACGTGGAGATGGAAGGGAGCGACGCGCGGGCGCACAGCCAGGGCGGACACTTCTTCGTCACCGCGGACGGCCGCGGCGTGGTGGCCGTTGCCGCCGTCACCGGATCGGTCAACCTGACCGCGCACGGCAAGCAGGTCGAGGTGAAGCCGGGAACGGTCAGCCGCGTGAGAGGAGGCGGGCTCGAGGATGCCTCGCCGGCGCTGCGCCGCGTTCTGCTCGCGGTCCGCTGGCCGCAGGAGCGCGCCACCAGCAAGGACACCGTCCCCGTCAGCGGCAAGGTGGAGGCCGGAAGCCGCGTGTTCATCCAGGGCCAGCCGGTGCCGGTCGAGCCGGGCGGCTCGTTCCGCGCGGACGTGCCGCTCCGCGATGGCAAGCAGACCGTGGCGGTGGTCGCCATCGATCCGATGGGGCGCCGCAAGCAGGTGGACACCACCATCGTGCGCGACCAGTCGAAGCCCACCGTCCGGGTGAAGAGGAAGCTTTGGCAATCGCGCTGAGCACGCTCCTGGCGATCTCGGTGACGCTGTCGGCGGACCCCGGCGGGCTCACGCTCGGCAAGGACTCCAGCGCGCGCATCCAGATCCGGGTGACCGGCCTCTTCGGCCGCGCGGTGCCGGGCGCCCGCGTCTCGCTTAGCACCAACGTGGGCGCGCTCGGCGAGCCGCAGCAGGCCGGCGACGGCGCATTTACCGCCGCCTTCACCCCGCCCCGGTCGCGCGCGCCGGCCGTCGCGCTCATCGCCGCGGAGGCGGAGGCAGACGGCGATCGCGCGCTGGGCTGGCTCGCGCTGCCGCTCGCGGGCAGCGACTCGATGACCCTGGAAACCAAGCCGCACGCCTCGGTGCACCTGCGCATCGCGGACCGCGACTTCGGTCCGGCGGTGGCGAACGCCAAGGGCGAAGTGCAGCTGCAAGTGGTGGTCCCGCCCGGCGTGGACAAGGCGACGATGCACGTCCAGGACACGCTCGGGAACACCGCCGACCGGCAGCTCGATCTCGACCCGCCGCGGTTCGCGCGGATGCGCGTCCTTCCCGTCGGGCCGGCGCAGGCCGCGTCGGGCGAATCGCTGGAGCTGCAGGCGTTCCTCGTCCGGCGCGACGGCTCTCCCGACGCGGAGGCACGTGTCACCGCGAGCGCCGGCCGCGGAGGCGTCGACGTGTCGCGCAACCGGCGCGGCATCGTGGCCGTGTCCTGGCAGGCGCCGCTTGGCGCCGCGGGTCAGACCGCGATCGAGGTGCAGGGCCTCGGTGAGCGCGCCGAGGTGCGCGCCTCGATCGCTCCCGGCGCCGGCCGCCCGCGCGGCGGATGGCTGGCCGGATTCGGAGCTCCGTCCGCGGGCCTGCTCGGATCGGTCGGGACGACCTTCAGCGGGGTACCTGCCTTCGGCGCGACGGTGGAGCTCGCGATTCCCGTGATGGGCACCCCGTTCGAGGCGCTGCTCGACGTCGGCGGCCTCGGCTGGCTCGCGACCACCGAGCCGGCGCCGAGCCCCTTCCTCGGCCGCCCCGAGCGCGCCACCGCGACCGGTCTGGTCACCCAGCTGGGAGCGCGGGCGACGCACACGTTCGGCGGTGTCGACCTGCATGCCGCGCTTCTTTTCGGCGTGCAACAGACCTGGGTATCCGCCGGGTCGCCCGGTGCCCCGTCGATGTCGCGCTCGGCGTCGGAGATGGGATTCCGCGCCGGCGCCGCGCTCGGCGCTTCGTGGCCGGTGGGACCCGGCCGCGTCCTGCTCCAGGCGCACACGAACCTGGCGCCCGCGCTGGGAGGGTTGGAAAATCCACTCAGCGGCATCGCGGTCCAGGCCGGATATCTGCTGACCCTGGGGCGGTAGCCGCGCCATTCGAGTAGGATCGGCCCATGGCGTCTCGCGTCCTCCGCGCCCCGGCACCGAACGAAGCCGCGGCAGTCCTCCACTCCTTCACCAACCACCTGCTGTACTCGCTGGCGAAGGACCAGTACTCGGCCACCGCGCGCGACCGGTTCATGTCGCTCGCGCTCACCGTCCGCGACCGGCTGATCGAGCGCTGGATCGCGACGCAGCAGCGCTACTACCGGCGGGACGCCAAGCGCGTCTACTACCTCTCGGCCGAGTTCCTGATGGGGCGCGCGCTCGCGAACAACCTGCTCAACCTCGGGCTGTACGACACCGCGCGCGAGGCGATGCGCATGATGGGCCTGGAGGTGTCCGACCTGCTCGAGCAGGAGGTGGACGCAGGGCTGGGGAACGGCGGCCTGGGCCGCCTCGCCGCCTGCTTCCTGGACTCGATGGCGACGTTGGACATCCCGGGCTACGGCTACGGCATCCG
>VBKO01000564.1 GCA_005888115.1 Deltaproteobacteria bacterium
CAGGCGTCCTACCGTGGACGGGCCTCGCGCTCGGTGACCTGCTTCATTGTCTGCGAGGCGCGCGAGGGCTCCTCGACCTGTGCGATGTCGGAGAGGCTGATGACGCCGAGCAAACGCCCCTCCTGGTCAGTGCAGATCATCCGTGACTTCTGGTGCTTTCCCATCAACTGCTCCGCCCGCGTCACTTCGTCGTCCGGACGGCAAGCGATGACTTCGCGGGTCATCACATCACCGACGGAGGTGGTCGGCGGCCGGGACTCCGCGACGATCCGCAGCGCGATATCGCGGTCGGTGATCGCGCCGAGTACCTTCCTGGTCGAATCACAGACCGGCAGGAAGCCCACGTTCGCGTCGCGCATGCGACGGGCGGCCGTCTGGATTGGCTCCGCTGAATCGACGTACTCCACATCGCGCTTCATGATCTCTTCGCAGCGCATCGGGTCCTCCTTGCGTCCCTCCCGGTTCGCCCTTGTGGCGCCGGGCGCGGAAATCTTCAATACCGAAGCGTACGGAGTCGTGCGACGCGAAGTCGCTGCGCCGAGTCGTCCAAGCAGCGATTGCGCCGGGCTACCGTGCCTTGCGCGTCCGCGCTGCCTTGCGGGCCGCAGCGCGGCGCCTGGTCGGGCCCTTCGTCCGGACCGCCTTCTTTGCCGCAGCGCTGCGCGCCCGCGGGCCGCGGCGCATGGCGGCGCCGTGTGCCTGAGCGGCAAGCGCCGGGCGCGAAGCCGAGGAGCGGGGCTCGCGCCGCAATGCACCTCTGACGGCCCGCGATCGCCTGGAAGACGGCCGCCGCCGGCTGCGCCCTCGCCGGACGTCCCGCGCTGCCTTGCGCCTGGTCGCCGCTGGAGCCTTTCCTCGCCCTGGCGCCCCCAGCTTCACACCGGCGCGCCTGGCCTTCGACAGGCCGATTGCGATCGCCTGCTTGGGCGACCGGGCCCCGTGCTTGCCCTCGCGTACATGGTGAATCTCTTCGCGCACGAACTCGCCCGCTTGCGTCGATGCTGACTTGCCTTGCGCGGCGTCTTGATGGGCACGTTCGATGGTTTCCTTGTCGGGCATACCAGTACACCTCCGATGACCAAGCTAGGCAGTCGTCCGCCCGGCTGCAGCGGGAGATGACGACTCCACGGGACCTACGCTTCCGCCCCGACGTCCTCCGCCGCGCCCGCGCGCGACTCGCCCTCCTGGGCCGCCGATTTGACCTCCTCGTCGGGCACCGTCCGGACGTCACGATCCGCGGCATCCGGCCCCTGCGGGTCGAAGCGCAGCCGTTCCATGTACGGCGTGGGCTCCTTGCGCCGCGAATCGAGGACCTCTTTGGCGTAGTACTCCCGCGCCTCTTCGACGGTCCTCACAGCAGTCACGATGTCGTGCATGAGGTTGAGCGCGAGGAAGTTGGCTTGTTCATCATGGCAGCGCGCGGACACTTCGCCCGCGGTGCGCTCAGCGATCACGCTGCCGTCGAATCGGGCGATGGGCGTGAATTTCTCCACGGGTACCCGGTAATCGATGAACGACTCCACGGAGTCCGTATGCGGAATGGGAAAGTCGTGCGGGTAGAACGTCTTCGTCGCGACGATTCGCTTCCAGGGGCCCGGGTGGTCCCAGGTGAGCTGCGACGCAGTCGCCTCGTCGGGCTCTCCATGCTGGTCGATGACGAGCTGCGCGGCTTCTCTCGATTCCTCCGGCCAGTCCTGGATGATTCGCGACGCCGTCCTTGCGGCCATGGCGATCTCCTCGCGGGCGTCCGTGCGCCTCGATGGACGGATGATGGAAACGGACTCCTCCAGCGTCTAGACACGGCAGCTCGGCCACCAGGGAGAGCAACGGAGGGAGCCCCGAGCAAGAGGGGTGCAAGGCGAACCGCGGGACCCCTGACGCCTCGGGGACCGCCACCGATCGCTCGCCCAACGATGCCTCGTGGCGCCGCGTGCGCAATTTGGTCGAGATGGAGGTGACCAAATGCGCAACAAGGATGTTCTCGTGGCGATGGGCGGTTTCGCCGCTGGAGCCGGAGTGCTCTTTTGGCTCGACCCTCGATCGGGCGCGCGCCGGCGCGCTAAGGTCGGGCATCAGGCGACCCACGCGAGTCGGCAGGCCGGCGACGCGGCGGGCAAGACCGCGCGCGACCTTGCCAACCGGGCCAAAGGACTGCTCGCAGCGCTGGGGGCGTGGCGCGAGCGCGCCGTCGACGACGTCGTGCTGGCCGAGCCTCGGCTTTGCGCTCGAGCGACGCCTCGGACGATGCGCGCGCGGTGAAGACGACGTTGCCGGAGGAACGCCGCGTAGCGTCGCATCGCCGCCATCAACCACTTCGAGAGGCTGGGGACGCAAGGGGTGTGCGCAGGTCCTGCGCGAGGAGCAATGCGTACTCCTCGAGCGAGTGCGCCGCCTGCGCCGCGACGAGCGCGAAGAAGCGGCCCTGGCGGCCGCGCTGCCGACCGTCGCTCCCCGCCTGCGTGAAAGTGCTAGGAGAATGACGCCATAGCGCAAAGGGAGACGAAGATGCTCCTACCTAGACATGATTTCCTGAAGCTGCTTGCCATCGGAGGCGCGAGCTTCGCCGCCGCCGCGCTCTCCCGGAGAACCGCCGCCGCCGAGCAGGCGCAGGGCAAGCGCGCAGCGCGAGGCGCTGCCGATTTCAAGAAGATCAAGGCCCTCGCCTTCGACGCGTACGGCACCTTGTTCGACGTGCATTCGGTCGTCGCGCTCGGCGAGCGGCTCTTCCCCGGCCAGGGAACGGCCTTGAGCAATACCTGGCGCCTCAAGCAGCTGCAGTACACCTGGGGTCGCAGCCTGATGGGGCGGTACGAGGACTTCTGGAAGGTGACGGAGGATGGCCTCGTCTTCGCAGCCAGGAGCCTGAACCTCGACCTCGACCCCGCCAAGCGCCAGCAGCTCATGGACGCCTATCTGTCGCTCGCCGCATTCCCCGACGTGGCTGTAGGCCTCCAGCAGCTCAAGGAGGCCGGCTACAAGCTGGCCATCCTGTCCAACGGGGCCCCGCGCATGCTGCAAGAGGCGGCGAAGAGCGCGAAGATCGATCAGTTCCTTTCGCGGATCATCAGCGTGGACGAGATCAAGATCTACAAGCCGAGCCCACGCGTGTACGAGCTGGCACCGAAGAAGCTCGAAACCACGCCGCAGGCAATCGGCTTCGTCTCCTCCAATTCCTGGGACGTCGCGGGCGCCGCCTCCTTCGGCCTGATGACCTTCTGGATCAACCGGGGCAAGCAGCCGATGGACGAGCTCGGGTTCCCAGCCGACAAGGAGGTCGAGAAGATCACCGATCTGCCCGCGCTTCTGAAAGCGGCCTGAGCCGGTCGGCGCCTCTCTGGGGCAACGGAGGACTCGCCGATGCAGCTCACCGTGGTGAAGGAGGATGGGACCTACAAGTGCTCGAAGTGCGGGCACATCATGCACGTCAAAAAGGGACAGCTACTGCCGCCCTGCACGCGCTGTGGCGGGACGATGGAGAAGTACGAGGGGCCCGAGCCCAAGGAACCGGCCTGCGAGTAGAGACGGGCGCCACCGCATCCTTTCGCGGGGCTCGATCGTCCTTGTCGTAGACCCTGACGACAGGAGACGTCACATGCCGATTCGGAAGAGAGCGAGCAGACGTCGAGCAGTCCCCAGGCCGTGAGCGGGTTGAGCGGGAACTGGCAGGCGATCTCGTCGGCGATGCCGTCGGGTACCGGGTAGATGCGCTCGGCCGGCGCCGCGGCCCGCTCCGCCCAGGCGCCCACGCTGCGGAA
>VBKO01000355.1 GCA_005888115.1 Deltaproteobacteria bacterium
GAGCTGTCCGCGAGTCGCGTCTCGAGCACGTTCGGAGTGCGCCCCACGATGCATTTCGGCGGGCTGAGCGTGGGGCTCGGGCCGCGCGCCGCCGTGCACTGGACCGGCCCGGGCCGCGTGGACCTCGGGGCCGAAGGATCGGTCCTCGTCCTGCAGGACCGCCTGGGGTTGTCTCTCGGCGTGCGCGAGCTGTCCCTCTCGCGAGGGACCGCGGGCGCCGTGTTCGTCGCGCTCACCATCGCCGACCTGAACGGGGCCATGTACTGGCTGACGCCCTGGGCGGCGAAATGAGAATCCGGCGGCTGCGTACCTCCAAAGTCATCGCCCTGCGGCCCCGTCCGTGGCAGTGTGCGACCGCGCCGTCCGGCAATGATTCGCAGGGAATCGGAAACGATTGCGACCGGCTGGCATCGCACTCCGCGCAGGGATTCGACCCATACCGGGGGCCGCATGGATGAGTATCTCGGAATCGCTCGTCACGACGGGACAGACCCAGAGGGTTCGGTGGAGACGGCGACACATTCACGTCACCTTCCGCGCCGGTCCAACCGGCGCCGCGTCTGGATCGTGGCGGTGGCCGCCCTGGTCGCGGTCGTGCTGATCCTGGTGGGCATCAAGGCGGCGCAGATCCGCTCGATGATCAACGCCGGCAAGTCGTTCGCGCCGCCGCCGGAATCGGTGACCTCCGCCAAGGTGGAGGCGAGCCAGTGGGAGTCGTCGCGCTCGGCCGTCGGCACGCTGGTCGCGGTCCGCGCCGTCACCGTGGCATCGGAAGTGCCGGGACTCGTCCGCAGGATCGGATTCGACTCCGGCGCGGTCGTCCGGCGCGGCGAGGTGCTCGTCGAGCTGGACGCCTCGACCGAACAAGCGCAGCTCACCGCGGCCAAAGCCGACGCCGAGCTGGCGAGGGCCACCCTGGAGCGGTCGCGGACGCTGCGCGCCTCCGACTACAGCTCGGCTGCCGAGCTCGATGCGTCGGACGCCCGCGCCAAGCAGACCGTCGCCAACGTGGCGATGCTGCAGGCCACCATCGCCAAGAAGACCATCCGGGCCCCCTTCGATGGCCGGGTGGCCATCCGGCAGGTCGAGCTGGGACAGGTGCTCTCCCCGGGGACGTTGATCGCGTCGCTCCAGTCGATCCAGCCCATCCACGTCGACTTCTGGCTTCCGCAGCAGGCGCTGACCGACCTCGCGCCTGGAATGAAAGTGCGGCTGCGCACCGACGTGTTCCCGCAGCAGAGCTGGGAGGGCGCCGTCACCACCATCAACCCCGAGGTGGACGTGTCCACGCGCAACGTGCGCGTCCGCGGCACCTTGCCCAATCCCGACGGGCGCCTGCGGCCGGGGATGTTCGCCAACGTGGACGTGATCTCGCCGGAGAAGCGGCCGGTGCTGGTGATCCCCGCCACCGCCGTGATCTACGCGCCGTACGGCGACTCGGTGTTCGCCCTGGAGGAGAAGAAGGATCCAGCCGGGCAGGCCACGCTGGTCGCCCGGCAGAAGTTCGTGCGGCTGGGCGAGCGCCGCGGAGACCTGGTCGCCGTGGTTTCCGGGCTGACCGCCGGCGAGACCGTCGTGAGCAGCGGCGCCTTCAAGCTGCGCAACGGCGCCACCGTGGTGGTGAGGAACGACCTGGCGCCCAGCGCAGAGCTGGCCCCCAAGCCGGTCGACAAGTAAGGCGGCGGGAGGGCCACCCATGAAATTCACCGACCTGTTCATCCGGCGGCCGGTCCTGGCGCTCGTCGTCAACCTGATCATCGTGATCGCCGGCGTGCAGGCGATCCGCTCGCTCAACGTCCGCCAGTACCCCCGCAGCGAGAACGCGGCGATCACCGTCACGACGACTTACGTCGGCGCCAACGCCGAGCTCGTGCGGGGCTACATCACCACCCCTCTCGAGCGCGTCATCGCGGCGGCGGACGGCATCGACTACATCGAGTCCGAGAGCCAGCAGAACGTTTCCATCATCCGCGCGCGACTCCGGCTCAACTACGACTCCACCAAGGCGCTGGCGGAGATCGGTTCCAAGGTCGACCAGGTGCGCGGCGACCTCCCGCCCGAAGCGCAAGTGCCGATCATCAACATCGAATCGGCCGACAGCCAGTTCGCCGCCGCGTACCTGAGCTTCTCCTCGGAGTTCCTCAAGCAGAACGAGATCACCGACTACCTGGTGCGCATCGTCCAGCCCCGCCTTACCGCGGTGGAAGGCGTCCAGCGCGCCGACATCCTCGGCGCGCGCACGTTCGCCATGCGGATCTGGCTGAAGCCGGATCGGATGGCGGCGCTCAACGTCAGCCCGGCGCAGGTGCGGCAGGCCCTGGCCCAGAACAACTACCTGGCGGCCGTGGGCCAGACCAAGGGGCAGCTGGTCCAGGTCAACCTGACCGCCAACACCGACCTCCGCTCCCCGGCGGAATTCGAGCAGATGGTGATCCGCCAGGGTGGTGGTTCGACCGTGCACCTCCGTGACGTCGCCGACGTCGTCCTCGGCGCGGAGGATTACGACAGCCTGGTCAACTTCAGCGGGCAGACCGCCGTGTTCATCGGGGTGTGGTCGCTGCCCAACGCCAACTCGCTCGACGTGATCAAGCGCGTGCGCGTGGAGATGGACTCCTTGCAGAAGGAGCTTCCCGAGCAGATCAAGGCCACTGTCGCCTACGACGGCACCGCCTACATCCGCAGCGCGATCCGCGAGGTGGTCAGCACCTTGCGCGACACGTTGCTCATCGTCGTGGTCGTCATCTTCCTCTTCCTCGGCTCCTTCCGCTCGGCGCTGGTGCCGGTGGTCGCCATCCCGGTGTCGCTCATCGGCGGCGTCTTCCTGATCCAGGTGTTCGGGTTCACCATCAACCTGCTCACGCTTCTCGCGATCGTGCTGTCGGTGGGGCTAGTGGTCGACGACGCCATCGTGGTGGTGGAGAACGTCGAGCGCCACCTGCGCGAAGGGCTCAAGCCGCTCGACGCGGCGCTCAAGGGGGCGCGCGAGCTGGTCGGTCCGATCATCTCGATGACCATCACCCTGGCGGCGGTCTACGCGCCCATCGCCTTCCAAGGGGGGCTCACCGGCTCGCTCTTCCGCGAGTTCGCGCTCACGCTGGCGGGAGCGGTCACCATCTCAGGGGTGGTTGCGCTCACTCTCTCGCCGGTGATGTCCGCGTACCTCCTGCGCCGGAGCGACGAGGAAAAAGGCTTCTCCGCGATCGTCAACCGCACCTTCGATCGCGTCAAGGCCGCCTACGGGCGCGCCCTCGAGATCACCTTCCGCGCCCGCGGCGCGATCTACGCCGCCTGGGTGGTCATCGGCGTCCTGGCGCTGCTCATGTTCGGCCAGTCCCCGAAGGAGCTGGCGCCGGCCGAGGACCAGGGCGTGGTGTTCGGCATCGTCAACACGCCGTCGAACTCCACCCTGGAGCAGGTCACGCAGTCCACCCGGGAGATCAACAAGGAAGCGTTCACCGTCCCGGAGACCCAGTTCACCTTCCAGATCAGCTCCCCGACGGGCGGTTTCTGGGGTGCGGGGCTCAAGCCCTGGGACGAGCGCAAGCGCAACGCCTTCCAGGTCCTCCCCGAGATCGCCGCCAAGGTGTCCCCTATCCCCGGCGTGCAGTCGTTCGCCATCCTTCCGCCTGCGCTACCCGGGGGCGGCAGCTTCCCGGTCGAGTTCGTCATCGCGTCGACGGCCGAGCCCAGCCAGATCCTCGGCTTCGCCCAGCAGATCCAGGAGAGGGCGGCGCAGAGCGGGATGTTCGCCTTTCCGCCCATCATCGACACCAAGATCGATCAGCCGCAGTCCGAGATCGACATCGACCGCGAGAAGGTGGCGGAGCTGGGGCTGAATCTCCAGACGGTCGCGCAGGACCTGGGCGCAGCCGTCGGCGGCAACTACGTCAACCGCTTCAGCGTGGCCGGGCGGAGCTACAAGGTGATCCCGCAGGTCCTCCGCGCCGAGCGCATGAACCCGGAGCAGCTGCAGGACATCCACGTCACCGGGCCCAACGGGCAGCTCGTCGCCCTCGGCACCATCGCCACCATCCGCGACTCGGTGACCCCTCGTGCGCTCAACCGTTTCCAGCAGCTCAACGCGGTCAAGCTGAGCGGTGTGGCCTTCCGCCCTCTCGACGAGGCGCTCAAGTACCTGGAAGGCCAGGCGGCGCAGGTCCTGCCCAAGGGCTACGCCATCGACTACACCGGCGAGTCGCGCCAGCTACGCACCGAGGGAGACAGGTTCCTTCCGGCGTTCATGCTCGCGGTCGTGCTCATCTTCCTCGTGCTGGCAGCGCAGTTCAACAGCTTCCGCGACCCCTTCGTCATCCTGGCCGGCTCGGTGCCGCTGGCCATGTTCGGCGCGCTCTTGATGACCTTCCTCAAGATGCCCAACCCGAACATCCCGTTCTGGACCAACGGCTGGACCACCACCATGAACGTCTATTCGCAGGTGGGCCTGGTGACGCTGGTCGGGCTGATCTCGAAGAACGGCATCCTCATCGTGGAGTTCGCCAACAAGCTGCAGGAGGAGGGTCAGTCGAAGATCGAGGCGGTGAAGAACGCCGCCATGACCCGCTTGCGCCCCGTGCTGATGACGAGCGTCGCCACCGTTTGCGGCCACTTCCCGCTCACGCTCGTGACCGGGCCGGGCGCGGCGGCGCGCAACAGCATCGGGCTGGTGCTGGTCGCGGGCATGGCCATCGGGACGGCGTTCACGCTGTTCTTCGTGCCGGCCATCTACCTGCTCCTCGCCCGCGACCACCGCGCGCACCAAGCCGCCGAGATGCCGATCGGCGCGGCCATCGAGCCGGCGCCCTGATCGGATCCGAGATGCAATCGCCGTAACGCTCAGCCCGCGTGGGGCACCTCCTGGTGGAGCGCAATCGCGCGCTCGAAAAGCGGAGCGCCGCCCCATCGGCGGCGACCAGGAGCAATCACATGAAGAGGGCGATGGTGGTGCTGGCGCTCGCGCTGGCGGGATGCGCAGGAACGCGTTCGGTCCAGTCGGTCGATCCCCTTCCGGGTCACTCGGTCGGAGTCATCGACCGCGACGGCCGGCAGAGGCCGCTCTCGGTCATGATCGACGGTGAGGCGACCGGGCCGTGAGCGCGGCCGCGGACCGGCCGGAGCGTAACGGCCGGCCGGCTCCGCACACTTTGAGATCCAGTCCACCCGATCGGAGACGAAGATGACGAACAGCTCGCCGCTGAAGGGGCAGAAGGCCATCGTCACCGGAGCAAACTCCGGCATCGGCAAGGCCATCGCGATGGCGCTCGGTCGCGCCGGCGCGGAGGTGGTCGTCAACTACCGCGACGGCGAGGACGCCGCGGTCGCGGTGGTGAAGGACATCGCGCAGGGAGGCAGCCGCGCTCTCGCGATCCGCGCGGACGTCTCGCGCGAGGTCGAGGTGAAGGACCTGTTCCGCAGCGCCGTCGAGCAGCTCGGTACAGTGGACATCCTGGTCAACAACGCGGGCTTGCAGCGCGACGCACCCTTCGAGGACATGACCCTCGAGCAGTGGAACACCGTGATCGGGGTCAACCTGACCGGCCAGTTCCTCTGCGCGCGGGAGGCCGTCCGCGAGTTCAAGCGGCGCGGCGTGGTGCCCGCGGTGTCCCGGGCCGCCGGGAAGATCATCTGCGTCAGCTCGGTGCACGAGGTGATCCCCTGGGCGGGGCACGCCAACTACGCCGCGTCCAAGGGCGGAGTGATGCTGATGATGAAGACCCTCGCCCAGGAGGTGGCCCCGCACCGGATCCGGGTGAACAGCATCGCGCCCGGCGCGGTGCGCACCCCCATCAACCGGGAGGCGTGGAGCACCCCGGAGGCGCTCGAGGCGCTGCTGCGGCTCATTCCGTACAAGCGCATCGGCGAGCCCGAGGACATCGGCCACGCCGCGGTCTGGCTCGCCTCGGACGATTCGGACTACGTGAATGGGACCAGCCTGTTCGTGGACGGAGGCATGACGCTGTATCCTGAGTTCGCCTCGGGAGGCTGATGCGCGCTCCGCGCGTGAGCTGCAGGTCTTCGCCGGGAGCAGCGCCGGTCTGGCGGTGCTCCTCGGCGCGCTGCTTCTGCTGTTCTTCGCCGCCACGCGCCGGTCGGTCCTCACCACCGCCGAGGCACTACGCGATTCCGCCGCCCGCCGGATCGAGGCCCTCCAGCGGTAGCCACTGAGGAGATCTTCCCCGGGGCCGCGGCGAGGCGCGGATCGGGATGGCCTACGAGCAGGAACGCTACGCCCGGTCCGCTTTCCAAGACGCGAACACGCGCAGAAGCTCGGGCGGCGGCTCGGGCGGTACGGCGCCGGCGGGGATGCGGCCGGAGACGCGCACCAGCTCGCGCATCTGCCGCAGGTAGACCGCGCAGCCGCGGCACGAGGCGATGTGCTGCTCGAATCGGTCGCGCTC
>VBKO01000142.1:0-1550 GCA_005888115.1 Deltaproteobacteria bacterium
CGGGGCGAGTCCATCTCCTCGCCCCAGCTCTGGTAGGTCGGGCACGCGGGCAGGCAGAACCCGCAGTGTACGCAGTCGTCGATCAGCTTGCGCTCCGGCAATCTAGATGCCTCCCACGAAGCGGCCGGGGTTGAGGCGGTGGCCCGGATCGAAGTTGTCCTTCATGCGCTGGAGGAGCGCGAACGAAGGCGGCGGCGGCCCCCAAGGATCGACCCGGGCGCGGATCTCCGCCGGCGCCGCCTGGACGACCAGAGAGCCGCCGCGGCGCACGAGCCCGGCGCGCGCGTCGGCCAGCACGGATGCCGCCTGCCCGGGCGCGGGCCCGCTCGCGAAGCCGAGGCCCAGCGACGGGTACCAGGCGAACGCCGCGCCCAGCGGCGCGAGGAGCTTGTCCACCTCCGCGAGGTCGGTCGGCAGGGCCGCCACCTTCACGCGCAGCGGACCGCCGGTGCGCACCTGGTCGTGCCGCGCCCAGAAACCCTCCTCGCCGCGGGACGCCTTCACCATCTGCAGCAGGCGGGCCACCTGCTGCTCCACGCCCTTGCCGAACCCTTCGAAGCGCAGCGCGAGATCGAACCCCTGGCCGGCTCGCAGCGCGCACAGGGCCACGGCCTCGAGCTGGGCCTCGCGCAGCCGCAGCATGGTCTTGGTGACGTCGGCGGCGGAGAGGCCCCGCGCGAGCACGGTCTCGGACGCCTCCGGCAGCGGATGCAGGCGGAAGTTCGCCACCGCGATCAGCCCCAGCGTACCCAGCGAGCCGCAGGCCAGCTTGGGCAAGTCGAATCCCGCGACGTTCTTCACCACCTTGCCCCCGCCATGCGCGATCGCTCCGTCCGCGCGCACCAGCTGCACGCCGATGATCAGGTCGCGCACGGCGCCGTATCGCGCGCGCCGCGGGCCGAAGGCCCCCGTTGCGACGATGCCCCCGATGGTGGCGCGGTCGGGCCAGGGCGGGTCGAGCGCGAGGCGCTGCCGGTGCTCGCGCGCGGCTGCCTGGATCTCGGCGAGGGTCACTCCTGCCTCGACCACCATCACCATGTCGGCCGGCTGGTACTCGACGATGCGGCGCAGCCCGCGCGTGCGGACCACCGCGTCGATCCGCTCGGGCAGGGCGCCCAGCTCGAGCTCCGTGCCGCCGCCGACGAAGCCGACGCGCCGCCCTTCCCGCGCGAGCTGCTCCATGACCCGCGCGGCCTCCGCGACGCTGGCCGGCTCGTGCGCGGCCGCCGCCTCGAACGCCGGGATCATCCGCGCCCTGCCTCTCCGCTCTCCTCCAGCGGATGCGGCGTGTACTTGCCCGGCCGGTCGCCGCACAGGCGCGGCGTGGGAAACACCTTGCCCGGATTCATGCGGCCCTCGGGATCGAACGAGCAGCGCAAGAGCGCCATGGTGGCGAGGTCGTCCTCCGAGAACAGCTCGCCCATGTAGGGCGCCTTGTCGGCGCCCACGCCGTGCTCGCCGGTGATCGAGCCGCCCGCGCGGATGCAGGCGCGCAGGATCTCTCCCCCGACCTTCTCCGCCAGCTCCTCCTGGCCGTGGATGCGGGCATC
>VBKO01000142.1:1587-8650 GCA_005888115.1 Deltaproteobacteria bacterium
ACGGCGGCGAACGCGCTCTTGCGGCCCTTCCACATCGTCTGCCGCTCGGCCTCGTCCTTGGGCAGGCGCACGAGCAGCGCACCGGCCTCGCGCGCGATGCGCACCGCCTCCTGCGCGGTGTGCTCCACTTCGGCGAGCGGCCCGTCGACGTCCATGAGCAACGCGGCGCCGACGTCCGGCCAGTCCACTCCAGTGGCCGCCTTGATGGCCACGATGGCCAGGCGGTCCATCATCTCGATCGCGGCGGGGACGATTCCCGCGGCGATGATGCTCGAGACGGCGTTGCCGGCCTCGTCGGTCGAGGGGAAGGTGGCGAAGAAGGTCCGCGTCGCCTCGGGCTTGCGCAACACGCGCAGCACGACCTCGGTCACGATGCCCAACGTCCCTTCGCTGCCCACCAGCGCGCCGGTCAGGTCGTAGCCGGGCGTGTCGAGCACCGGTCCGCCCAGGTCCATGACCTCGCCGTCGGCGAGCACCACGCGCGCGCCGAGCACGTGGTTCACGGTAAAGCCGTACTTCAGGCAATGCGCGCCGCCCGAGTTCTCCGCCACGTTGCCGCCGATGCTGCAGACGCTCTGCGACGACGGGTCGGGCGCGTAGTAGTAGCCTTCCGGCGCCAGCCGGCGGCTCACCTCCAGGTTGATGACGCCCGGCTCGACCCGCATCCATCCGTTGGGAAGGTCGATCTCGAGGATGCGCTTCATCCGCGCCAGCCCGACCAGCACGCAGCCGGGCACGGGCAGCGCTCCACCCGACAGGCCGGTGCCGGACCCGCGCGGCACGAGCGGGAGGCCGTGCGCGCGCGCGACCTTCACGACCTCGACGACCTCGGCGGTCGTCTCCGGCAAGACCACCACCGCCGGCGTGAGCCGGAAGCTCGTCAGCCCGTCGCACTCGTAAGTGCGCAGCTGCTCGGGCTCCGTGATGCAGTTCCGCTCGCCGACGGCCTGCCGCAAGGAACGAATGGCGGCTTCGGAAATCATGGCACGGTGGAGTTCGACCACAAGTTCACGGCCAGGACAAGTGTACAGGATCATCGCAACCCGCTTTGCGACCAAAGGCGGCTGGACTACAGTGCCGCGTCCCACCACCCCCCGAGGGAGGACGCATGAGCGATCGAAGGCAGAGGAAGCTGGGCCGCCGCTCCGTTTTGAAGGGGCTCGCCGCCGGCACGGCGGCGGCCGCGGTCCCGACCATCCTTTTGCGCAAGGCATCCGCGCAGGAGAAGACGCTCCGCATCGTGCAGTGGAAACACTTCGTGCCCGACTACGATCGCTGGTTCACCCAGTTCGCGCAGCAGTTCGGCGAGAAGAACAAGTGCACGGTGCAGGTCGACTACGTGGCGACGCCCGATCTGCCTACCGCCATCGCCGCGGACATCTCGCGCGGCGGCGGCCACGACGTGTTCCACCTGAACGGCACGGGCGCCTGGCTGTACGAGCAGGTCCTGGTCGACGTGTCCGACGTGGCCAAGCGGCTCGAGAAGGAACACGGGCCCTGGATCAAGGAGTCGCAATCGATCGGGCAGGTGAAGGGCAAGTGGCTGGCGATCCCCTCCTGGTACATCTCGTATCCGCTGATCATCAACACCGGCTACTTCAAGGAGGTCGGCGCGGAGTACAGCGAGAAGACCACCTGGCAGGACCTGATCAAGATCGGCGCCAAGCTGAAGAAGGCGGGCCATCCCTTCGGCATTCCGGTCTCCAACACCCCCGACGCGAACGACGACCTGCTCCCCTGGATGTGGTCGTTCGACGCGCTCACCTTCGACAAGGACGGCAAGGTCTCCTTCAAGCGCAAGGAGATCGTGGAGTGGCTGCGCCACGCGAAGGAGTTCTACGAGCAGACGATGACCGAGGAGGTGCTGGGCTGGGACGACAGCTCCAACAACCGGTTCATCGCCTCGGGCAAGGGGTCGATGGTCGACAACCCGATCAGCGCCTACCGCACCGCCGCCAAGGACAACCCGGACGTGTTCAAGAACCTGGCGGTGGTGAAGACCCCGCTGGGACCCAAGGGCCGGTTCAACGGCGCGCGCACCATGAGCTACGGCATCTACAGCTTCTCCAAGGTGCAGGACCTCGCCAAGGAGTTCCTCTACGCGATGGATGGGCCCGAGTTCCTCAAAGGGTTCGAGGCCTCGACCGGGTACAACCACCCCTTCCTGCGCGCCTTCCTGAAGAAGCCCATGCCGGTGATCGGGAACGAGCCCAAGCTTCAGCTCCTTCAGGACTTCCAGGAGGACGTGCACTTCATCGGCTATCCGGGCCCGATGACCAAGACGGCGACCAGCATGTACGCGAAGTTCATCATGCCGACCATGCTCGCCGAGGTGTGCAAAGGGAAGAACCCGCGCCAGGCGATGGAAGAGGCCGAGCAGAAGCTCAGGGGAGTGTGAGCCACATGCCCGTCCATTTGCCCCTCCATCGGCGCTGCGAAAAGCGCAGCGCCGCCGAATACGGCGGCGGCTGATGGCAGAGGTCCTCCTCGAACGAGTGGAGAAGCGGTTCGGGGAGACCCGGGCCGTGGCGGGTGTCGACCTGACGGTGCGCGACCAGGAGTTCGTCATCCTGGTCGGGCCCAGCGGGTGCGGGAAGACGACGACGCTGCGGATGATCGCCGGCCTGGAGGAGGTCACGGCCGGCGACATCCGCATCGGCGGCAAGTCCGTCGTCCACCTGCCGCCGCGCGACCGCGACATCGCCATGGTGTTCCAGAGCTATGCCCTGTACCCGCACATGGACGTGTACCGGAACATGGCCTTCTCGCTGCAGCTGCGCGGGCTGCCGAAGAAGGAGATCGACCGGCGCGTGCACGAGGTCGCGGAGATCCTGGGCCTCACTCCCGAGATCAAGCGCAAGCCGCGCCAGCTCTCCGGAGGGCAGCGGCAGCGCGTCGCGGTGGGCGCCGCGCTGTGCCGGCAGGCCGGAGTGCTGCTCTTCGACGAGCCGCTCTCCAACCTCGACGCCAAGCTGCGCGTGCACATGCGCACCGAGCTCAAGCGCCTGCACCAGCGCGTGCGCACCACCAGCGTGTACGTGACGCACGACCAGGTCGAGGCGATGACGATGGGCGACCGCATCGTCATCATGAACGGCGGCAAGATCATGCAGGTGGCGACGCCGCTCGAGGCGTACGACAAGCCCGCCAACCGCTTCGTCGCCGGCTTCATCGGCACGCCGCCGATGAACTTCTTCGAAGGGGAGCTGCGCGACGGCGGCGTCCGGCTCGCCGGGGACATCCGGCTCCCGCTCCCGCGGCCGCTCCCGTCCGAGCCGGGCAAGAAGGTGATCTTCGGCATCCGGCCCGAGCACATCGCGGTCAAGAACGGCAAGCCCGAGGCGGCGGCCGTCCCCTCCGTCATCGAGGTGGTGGAGCCGCTCGGCCACGACGTGGTCGCGACCGCGCGCTGGCCATGGTGTTCCAGAGCTATGCCCTGTACCCGCACATGGACGTGTACCGGAACATGGCCTTCTCGCTGCAGCTGCGCGGGCTGCCGAAGAAGGAGATCGACCGGCGCGTGCACGAGGTCGCGGAGATCCTGGGCCTCACTCCCGAGATCAAGCGCAAGCCGCGCCAGCTCTCCGGAGGGCAGCGGCAGCGCGTCGCGGTGGGCGCCGCGCTGTGCCGGCAGGCCGGAGTGCTGCTCTTCGACGAGCCGCTCTCCAACCTCGACGCCAAGCTGCGCGTGCACATGCGCACCGAGCTCAAGCGCCTGCACCAGCGCGTGCGCACCACCAGCGTGTACGTGACGCACGACCAGGTCGAGGCGATGACGATGGGCGACCGCATCGTCATCATGAACGGCGGCAAGATCATGCAGGTGGCGACGCCGCTCGAGGCGTACGACAAGCCCGCCAACCGGTTCGTCGCCGGCTTCATCGGTACGCCGCCGATGAACTTCTTCGAAGGGGAGCTGCGCGACGGCGGCGTCCGGCTCGCCGGGGACATCCGGCTCCCGCTCCCGCGGCCGCTCCCGTCCGAGCCGGGCAAGAAGGTGATCTTCGGCATCCGGCCCGAGCACATCGCGGTCAAGAACGGCAAGCCAGAGGCGGCGGCCGTCCCCTCCGTCATCGAGGTGGTGGAGCCGCTCGGCCACGACGTGGTCGCGACCGCGCGCTGCGCGGCCGGGACGTTCCAGCTGAACGCGGAGATCCACGAGAAGCTCAAGGCCCAGCAGCAGATCGACCTCTGGTTCGACCTCTCGCGCGCCTACCTGTTCGACAAGGAGAGCGAGTGCGCCCTCTAGCTGCGACGCGGCCTCGGGCGGAAGAGCCGGTCGCCGCAAAGCAGGCCGGCCGCATTCCGCTGCTCGAGCGCGAGGCGCCCCTCGGGTACCTGTTGGTCCTCCCCGCCGTGCTCTACCTGGGCATCTTCATCGCGTACCCGTTCGTGATGTCGGTGGGCCTGAGCTTCCTGGACGCCCAGGCGGGCAGCGCGAGATGGAATTTCATCGGGTGGGACAACTACTCGAAAGTCGACGCGTACCAGATCGTCGCGAACAACTTCCGCATCGCCACCTTCGAGAGCGAGCAGGAAGCGCGCGCCTTAGCCGACCAGCGCAAGCAGGGCATCGTTACCACCGAGCCGTCCGGCCAGCGCTTCAAGGCGGTCGTGCACGTCGCCGGCAATGACGTGCCGCTCATCGAGATGGACAGCGACAGCGACGCCTCGTTCAACGCCAGCTCGGTGCTGCAGGACCTCGATTGGACCGTGCGCGGACGCGGCAAGAAGTGGGAAGTCATCGCGAACACCGGCGAGAACCCCATCACGCTGGGCGAGTTCACCGACCGCTCCAAGATGAAGGAAGAGCTGAAGCACGACCTGCTCGTCGAGGCTGACACCAAGGTCATCGCCAAGGGAACGGGGGTCTTGCAGGACTCCAACTTTCCGCTCGCGCTGAAGAACACGTTCAAGTACACGTTCTTTACCGAATTCTTCAAGATGCTGATCGGCGTGCCCTGCGCGCTGCTCCTCAATCGCAAGTTCGGCGGGCGCAGGCTCCTGCGCGGCCTTTTGGTGATCCCCTGGGTGATCCCCATCGCGATCAGCGCGCAGGCGTGGCTGTGGATCCTCGATTCCACCTACAGCGTGATCAATTGGACGCTCACCCACCTGCACATCCTCTCGCCCGGGCACGTGATCAACTTTCGCGGCGACGCGGACTACGCGATGGGCTCGGTGATCGCGGTGAACATCTGGCGCGGCTTCCCCTTCACCGCCATCATCATCCTGGCCGGCCTGACCGCGATCCCCGACGAGATCCTCGAGCGCGCGCGGCTCGACGGGGCCAATGCCTTCCAGCGGTTCTTCCACATCATCGCGCCGATGGTGCGACCCATCCTGATGGTCAGCCTGCTCTTCTCGGTGATCTTCAGCTTTACCGATTTCAACACCATCTGGATCATCACCAAAGGTGGCCCGTACGATCAGACGCAGGTGCTCTCCACCTACGCCTACCAGCTCGGGATCAACGCGGGCTACCTGGGCAAGGGCGCGGCGATCTCGCTGTTCATGTTCCCCATCATGGCGGTCATGGTCTTCGCCATGCTGCAGTTCTTGCGCCGGGAGAACATGTGACCCTCTGGCGCCGGCTCAAGCCGCACGTCGCCTCCTGGGCGGGGCTCACGCCCTTCCTGGCCTTCGCGCTGTTCCCCTTCTACTGGGCGGTGATCACGTCCTTCAAGGCGGACGCGAACCTGTACGATCTGCGCCGCCAGCCCTTCTGGTTCTCGAAAACGGACGGACAGTCGGGGCAGCCCTATCACAAGGACATCATCGTCCCCGCTTCGTTCAGGGACGGGCCGGTCCAGTGGCGCATCGCGGTCGGCGCGCACACGACGCGCTCGGACAGCGAGCAGAGCCCAGCCCCGATCGCGATCATCGGCGACCAGACGGTCTATAGCCCGGTCGACGGCGCGCTGGCCCGCATCGACATTCCGACCGGCCAGGTCGGCCATCCCAACGACGTGATCGGCAGCATCCAGGTGGTGCCCGACTCCTGGCTGTGCGACTCGTTCCTCTCCCTCTGCACCACGCTGACGCACTACCGGTTCCTCGCCTCGACCCCGTTCTACGGCTGGATGCGCAACTCGCTGGTGGCAGGCGCTTTCGTGGTGCTCATCACCATCCTCATCTCGGTGCCGGCGGCGTACGCGCTGGCGCGGCTGCGGTTCCGCGGCAACCGCGCGCTGGGCATCGGCATCTTCCTCACCTACCTCATTCCGCCGACCATCCTCTTCATCCCGTTCTCGCAATTCGTCGGCAGCCTGCACATCGCGGACAAGATCTGGTCGCTCATCCTGAGCTACCCGACCTTCACCATTCCCTTCTGTACCTGGCTGCTCATGGGCTTCTTCCGCAGCGTGCCCAAGGAGATCGAGGAACGGGCGCTGCTCGACGGCGCGACGCGCCTGCAGATGTTGCGGCTGGTGGTGATCCCCGTCGTGCTCCCGGGGATCCTGACCGCGGCCATCTTCGCCTTCACGCTCTCGTTCCAGGAGTACGTCTACGCGCTGACCTTCATCAGCTCGACGGTCAACCGGACCCTTCCGGTCGGCATCAGCGTGGAGATGGTCCGCGGCGACGTCTACTTCTGGGGGCCTCTCATGGCCTCCGCCATCATCGGCTCCATCCCCGTAGTGATCGTCTACGCCCTCTCCCTCGACTGGTTCATCTCGGGCATGACCACCGGCGCCGTGAAGTAACCTGGACCAATGGATCACCGCGGAGGCGCGGAGGACGCGGAGGAGCTTGGATGAAAAGCAAAACCTCCGCGCTCTCCGCGGCTCCGCGGTGATCTTTTAGAGGCCGAGGTAGGCGCTGCGGATGGCGGGGTCGGCGAGGAGGTCCGCCGAGGTGCCGGAGAGCTTTACCGAGCCGGTTTCGATGACGTAGCCGCGGCGGGCGACCTCCAGGGCTTTCTGGAGGTTCTGCTCGACCAGCAGGATGGTGATCCCTTGCTGGTGCAGCGTGCGCACGATGTCGAACACCTGGTCGACGAGGATCGGCGCGAGGCCGAGGCTGGGCTCGTCGAGCATCAAGAGGCGCGGCTCGCTCATCA
>VBKO01000143.1 GCA_005888115.1 Deltaproteobacteria bacterium
GCGCCCTCGCCGAGCTCGCCTCGAACGTCCTCTGACGATCAGCGAGACAAAAAGTGAAGTTCTTGGGCCTGATCGCGGCTAGGCGGCGCCGCGGGAGAAGTCGATCAGCTCCAGCGGTTCGTCGGCCATGCCGACCACCAGCTGCTTGCGGTAGCCCTCGGCGTCGCCGCCGACCTGCAGCGGCATCGCCCGGTCGAAGGTGATCCGGACCTCGTCGCAGTGGAAATCGAGCACGCCGCTGCGGGGCGTGTGCCCGCGCCAGATGCGCGGGAACTGCGCCAACATCTTCGGCAAGCTCATCGCGGAGATGCGCAGCTGGAACCGGCCCGGCGACCTGCGCGCGAAGGGGAACATCTGGAAGCCGAATCCGTAGCAAGGGACGCTGCCCGCTGCGGCGAGGCGGCACGGCCCGCGATAGATGACCTCGCCTCGGGCGATGTCGCGCCCGAGCGGCTTCCCGTCGGGGCCGATCTGCCGGGCGGGCGCGCCGAGGTTCACCACCTCGACCTGAGGGACTCCGCACTGCAGGAGATAGCCGGGGATGGTGCGCCCGACGATCGAGAGGAAGTAGCCGAGGCCGCCGGCGCCGACGAACTGGAGCTTCCCGCCCGCGAGACCCCTCTTCACACGCGCGTAGTCGTTCAGTACGGCCGCGTCGATGCCCAGGCCGGCGAAGGGCGCCAGCTTGCCCTCGCAGTCGAGCAGGTGCACCTCGCGCGATTCCGACACCTCGCCGGAGCGCGCGCGCAGGATGTCCTCGACCACGCCGACGCGCCGGGCGGACGACCCGCAGAACTCCGCCACTGCGTTTCCGGTGCCCAGCTTGAGCACGCCCACGCGGGGAATGCGGAACCGGTGCCGGGCGAGCTGGACCGCGCCGCCGCCGCTCACCATCACCTGCGACTGCGAGGCCTCCTCGAAGAGGCAGTTCACGTACGCGACGAAAGTGCCGTCGCCACCGCCGGTGAGCACCGTGGCGTACCCGCGCTCCAGGACCGTGCGCGCGATTCCCCGCGCGTCCTCGATGGTGCGCGAGTAGAAGATGTCCTCGGGCGGGACGAAGTTCTCCAGCTCGCGCCGCAGGCGGTCGGTCACCGCGCCGGCATTGGCGTTGAGGAGGACGGCCACGCGCTCGTGATGCCTGACTGGAAGGCGCTCGACGTTCATTGCGTTGCCGCTCCCGCGCAAACCCCCGGGAGGTCAGTAGCAAACACGAGGCCGGAAGGTGACACGCCGCGTGACGTCACCTTCCCGAAACATTCCGGGCACATGCGCATATTCTCTGTAGGTGTCAAGCACACACCGGCGGCGGTTTCGCTGCGCACCTGCGGTGACGGTGCGTAGTCGGCTATACAGTCGCTGCGACGGTCGTCGCACGGCCGGGCACGGAGGCCGTCCTCCACTTCGCGCTTGGCGGCGGCCTCGGGCCAGCGTAGAGAGACGCCGCCACCTCACGGAGGGGCTCGATGAAGGTGTTCGTCACCGGCGGGACCGGATACATCGGCAGCGCCGTCTCCTTGCGCCTGAAGAAGGCCGGGCACGACGTGCAGGCGCTCGTCCGCAACAAGGAGAAGGCGTCCGCGCTGCAAGCGGCCGGCGTGAAGCTGGTGCAAGGCGACCTGGGGAACCCGGCGGGATACTCCGCGGCTGCGTACGGCGCGCAGGCGATCGTCCATTGCGCGAGCGACAGCGGCCCGCAGTCGGTCGAGCTGGATCGCAAGTCGATCCAGAACGCGCGCGAGCTGCTGCACGGCCGGGTGGGAGCGACCTTCATCTACACCAGCGGCATCTGGGTGCTCGGCGATACCGCCGGCGCCGTGGTGGACGAGTCGCGTCCGACGGATCCCGCGAAGATCGTCGCCTGGCGCCCCGCGCACGAGCAGCTCGCGCTGGAGCTGGCCAAGGAGGGCATTCGCTCCGTGGTCGTGCGGCCCGGCATCGTGTACGGCGGCGCGCGCGGCGGCATCCCCGCCTCGTTCTTCGGCACCGCGCTGAAGCAAGGCGCCTCGCAGACGGTCGGCGACGGCGCGAACCACTGGCCCCTGGTCCACGTCGACGATCTCGCCGAGCTGTACGTCCGCCTGGTCGAGCGCGCACCGGCGGGTTCCATCTTCCACGGCACCGACGCCTCGACCCGCACGGTCCGCGAGATCGCCGAGGCCGCCAGCCGCGCCGCCGGCAAGGATGGCAAGGTGACCGCGGTGCCGCTGGAAAAGGCACGGTCCATCATGGGGCCGTTCGCCGATGCGCTCGCGCTCGATCAGAAAGTGTCGAGCGAGAAGGCCCGCACCGAGCTCGAGTGGCGCCCGCGCCACGAGGACTTCGTCGCCGAGGCGCCCCAGCTCTTCGCGCAGTGGCAATCGGCGCAGTAATTACTGCTTCTCCGGCGCGGGCGCGATCGAGTCGAGCAGGGCGCGATCTCCCTGCAGGGCCACGCGCTGGGAGTAGAGCTGCAGGCCGCGCAGGCCGCCCAGCTCCTCGCCGCCGCCGGCGTGTCCCGGACCGCCGTGCACCAGCTGCGGGAGGACCGTGCCGGGACCCATCGTCTGGCCGGCGACCTTCTCGCTGCCGAGGTAGATGCGTCCGTGGTAGGGCGCCACGGCGAGCACGAAGGCGCGCAGGAAGTCCCGGTCGTCGCTGTACACCGAGCAGACCAGGCCGCCTCCGCCTCGCTGCACCAGGCCCGCCGCGAGCTGCGCCGCCGCCTGCGCGGAATCGCCCGGGACGGCGCAGAGAGTGGCGACCGGACCGAACACTTCGTCGCGGTGGACCGCGGCGGCGGCCGCCGGATCCCTGGCGAGGAGCAGCGTGGGGGCGACGAAGTAGCCCTTCGTCTCGACGGACTTGTCGCCGCCGATCAGCGTCTCGGCCTCGCGGGCGAGCTTTCCGATTCCGGCGCGCACGTCGCGCAGCTGGTCCGCGGTGGAGAGGGGGCCCATCCCGATCTCGGACCGGGCCGGGTCGCCGACCTTGACCGCGGACAGGCGCTCGACCAGCGCCTCCTGCACGGCATCGAGCTGCGGGCCGGCGAAGATGCGCCGCACTGCCGTGCACTTCTGGCCGGCTTTCTGGATGATGTCGCGCACCACGTCGGCGACGAAGAGGTCCCAGGTCGCGCTGTCAGGCGTCACGTCCGGCCCGAGCACGGCGGCGTTCAGGCTGTCCGCCTCCACGTTCAGGCGCGCGCCACGCCGCGCGAGCTGCTCGCGCAGCTTCGCCGCGGTCTGCGAGGAGCCGGTGAAGGCGACCACGTCTTGCGGTCCGAGCCGATCGAGCAGATCGCCGGGCCCCCCGGCGAGGAAGGTGAACGAGCCAGGCGGAAGCGCGCCGGTCTCGATGCCCAGCTCGGCGAGACGGGACGCCACGAGCGCGGTGCTGGTCGCCGGCTTGGAGATGATCGGCATGCCGGCGAGCAGCGACGCTGCGGCCTTCTCCGCCGTGCCCCAGGCCGGGAAGTTGAAGGCGTTGATGTGGACCGCCACGCCGTCGCGCGGGACCCAGAGGTGGATGCCCGCGTACCGCGCGGTCCGCCCGAGCTGCACCGCGTCGCCGTCGCGCAGCGCGCGCACCGATCCGAGCTGCGCGCCCAGATCCGCGTAATGGGCGATCGTGGCGATCGCGCCGTCGACGTCGAACTTCGCGTCACCGCGCGTGTTGCCGCCGTTCGCGATGGCCAGGCCGATCAGCTCGTCGCGATGGGCGTGCAGCGCCTTCGACCACGCGCGCAGGACCTCGCCCCGCTGGGCGAAGGTCATCTCCCGCAACGCGGGCGCGCCGCCGCGCGCGTGGCCCAGGGCGGCTGCGAAGTCGATCCCGCCCGTCCCGGTGCGCGCCAGCGGCTCCTCGGTCGCGGGATTCACCAGCGTCGCGAGCGTGCCCTGTCCCTCGACCCAGCGTCCCTGCACGTAGCTGCGCAGCATGGTCGTCATGGCCGCCCTCCTGCCGGCCGCCCCGCGGGCGCGGCTGGACGCGGCAGCGCTTGCGGCATCTCCGCCAGCGCGTACGCGACCCAGGCCACCGCGGCGGCGGTCTGCGCGAGGTCGCCTGGACGGACCTTGTCCAGGGTGTCCGCGGCGCTGTGGTGGTAATCGAAGTACCGGCTGACGTCCTGCTGGACGCCGACGAACGGAACCCGGAACGCCGCGAGCGGACCGATGTCGGCGCCTCCCGCCTCCCCGCCGAAGTCCGCCGCTCCCAGAGTCTCGAGCGGCTGGAGCCAGGGCGCCAAGAGCGCCTGCGCCCCTTCGCCCGCGCGCAGCCCGACCGACAGCGGGCGGCCGGCGCCCGCGTCCGACTCCAGCGCGGCGACGTGCCTCTCCGCCTCCGCGGCATGGGCCTGCGCGTAGGCCTTCCCGCCCGCCAGGCCGTTCTCCTCGTTCATGAACAGCACCGCGCGGACGGTGCGCCGCGGCCGCTGCGGGAGCTGCGCGATGAGCCGCGCCGCCTCCATCACCACCGCCACGCCGGCGGCATCGTCGACCGCGCCCTGGCCCAGGTCCCACGAATCGAGGTGCGCACCGAGGAGCACGACTTCGTCCGGCTTCTCGCGCCCGCGCACGTCGGCCACCACGTTCGCCGAATCGGCGTCGGGCAGCGTGCGGCAGCCGAGCCCCAGGCGTACCCGCACCGGGCCGCGTTCCAGCAGCCGGTGCAGCAGCTCCGCATCCTCGACGGCCACCGCGGCCGCGGGGACCTTCGGGGCTCCGTCCTCGAACGTCGTCGCGCCGGTGTGCGGATCGCGCAGCGAAGCGGTCGCGAGCGACCGCACCAGCGCTCCCGCCGCGCCGAGCTTCGCGGCTTCGGCGGGGCCGCGGTTGCGCAGAGGCGACGCTTCGCCGTACCCGGTCTTTCCGCCAGCGGTGGACATCGAGTGGTTGAAGAAGACCAGCTTGCCGCGCGCCTTCTCGCCGAGCGCCTGCAGCTCCGCGATCGAGCGCACCTCCACCACGTCCGCCGTCGCGCCGCCCGCGGGAGTGGCCGGGCTGCCTCCTAGCGCGGTGACCGCGAGCGGGTGCCCCGCGCGGCCGCGTGCCGGCAGGACCTCCGCGCGCTCCTCTCCCCGGACCCAGTGCGGGACCTTGACGGGTTCGGCATGGACGTCCAGCCCGTCGTCCCGGAACCGCTGCAGCGCCCATTTGACCGCGGCTTCGGCGGCGGGCGAGCCGGACAGGCGTGGACCGATGCCGTCGGAGAGCTCCGCCACCCGGGCGTACGTGACGCCGTCCGTGAGGGCACCGCCCACCAGCCGGGCGGCGACGTCAGGAGAGTAGGGTGGCGCGGCGAGAAGGGCGATGAACGCGAGCACGGGGCCTCCTTGCGAGCGGCGCGCACTCTCGCACAGCCCGGGACGCCGCGTGCCCGAAATCGGCCCGCCCCCGGTTGACCGATCGCCTCCGGTGGTTCACGATGGAGCGGGAGCGGAGGGGGCGGTGAACGAGAACCTGTTCGGTCAGCTGCACGGGGCGGGCAAGGTCGCCTCGACGGGCTCGGCCACCATTTTCGGGGTTGAGATCGCGCTCGTCACCAACCTGCAGGACCCGCAGAAACTCGGCAGGGTCAAGGTGTGCTTCCCGCGCATGTCGGGAATGCCCGAGTCGGACTGGGCCCGCGTGGTCCAGCCGGCTGCCGGACCGGGGCGCGGCTTCTACTGGCTCCCCGAGGTCAACGACGAGGTGCTGGTCGCCTTCGAGATGGGCCAGCCGAACCGACCCTACGTCCTTCGTGGATTGTGGAACGCGAAGGACAAGCCGATGAAGGACGCCTACGCCGACGACAACACCACCCGGATGATCCAGACGAAGTCGGGTCATCAGATCGCGCTCTACGACAAGGATGGCGAGGAGAAGATCACCATCTGCGACGGCTCGGGAAAGCGGGTCCTCACTTTCGACGTCAAGGCGAAGAAGCTCTTGATCGAGGCGAAGGAAGGTAGCGTCGAGCTTCGCGCCAAGAAGAAGATCGTCCTGCGCAGCGAGGACCTGGAGGTCCACGCGAGCAAGGATGCCAAGGTCGACGTCACCAAGACGTTCGACCTCAAGATCGGCAGCGACGGCGCGATGAAGGCGGGCGGGACGTTCACGCTCAACGGCAAGAAGGTGCAAATCAACCCGTCGTCGCTCAGCGTCGCGGCGCTGGCGGGAGCGGTGGCGGGCGCGGCCGCCGGTGCGGCGAAGGGCGGCGCGAAGGGCGCCGCGGCAGGCGCGGCCGCGGGAGCATCGGCCGGCGCGGGCGCGGGCAGCGCCGGAGCAGGCGCCGCCGCGGGAGCGACCGCCGGCGCGGCGACCGTACCGACTCAGGACGTGGTCGACCAGCCGCCCGCTCCTCGTGCGGCAGCGGCCGGCGGAGCTGACCAGCCGGCTCCCGCGAGCGCTTCCGACAAACCGCCGCGAGCGAGCGCCTCGGACGAGCCGCCTCCCGCGGGCCCTTCCGCCAAACCG
>VBKO01000144.1 GCA_005888115.1 Deltaproteobacteria bacterium
TGGGAGGATTTGAGGACGCTCCGCGAATTGGCTCGGTTCGCGAACACAGGAAAACGCGCTCCCCGACCTCGGAACGTCAGTCTAGAGGAGGCCGTCGGCGCGCTTGCGTTCGCGTTCGAGGCGGTAGCGGTCGCCCGCGCTGAGGACCCTCTTGCGCAGGCGGACGTTCTTCGGAGTGACCTCGACCAGCTCGTCCTCGTTGATCCATTCCAGGGCCTTCTCCAGGCTCATCTGGCGGGGAGGTGTGAGGATGATGTTGTCGTCGCGCGTCGCCGCGCGGACGTTGGTGAGCTTGCGCCCGCGGGTGACGTTCACGTCGAGGTCGCCGGGGTGCGAATGCTCGCCGACGATCATCCCTTCGTAGACGGCATCGCCGGCTCCGTAGAAGAGGGCTCCGCGCTCCTGCACGTCGAAGAGAGAGTACGCCACCGTCTCGCCCTCGCGGTCCGCGACGATGGCACCGCTCACCCGCCTGGGGATCTTGCCTTGCCACGGCTCGTAGCCGTCGAACTGCGAGGACATGATGCCTTCGCCGCGCGTGATGGTGAGGAACTCGTTGCGGAACCCGACCAGCCCGCGGGCGGGGACGCGGAAGTTGAGGCGCACGCGGTCCGAGCCGAGCTGCTGCATCTCCACCATCCGGCCCTTGCGCGGCCCCATTCGCTCCGTCACCACGCCGACCGAGGGCTGCGGGACGTCGCACACCATCAGCTCCATCGGCTCGTGCAGGACGCCGTCGATCTCCTTGGTCACCGGCTCCGGGTTGGAGGCGGTCAGCTCGTACCCCTCCCGGCGCATGGTCTCGATGATCACCGCGAGCTGCAGCTCGCCCCGGCCCACCACCTTGAACGCGTCCGGCGAGTCGGTGTCCTGCACGCGGATGGCGACGTTGCGGTACGCCTCCCTCTGCAGCCGCTCGCGCAGGTTGCGCGACGTCACGTACTTGCCTTCCCGGCCGGCGAAAGGTCCGTCGTTGACCTTGAAGATCATCGACATCGTGGGTTCGTCGACGTGGATGCGCTCGAGCGGGATGGGGTGCTCGGAGTCGGCGATGGTGTCGCCGATGGCGATCTCCTCGATGCCGGCCAGCGAGATGATCTCGCCCGGGCCCGCCTCGGCGATCTCGATGCGCTTGAGCCCCTCGAAGGCGAAGATCTTGTTCACCTTGCCGCGGGGCGTGCTGCCGTCCGCGCGGCACACCGCGACCGACTGGCCGGCCTCCACCGACCCGCTCGAGAGCCGGCCGATGGCGAGCCGGCCGACGTAGTCGTCATAGTCGAGGTTGGCGACCAGCATCTGGAGCTTGTCGTGGGTCGTCTCGGCCTTCTTGGGCGGCGGAATGGCCTCCAGGATGGCGTCGAGCAGCGGCTCCAGCGTGCGCGCCCGCGCTCCGGGGGTCTCGCCCGGATGCGGCGCCGCGCCCGGCGCGGCGGCCTGGCCGACCGGCAGGTCGTCGAAGTCGGACAAGCGCAGCGAGGCCCGCCCCGAGCGCGCCACCGCGTAGATCACCGGGAACTCGATCTGGTGCTCGCTCGCGCCCAGATCGATGAACAGAGAGTAGATGGCGTCGAGGACCTCGGCCGGCCGCGCGTCCTGGCGATCGATCTTGTTGACCACCACCACGGCGGGCAGTCCCAGGGCCAACGCCTTGCCGAGCACGAAGCGCGTCTGCGGGAGCGGGCCCTCGGCGGCGTCGACCAGCAGGAGCACTCCGTCCACGAGACGGAGTCCGCGCTCCACCTCACCGCCGAAGTCCGCGTGTCCGGGCGTGTCGACGATGTTGATCTTCACGCCGCGATAGGTGACCGCGGTGTTCTTCGCCAGGATGGTGATGCCCTTCTCCCGCTCCAGCTCGTTGGTGTCCATGGCGCGGTCCACCATGGCCTCGTTGGCGCGGAAGATCCCCGTCTGGCGCAGCATGAAATCGACCAGGGTGGTCTTGCCGTGGTCGACGTGCGCGATGATCGCGATATTGCGGATCTGCTCTCGAGCAATCATGGGAGGAGGGGTGCGCGCTTATACTGCATCCTCACGATCTTCCGCGCTGTAAAAAGCGCGTCAACCCTCGTACACTCGCAGGATGCCGTCGGTGCGCGGCCATCACCACCTCGCCATCCAGGTGAAGGACCTGGCCGGGGCGGTGCGCTTCTACGGCGACGTGCTGGGTCTCAAGGTGGTCCGGCGGTGGCCCCACGAAGACGGACGGCCCGGCGAGCGGTCGGTGTGGCTCTCTGTGGGGGAGGGTGAGGAATTCATCGCGCTCGAGGCCTGCGACGTGGAGCGTCTTCCCACGCCGTTTCGCGATCCGCACGGCGGACTGCACCTGCTCGCCCTCCGCATCCCCGCGCACGACCGCCACGCGTGGGAGCGCCGGCTGAACGAGCTCGGCATCGAGATCGTCCACCGCACCCGCTGGACGCTCTACCTCCGCGACCCGGAGGGCAACCGCATCGGTCTCTCTCACTACCCGGACGAGACCTGATTCCCCCCATGGCCCTCTGGATCCAAGGCAACGGAGCGGCGGGGAGGGAGAGCCTCCTCGTCCGCCGGTTGATCGATCAGGGCATCCGCGATCCGCGCGTGCTGGCCGCGTTCGCGCGGGTGCCGAGATCGTTCTTCGTGCCCGACGAGGCGCGGGACGAAGCCGAAGCCGACCGCCCGCTCGAGATCGGCTGCGGCCAGACCATCTCGCAGCCGTACGTGGTGGCGGCGATGATCGAGGCGCTGGAGATGACCGGTCGCGAGCGCGTGCTGGAGGTGGGAACCGGCTCCGGGTACGCGACGGCGATCCTGGCGGAGATGATGCCGGTCAGCGCGGAGATCCGCAGCGTCGAGATCATCCCCGAGCTCGCCGGCCGCGCCGGGCGCGTGCTGGCCGAGCTGGGCTACGGCAACGTCCAGCTGCGCGTGGGAGACGGCGCGCTCGGCTGGCCCGAGGCCGCCCCGTTCGACGCCATCCTGGTCTCGGCGGCGCCGTACGAGGTGCCCCCGGCGCTCCTCGATCAGCTCGCGCCTGGCGGCCGCCTCGTGCTGCCGGTAGGCCCGTCCCCGGAGCAGCAGGAGCTGCAGCTCTGGCGGCGCGTTCCTTCCGGCCGCCTGGAGAAGCGCGGTCTCATGCAGGTGCGCTTCGTGCCGCTCACCGGGTCGTCCCAGCGCAGCGTACACTGACCGCCGATGCAAGGCGGCGGCGTGCAGGCAGTCCAGCTCGTCTTGTTGCTGTTGCTCGTGTTCGTGGTGGTGTTCGGCGCGCTCGCGCGCAGGCTGCAGACGCCGTTCCCCATCGTCCTCCTCATTGCAGGTCTCGCGCTGAGCTTCATACCGGGAATCCCGCGGGTCACCCTCGATCCCGACTTCGTCTTCTTCGTCTTCCTGCCGCCGCTGCTCTACGCGGGCGCCTGGACGACCTCCTGGCGCGACTTCTCGTACAACCTGGTCAGCATCTGCTCTCTCGCCTTCGGCCTGGTCGCTTTCACCGTGCTCGGCGTGGCGTTCTGCGCCAGGTGGGCCTTCGGCGGCTTCGACTGGCGCCTGGGGGTCGTGCTCGGCGCGGTGGTCGCTCCCACCGACGCGATCGCCGCGACCACCATCGCCAAGCGGCTGGGGCTTCCGCGGCGCATCGTGGACGTGCTCGAGGGCGAGAGCCTGGTGAACGACGCCACCGGTCTCTTGGCGCTCGAGTTCGGCATCGCGATGGTGGTCTACGGCCAGACCCCGGATGTCGGCGAGGCCGCGCTGCGGCTTTGCTGGCTCATCGCGGGCGGGATCGGCATCGGCCTCGTCCTCGGACGCTTGATCGAATGGCTCGAGCTTCGCATCGACGACGCACCCATCGAGATCACCACGAGCATCCTGGTGCCGTACGCTGCCTACCTCGCTGCGCAGGCGGTGCGCTCCTCGGGCGTCCTCGCGGTGGTGGCGTCCGGCCTCTACCTGAGCCGGCAGAGCACGCGCTTCTTCTCTCCGCGCGTGCGGATCCAGATCTACGCGGTGTGGAACGCCTTGACGTTCATCCTGAACGGCGTGGTGTTCGTCCTCATCGGGCTGCAGCTCCCCTACGTGCTGGCCGGCATCCGCGGGCAATACGGCCTCCGCGCCCTGCTCCTCTACGGCGCGCTGTTCAGCGCGGTGGTCGTCCTGCTGCGCCTGTTCTGGGTCTTTCCCGGTGCTCGCCTCGCCTACTTCATCCGGCGGCGGATCCTCGGGCAGAGGGAGAACACGCCTCCGGCGCGGCAGATCTTCGTGGTCGGCTGGACCGGCATGCGCGGGGTCATCGCGCTGGCGGCGGCCCTGGCGCTGCCCCAGATGCTCTCGGACGGAAGGCCGTTCCCGCAGCGCAACTTGATCATCTTCCTCACCTTCTGCGTCATCGTCGTCACGCTGGTGGGGCAGGGGTTGAGCCTGCCCGTGGTGATCCGGGCGCTGGGACTGGCGGGGAACGAAGGGGCGAACTGCGAGCTGGCCGAGGCGCAGCGCATCGTGCTCGAGGCGGCGCTGCGGCACATCGAGGAGGGGCGCCCCAGGGACGACCCGCGCTGGGCGGGGTTCTACGACGATCTGGCGCAGCACTACCGGGAGCGCCTGGAAGCGCTCGCGGACTCGCCAGACGGGAACGGCCCCGAGGGGCACCGCAAGTACGTCGATCTGCTGCGCGAGGTCATGCAGGTGGAGCGGGAGACGGCCATCCGGCTCCGCAACGAGGGCCGCATCAGCGACGAGGTGCTGCGCCTGATCGAGCACGACCTGGACCTGCGCGAGGCGCGCATGATGGGAGGCGTGCTCGAATGACGATCAACGCCGCCGACGAGCCGCTGGAATGCGTCCTGGTGCGCAGCGGGCAGGAGCCGGTGGTGGTGAACCTCGACATCGAGGGCGTCGAGCAGCCGCAGGCCGTCGAGTGGGTGGACCCGATCCACAGGACGCGCCCCCAGGTCAAGAGCGGCGCCGGCACTCTCGTGGTTGGGCGAGGCGGCGCCGCCGCGCTAAGCTGGTCCGATGCCTGCCTGCCCGGTGTGCGACACGGACAACCCGCAGACCGCGGTCGAGTGCGCCAATTGCGGGCGGGTCCTCCGCAGGCCGACCGAGGTGCCCGGCTTCGCGCCGCCCGTCGACGGGCTAGAGCCGACGCTGCACGCCGCCGCCGAGGCGCAGGTGGAGCGCGTCCCCGAGCTGGAGCCGACCGCGGTCGCGCCGCGCTCGCTACGCGCGCCCGAGGAGCGGCTCGAAGTGGAGCGGACGCCTTACGAGGCGAGTGGCGAGCCGCAGAACTGGTCCCCCGGGCCGCTGGAGTTGGAGAGCGGGCGGGACGAGGACACGGATCCCCGCACCCCGCCGCCGGTCGACTCCGGCGCTTGCCCGTGGTGCGGCGCCGTTTCCGCGTCGGCGCTGTGCGATTCGTGCGGACGGCAGCGCGCGCGGTATTTCGCCCCGCCGCTTCCCGCGCCGGACGCGCAGGCGTCCGCCGGTGACGCCGTGCTCTGCCCGGCGTGCTTCGCGCGCGTCGCGCCGGGCGCGCGCTGCGCCGAATGCGGCGTACCCCTTCCCGTACGCCAAGCCTGATGCGCAGTTCCTCCTCACCGAGCCTCCGCTCCGTGGATTGACTTGCCCGAGCTCGCGCGCCATAGAGAGCCGCCCATGGTCCAGCGGCACGGCACCGAGGAGCTCGAGGCCGAGCTGCGCCGGCTGCAGGAGGCTTCGCGCGCGCGTCGCTCGGTCGACGGGTTCGCGCGCGCCGCGGTGGAAGGGTTCGTCTGGGCCGTACTGAGCGGCGTGTGCGGCAAGCTCGCGTGGGACTCGACGCGGCTGCCGCTCTTCTTCTACCCGCTGGCGGTCATCGACGGGTGGCTCCTTTGGGACGGCGTGCGCTCCTACCTCCGGGCGCGAGCCCAGCTGCGCGCCGAGCGCGCGGCGCTGCGCCGCCTGCGCCAGGTCCGTGCCGAGCTCGGCATCGATCCGCCGGAGGCGAGGCCGTGAGCGTGCTGCCCGGGCGGTTCATCGTCTTCGAGGGTCTCGACGGCGCGGGGACCACCACGCAGGCGCAGCTCCTCGCCGAGCGCCTGCGCGGCCGCGGCCGGACGGTGCACCTTGCGCACCAGCCCAGCGAAGGACCCGT
>VBKO01000145.1 GCA_005888115.1 Deltaproteobacteria bacterium
CATCGGACCAAGCGTGGTTGCGGCGTCCATCGGATCGCCCATCCGCAGCTTGCGGACCTCCGCCAGCGCTCCCTCGAGGAAGCGATCGTAGAGGCTCCTGTGGACGTAGATGCGCTCGATGCCGCAGCAACTCTGGCCGGCGTTGTAGAACGCGCCCTCGACGAGGTTGGCGACGGCGTGCTCGAGGTCGGCGTCCGGAGCAACGTAGGCGGGGTCCTTGCCGCCCAGCTCCAGTCCGGCGTCGATGAACCGTTTGCTGGCCTCGCGGTACACCTCGTGCCCGCCGCGCACCGAGCCGGTGAAGCTGACGTACCCGATCTCCGGACGGGCGATGATGCGCGCGCAACCGTCGTGATCGGCGTGCACGGCGGTGACCAGCCCTTCCGGAGCGCCGGCGGCGGCGAAGGCGCGCTCGAACGCCTCGCCGCAGAGCGCTGTGCGCATGGCGTGCTTGATCAGCACCGCGTTTCCGGCCAGCACGGCGGGGACGACCACGTTCACGGTGATGAGCAGGGGGTAGTTCCAGGCGCTGATGTCCAGGACCACGCCGACCGGCTCGTGGCGGACGAAGCGCGTGAAGCCGGGCGCAGCCGGCAGCCGCTCGTCGGCGAGAGCGTCCGCCGCGATCGACATCATGTGCCGCGCGCGAACGAGCGCCGTCTTCACCTCGCCGCGCGCCTGCGACAGCGGCTTCCCCATCTGCCGCGTGATCTCGGCCGCGATGCGCTCGCCGTCCCGCTCGAATGCGGCGCAGAACCGCTCGCAGAGCGCCACCCGCTCGGGGACGCCGCTGCGCGCCCAGGCGTGTTGCGCCCGGGAAGCGCGGGCCAGGACGGATTCGATCTCGCCGGGAGCCAGGAACCGGCGCTCGGCGACGATCTCACCGCTGTACGGATCGTCGATGCGGAAGCTCTTCGCCATGCCGCGATCCTGCGTCCTCGTCGGCCGGCGCGCAAATCGAAGGCCGGCGTGATGTCAAGCCTCGCAAGGAGGGCGGGCTTGTGCTTGACTGCGCCCCCCGATGGAACGGCTGAAGCACCGGTACATCGTGATCGAGGGTCCCATCGGCGTCGGGAAGACGACGCTGACGCGCGCGCTGTGCAAGCGGTTCCGCGGCCGCGGACTGTACGAGATCGTGGAGGAGAACCCGTTCCTCTCGAGCTTCTACCAGGACCGCCAGAAGTACGCGTTCCAGACACAGCTCTTCTTCCTGCTCTCCCGCTTCAAGCAGCAGCAGGACCTGTTCCAGCAGGACCTGTTCAACAGCGTGACCATCTCGGACTACCTGTTCGCGAAGGACCGGATCTTCGCGTCGATCACGCTCGACGCCAACGAGCTGGCCCTCTACGAGCGCATCTACGAGCATCTCGGGCCGCGGGTCCTCAAGCCGGACCTGGTCATCTACCTGCAGGCCCGGCTCGACGTCCTGCTCCCGCGCATCAAGAAGCGCGGCCGCGAGTTCGAGCGCCGCTTCGATGCCGAGTACCTCGCCGAGCTCTCGCGCACCTACAACGACTTCTTCCACCGCTGGGACGAGACGCCGCTCCTGGTCATCAACACCAGCGACATCGACTTCGCGGAGAGCGAGCAGGACCTGGACGACCTGATCCGCGCCATCGCGCGTTGCAAGTCGGGCACCCAGTACTACCAGCCCCTCGGCACGCGCGTGTGACAGGGTGCGTCCGGGTGGGTGGCGCGGGGCTGTAACAATGATATCTTCTCGGGTGGATCGGTGTGGCCCGAGGCGAGCTGTCCGGCGCTGAACCTTTCGAGGTCGGCGACCGGCGCGCGGCGACGCGGAAGGCGCGGTCCCCAAAATCCGGAGGTGAACCTTGAAGAAGGTTACCATCCACACACTGCGCAAGATGAAGCAGGCCGGCGAGCGCATCACCATGCTCACGGCCTACGACGCGTCCTTCGCCCGGCTCCTCGACCAGGCACAGATCGACGTCCTCCTGGTGGGGGACTCGCTCGGTATGGTCGTGCAGGGGCACGACACCACGCTGCCGGTGACCATGGACCAGATGGTCTATCACTGCGCGGCCGTGGCCCGGGGCACCAGCCGCGCGCACCTGGTCGGCGACATGCCGTTCGGTTCGTACCAGGCCAGCGCCGACGAGGCGGTGAAGAACGCGATGCGTCTGGTCGCCGAGGGCGGCATGGAGGCAGTCAAGCTGGAGGGCGGCGCCGAGTACTGCGAGGTCGTCGAACGCATCGTGCGCGCCGGCATTCCGGTGATGGGCCACATCGGGCTCACCCCGCAGTCGGTCCACAAGATGGGCGGCTACGTGGTGCAGGGCCGCGGCGAGGACAAGGCGGCGCGGCTGATCGCGGATGCCCGGGCGCTGGAAGAGGCCGGTTGCTATTCGCTCATCCTCGAGGCCATCCCCGCCGACCTGGGCGCGGAGATCACCCGCGGCATCGCCATCCCGACCGTCGGCATCGGCGCCGGCCTCGACTGCGACGGACAGGTGCTGGTGGTCTACGACCTGCTCGGCATGAACCCGGAGTTCTCGCCCAAGTTCGTGAAGAAGTACGCGAACCTGGCGCAGGTGATCGGCGATGCGGCAACCCGCTATCGCGAGGAGGTGCGCGGCGGCGCTTTCCCGTCCGCCGAGCACACCTTCAGCTCGGAGAAACCGAGCGCGCCGCCCGCCGCCGTCAAGCTGTACTCCGTCGCCGGGCGCGAGTGACGCGTGCTGCCCCTGGTCCGCACCGCGCATGACTTCCGCCGCGCCTGCCAGGAGGCGCGGCTCGACGGACCGCTGGCCCTCGTGCCGACCATGGGGTACCTGCACGAGGGCCACATCTCTTTGATCCGGGCCGCCCGCCAAGCAGCACCTACCGTGGCGGCGACGATCTTTGTGAACCCGGCGCAATTCGCGCCCCACGAGGACCTCCAGCGGTACCCCCGCGACATGGAAGGCGACCTGCGCAAGTGCGAGGCAGCGGGTGCCTCGTTCGTCTTCGCGCCGTCGGGCCCGGAGGAGATGTATCCGCCCGGTTTCCAGACGTACGTGGACCCCGGTCCGCTGGCGCAACCGCTCTGCGGGGCCAGCCGGCCCGGCCACTTCCGCGGCGTGTGCACCGTGGTCGCCAAGCTGTTCGCGCTCTCGCGGGCGGAATGCGCGTTCTTCGGCGAGAAGGACTACCAGCAGCTCCTCGTCATCCGGCGCATGGCGCACGACCTGAACCTGGGGACCGACGTGGTGGGGCGCCCCATCGTGCGGGAGAAGGACGGGCTCGCCCTCTCGTCGCGCAACGCGTACCTCTCCTCCGAGGAGCGCCCGCGCGCCCTCGGCCTCTGGCGCGCGCTGTCCGAGGCGCGAGCGCGATTCGCCGCGGGAGAGCGCGACGTGCCCACTCTCGAACGCGCAGTAGCCGAGACGCTCGACCGGCATGGGCTACGGGCCGACTATGCGGAGCTGCGCGATCCGGTCGAGCTGCAGCGGCCAGCGCAAGCGGACGGATCCACGCGGCTGTTCATCGCGGCGTTCGCCGGCAAGACGCGGCTCATCGACAACGGCGCGCTGGGCGAGGCTGGATGAGCGAAAGCGAGAAGTCGCACGTCAAAGTGATCGCGAAGAACCGACGCGCCTTGTTCGACTACCACGTCGAGTCCCGGGTGGAAGCCGGCATCTCGCTGACCGGCACCGAGGTGAAGAGTCTGCGCGAGGGGTCAGCGCAGCTCTCGGACGCATACGCGGTCGGCCAGCATGGCGAGCTGTTCCTGCTCAACGCGCAGATCCCGCCGTACAAGGCGGCGGGGCCACTCCTCAACCACGAGCCGAAGCGCACGCGCAAGCTGCTCTTGCACCGGCGGGAGATCGACCGGCTCCTGGAGCAGCAGCAGAAGGGCGGGTACGCGCTCATCCCGCTCTCGCTGTACTTCAAGGACGGCCAGGTGAAGGTCGAGATCGGCGTCGCGAAGGGAAAGCGCGCGGCCGACAAGCGGGACGCGATCGCCGAGAAGGACGCGAAGCGCGAGATGGACCGCGCGCGCAGGCGCTGACCATGGAACGGATCGCGCTGGTCACGGGAGCGACGTCGGGAATCGGCAAGGTCACGGCCCGCGCGCTGGCGCAACAGGGGCACAGGGTGGTGCTGCTCGCCCGCGACCTGCGCAAGGCCGAGGACACGGCCGCGGAGATCCGCCGGGCCGCCGGTCACGACAGGGTGGAGACGCTGGCTTGCGACCTGGGCTCCCAGGCGCAGATCCGTCGGGCCGCCGAGGAGTTCAAGAGTCGCCACGATCGGCTGCACGTGCTGGTCAACAACGCCGGGGCGATCTTCATGAAGCAAAGCCTGTCGCCGAACGGCATCGAGCAGACATTCGCCGTCGATCATCTCGCGTACTTCCTGCTCACACAGCTGCTGCTCGAGGTGCTGAAGTCGAGCGCGCCGGCGAGGGTGGTCAACGTGGCCTCGGCCGTGTCGATGCTGGGACACATCGATTTCGACGACCTGGAGCTGAAGCGTCGATACAAGGGCGCCCGCGCGTACGCCAATGCGAAGCTCGCCAACATCCTCTTCAGCAACGAGCTCGCGCGCCGTCTCGGCGGGACGGGTGTGACGAGCAACGCGCTCCATCCCGGCGGCGTCGCTTCGCGCTTCGGGCACAATAACGCCGGGATCTTCACGCTCGCGGTGAAGCTCCTGCGACCGTTCCTGATCTCCGAGGAGAAGGGTGCCCGCACCTCGATCTATCTCGCCACCTCGCCCGAGGTGGAAGGCGTGACGGGGAAATACTTCGTGAATCGCAAACCCCGCCGCCCCCCGCGCGAGGCGCTGGACGAGTCGGTCGCGCGCAGGCTCTGGGAGGAGAGCGCCAGGATGACCGGGATTCAGCTCGCCTTGACGGAGGTCAATGCCGGACCCGACGACACGCGACGCGAGGCCTCGACGTAGCGCGACCAGACCGAGAGGAGCGCCTGCACCAGGCCGGCCTCCTGGGTGACGAAGCCGTACTCGGTGAGCTGGTCGCCGAAGCTGGGAATGGCGAACACGGCCTTCTCGCCGTCGACGATCCAGAGGTACATGGGCATGAGCCCCGGGTACTCCCAACGCTCGGCGAAACGCAGGTCGGCGTCGAGAGCGCGTTCCTGCCGGGAAAGCATCTCGGCGATGAACTTCTCGCGGGTCTCCGAGACCTGGCCGCTCTCCAGCTCTTCGTACATGCGGCGGCTCTTCTGGAACCCGCCGCGCTTCAGGTACTCCCTCCAGCGCGACTCGGGGAAGCGCTCCTCGAGGACGCGCTCGCGTCCCGGGCCGTCCAGCGTGAGCAGCTGGATGTTGAGCGGGTGCCCGCGGCGGACGCGGTCGGCCTTGCGGTTCTCGAGCGCCTTCACGTAATTGCCGTAGCGCCCGCGGTCGGTCCAGACGCCGTGAGCGGGGAAGTCGGTGGCGACGAAGATCGACTCCCGCGCGTCCGCGATGAGCCGCTCCACTTCCTCCATGTAGGCGGGGAACGCACCGGCCTCGCGGGTGGTGAGGTGGTCGAAGACGGTGCGCAGATCGCGGGTGAGCTTCTGGCCGTCCTTGATGGAGAGCATCGCGAACAGCGTACCGAGCACCGCGAGTCCCAGACCGAGCAGCTCGAACGGGGCTTTGTTGAGCGCGTACCAGCGGTAAGCCGTCCGTAGAACGTCGAGCAACATGGCGCCCTCCTGCTCGGTAGCCTAGCAATTTCAAAGGGAGAGGCCGATGTGGTCCGAGGTGGCGCCGGGTAGCTTGACCAGCCGTTCCGGCCGGTTATGTTGTCCCGGCAGCCGCGAGGGCATTCCGTCCGAGCGGGGTTCGCTTTGGGGGCGAACCGGTTTCGACGAGGGCAACGAAATCTGGAGCGCATGCAGAGGATGCACGTCACCTCTT
>VBKO01000146.1 GCA_005888115.1 Deltaproteobacteria bacterium
TTTCGCGGTCCTCACACGAGAAATACGCCCCGACGTCGGGATGGGAATGGACGATGGCTGCCAGCCTGCCGCCGCCCTGCTCGATCTCCGCAAGCGCCGCGAGCAGCGCCTTGGGGTCCATCACGTAGCCGTCGCGACGAGTCCGCTGGCTGTTCCCCGCCGCCGCCGCGGTGCCCGCGATGTTGGCGACCGGGACGAATCGCAGCGCTCCGTCGCCGCCGGCCAGCACCAGTCCGCAGCATTCGGCTGGATAGGTGCTCCGCGCGTGGGCGGCGATCGCTGCCATCACCGGCTGCAGCTCCCTACCGGTCACGGCGCTTCCGCCGGCGGCAAGTACCGGTCGGCGCGGTCCGGGAACAGCGTCACCACCACGCCGCGGCGTCCGGACGCGGCCAACTCGCGCGCGACTTGCAGCGCACCGACCGCCGCCGCGCCGGCGCTGTGCCCCGCGAGCAAGCCTTCGTCCACGATGAGCCGCTCCGCCATGTCCCAGCCTGCGTCGGTGGACACGGACAACTTCCGGTCCAGCTCCTCTTCCCGGTAGATGGGCGGCACGATGCTGGAGGGCATGTGCTTGAGACCCTCCAGCCCGTGGAGCGCCTCCTCCGGCTCGACCGCGATCACCTGTACGGCTCCGTGTCGCCTCAAGCCGCGAGCGGTGCCCATGATGGTGCCGCCGGTGCCGATGCCGGCGACGAAGTGCGTGACGCGGCCCCCGGTGTCCCGCCAGATCTCTTGCGCGGTCGTCACTTCGTGCGCGCGCGGATTCATCGGGTTCGAATACTGGTCGGCGTAGAACCAGCGCTCCGGCTCCTCGGCGACGAGCGTGCGGCAGAGCCGGATCGCCCCGTCCGACTGTTCGAGCGGATCGCTGAAGATCTGCTGCGCACCGTACGCGCGGGTGAGCTGCTTGCGCGCTTCGGAGACGTTGCCGGGCATCACCAGCGCGACCGGGACCCCGAGCGCGGCGCCGAGCCAGGCATACGCGATCCCGGTGTTGCCGCTGGTCGAGTCGATCAGCGTGCGGGTCCGCCCCGGTCCGACCAGGCCGCGCTCGATGGCATCCTGGACGATGAACAGTCCGGCGCGATCCTTCACGCTCCCGCCGGGGTTGAGCCAGTCGAGCTTGGCCCAGATCTCGACGCCGGGCGTCTCGCGCTCGAGGGCGCGGAGACGGACCATCGGGGTATTGCCGACGGCCTGCGCGAGTGCGTCGACGATCACGGCCGTCCCAGCTGCCGCAGCGCGCGGAGCGCTGCCATCGCGCCAAGCTCGGCTGGCGACTCGCGGCTGGCCGCTAGCGCTGAGGCCCCGACGTCCAGGTCCAGATCCGGGCGGCGGTCGAGGTCTGCGGGAGAGAGGATCCGGGCTTCGGGAGACAGCTGCCGGCACTCGACCGCGGCTGCGGGATCGTCGAGGACGAGCGCTCCGATCCCGGAAGCGGCCAGGTAACGAGCGGCCCAGCGTGCCGCGCGACCCGTTCCACGGACGTGGACGCACGAAGACAGGAGGCGCTCCTGGCCTTCGCCTCCCAGCTCGTCGAGGAGCAGGTGGCGGGCGTACCGCTCCTGCTGCGCCTCCGTGAGCCGCATCTATCCCCCTGCGATGGCCGGCACGATGGTCAGCTTGTCGCCCTCGGCCAGCGCCGTCTGCAGCGACTTGCCATGCCGGATGTCCTCGTCGTTGCGGAAGATGTTCACGTACCGGCGCAGGGCACCTTTGTCGTCGAGAAGCCGCTCGCGCAATCCGGGGTAGCGGCGCGAAAGGTCCTCCACGGCGGCCTGCACGGTCGCGGCGTTCTCGACGGACACCTCGCTCTGGCCCTGGGTGAGCGGCCGTAGAGGAGCGGGGATCTTCACGATGACTGGCATTCTCTTGGAACCTCCTTCCTCAAGGATGCCGGAGAGCGGCCTCCGGCGCGAGCGCACAGGCCGGGCAGCGCGGATCGCGGGGAACCGGCACGTCCCGCTCCGTCTCGCGCAGCGCGTCCCACTGATGCAGGCGTGCGATCGCGTGCGGCCGCTCGCCGCGCAGGACGCGGGCCGCTTCCGACGCCATCGCTGCCCCGACGACCCCGCACAAAGGAGACGCGACGCCGGCCTCGGCGCAGGTGGGCAAGGCACCCGGCGGCGGGGGGCCCTCGAACAGGCAACGCAAGCACGAGCCCTGCCCTGGCAGGACGGCGAGGAGCTGGCCACCCCACCCCAGCACCGCGCCATGGATGAGCGGGATGCGCGCGGCGCAGGCAGCGTCGTTCGCGACGAAGCGGGTTTCGAACGAATCGGTGCCGTCGAGGAGCACGTCGCAGCCGGCGAGCAGCTCCGAGGCCGAACTCGCGCCGAAGTGATGCACGAGGGCCTCCGCGCGCGCGCCGGGAACCAGCCGCGACAGCCGGCGCGCTGCGACTTCCGCCTTCGGTTGTCCGACGTCGGTCTCGGTGAAGAGGATCTGCCGCGCGAGATTCGAGCGCTCGACCCGGTCATGGTCCACGAGCAGCAGTCGGACTCCGGGCATCTCCTCGGCGAGCGCCAGCGCTGCGGGGCACCCCAGTCCGCCCATGCCGAGGATGACGGCCGTCCTCATCCGGCGCGCTCCAGGCTGAACTCGCGCTCGCCCGCGGAAGTGACGAGGGCGAGGGAACCCTGGCCGGCAGCCACCGCGGCGGCCGCGGCGGCATGCGACGCGAGCACGCCGCCGGTCCGCGCCAGCTCGGCGCGCGCACGGGAAGCCTCCGTGAACGAGACGCGCCGCAGCTCGAACCCGGGCATCTCCGTGCGGAGCGGCAGCTCGGGCAACTCCACGTCCGCGGCGACCAGCGCGATGCCGCGCGTCTCCGGCCAACGCGTCCGGACCGCCTGCAGCGTCCCGAGCAGGGCGGCCGCCGCCCCGGCAGGTCCGACCACCGCGGCCGGCGCCGAACGGAGATCGGCCATCACCTCCGCGCCGAGCGTGCGCGCGCACTCGGCCGCGGCCTTGGGCCCGTCGAGCGGAGGCAGCGGCGTACCGGGCAGCTCCCGCGCGCGGTGCATGGCGGCCTCGCGCGACGGCAGGTGCTCGAATCGGGCGCCCCACACTCGCAATGTCTCGCGCATCTCGTGCGAGATGGCGCCGTGCACCGCGACGGCGAGCTGCACCCCGTACCGGCGCGCCCAGCCGGCGGCGGCGAGGGCGCCTCCGGCGGTGGCCGCGAGCGAGGCCTGGCTGCCGCGTGGAAGCTGGGGAAGGATGCCCAGCACGCGGTCGTCGGCGCCGCCTCCCGGGCGGAGCGACTCGAGCTTGAGCAGCGCTCCGCGCCAGCGCAAAAGCGGCGTGGGTCGCTGCAACAGGTCGTCCATTGGCTAGCCTCCGCGAGCGCCGCAGAATAAGGATGCGCCATGAGGGCTGCAAGAATCGCCGTCCTGCTCGCCGCCGCCTGCCGGGCCTCGCCTCCTTCGTCCCCCGGCCCGGCGGCAGCGGACGCGCAGGCCGTCTCCTGCGTGGAGCAGTGGCTGGCCCAGCGGGACCTGAACCAGTACGGAGACCCGGTCGGAACCATGTACACGGGGGGCACGCCTCTGTTCGACGAGCGGACGGGCCAGACCACCGACCGCCTGCAGCACCTCGTCCGCAAGCACCCGGAGCTCCAGCAAGCCTGCCCATCGGAAGTGCTGAAGGCGCACGCGCCGTGAGCAGCGCCCCCCGCGGCCCGCCCTGTTTGCCCCTGTTCGTCCGCCGCTGCTAGCATCGGCGCGTGGGGGGGTCTTTCGCCGCGGTGCTCGGGTCGGAACGGACCGGCGCTCTGGCGTCCGGCAGGGCGGAGTCGAGCAGCTCGGGATTCGTCGAGGACCGGTTCCTCACCCGGGCTCGCGGCTTGTTCTACGCTCGGATCGCGTTCCTCGTGCTGGGCCTCGGGGTCATCGGCGTCCCGGGGTGGTCGCAGTCATTCGGCGTCGGCGGCAGGGCGGCATTCGCCGTTTACGTCGCGATGGTCGGCTACACGGCGGCGAACTACTGGCTCATCGGGCGCCCTCGCCTGGGCCGCGCGGTCACCTTCGTCACCCTCTGCTGCGACCTCTGCGTGCTGGTCTGGCTCGTCTCGATGACTGGCGGGCTGCGCAGCCCGCTGCTCGCAGCCCAGCTGCTCTTCACTACCCTGTTCGTGCTGCTGTTTCCCTCGCCGTTCGCGGTGGTGCCACCGATCCTCACCTTTCCCGCGGTCGCCAAGCTCGATCAGCTCCTCGGCGGGCGGCCGGTGGTCCAGTTCGATCTCTTCATCCTGCTCTGGTACTCGGCGATCAACTGCATCCTCGTCTACTTGATGGTGTACCTGAACGAGCGCGATCGCGCGCGCCACCGCGACCTGCAGCGGCTGCACCGTACCGTGCGCGAGATGGCCGTCGTCGAGGAGCGCAACCGCCTGGCGCGCGAGATCCACGACGGGCTGGGCGGTGTGCTCAGCAGCGTGGTCATCCAGAGCGAGTACCTCCTGAACATGATCGACGGCAGCGAGGTGCGCGCCAGGCTCACGGGCTCGAGCGAGTCGCGCGCCACCCTGCTGCCCGTCATCCGCAAGGAGCTGTCCGACTTGCACGGCGCGGCGGAGGACTCGATGGACGAGCTCCGCCGCTCCCTGCGCATGATGCAGGAGAACTTCGATCTCGTCTCCGCGCTGCAGGATTACTGCAAGGTCGCCGCCGGCCGGCACCGCCTGGAGATCCGTTTCGCCCGCGCCGGGCGCGAGCGATCGGTCGGTCCGGAGAGCGCGCTCGCGCTCTTTCGCGTCCTGCAGGAAAGCCTCACCAACGTGGCCAAGCACTGCGGGCGAGGCACCGAGGTGGACGTGGCGCTCGCCTTCGCCCCGGGCACCGCGGCAGTGTGCGTCCAGGACCATGGTCCCGGGTTCCTCCTTCCTACCGATAGCTCCGAGCTCTCGCGCGGAGGACACTTCGGCCTGGAGAACATGCGCGAGCGCGCCACCAAGGTGGGGGGGACCCTGCAGCTGTCCTCGGCCCCGGGCCGTGGAACGCGCGTCGAGCTGACCGTCCACGCCGGAGAGGAGCAAGCCAGATGAACGCCACGCCCGCGAAGCAGGGGCAGAAGATCAAGGTGGTAGTGGTGGAGGACCAGCCGCCGGTGCTGAAGAACCAGCTGAAGATCCTGCAGGATGCGCCCGAGATCGAGGTGGTCGGCACGGCCCTCTCCGGCGAGGCCGCGCTGGCTCTGCTGGAGAAGCAGCAGCCCGACGTGGTGCTTCAGGACCTCGGGCTCCCGCGCATGAGTGGAATCGAGGTGACGCGCGAGGTGAAGAAGCGCTGGCCTGGCGTCGAGGTGCTGATCTTCACCATCTTCGACGAGGAGGAGAAGGTGATCGAGGCGGTGAAGGCGGGCGCCTCGGGTTACCTGCTCAAGGGCGCGACCGGCGAGAAGGTCATCGACGCCATCCGCGAGGTGAAGGCGGGAGGCAGCGTGATCCAGCCGAACCTCGCGCGCAGGCTCTTGCGGCACTTCCGCGTGCCGGAAGACGCGAACGCTCCGCCCCAGCCGGAGCCGCTGCCGCCCGGCATCCGCGAAGAGCCGCCCATCCGTCCGCTCACCGTGCGCGAGATCGAGATACTCCGGCTGATCGCGAAGGGGCTCTCCAACAACGAGGCGGCGCGCGTGCTCGGTCTCTCCCGCGCGACGGTGCGCACCCACCTCGAGCACATCTACCAGAAGCTCGAGGTCACCAACCGGGTCGAGGCGGTCACCGAGGGGCTGCGCAAGGGGCTGATCGAGATGTAGGTGTGACTTCGCGCGGGCTCGTGACTCTCTGAGATAAATCGGAGGTCGTTCATGCCTGCGCCTCGCCTGCCGTCCGCGCCGCTCGCATTCGCGCTCGCGGTTTCGCTGTCAGCCTGCAGCAGCAGCAACAATGCGCCTCCGCCTCCGGTGGACGTGGTCAAGACGTCGGCCGCGACCCTCATCGACGAAGGGCGGCAGACCTTCCGCTTCGAGACGTTTGGCGACGAAGCGTTCTGGGGCGACACGCTGAAGATCCACCAGGCGCTCGAGGGCTCGGCGCGGGGTGTGGTCGGCGCCGGCGTGAGCCCGGCGACCGCGCTCGCGGTCGGACTGAAGGTCG
>VBKO01000147.1 GCA_005888115.1 Deltaproteobacteria bacterium
CGCCAACGCGGAGACGTACAAGCGGCAGGTATTCAAAGTGCTCGACAAGGACCGCACCGAAGTGCGGTTCAACAGCGAGTGGCTTCTCCCGCTCGGGTCGCCCGGCATGATCAAGCTGGCGGCCAAGTACACGCTGGCGCGGATGCTGGAGCGCGACGACTTCAAGAAGCGCTTCGCCGAGGAACGGCCGATCGCGCTGCACGAGCTGCTCTACCCTCTTGCGCAGGGCTATGACTCGGTGGCGCTGAAGGCCGACGTGGAGCTGGGCTCCTCCGACCAGCTTTTCAACCTGCTGGTGGGACGTACCCTGCAGAAGGAGTATGGCCAGGAGCCCCAGGTGTGCCTGACCGGACCGCTGCTGGAGGGCACGGACGCGCGCGAGGAGAAGGGCAAGATCGTCGGCGACAAGATGTCCAAGTCGCTCGGCAACTACGTGGGGATCGACGAGCCGGCAGCCGACCAGTACGGCAAGCTGATGAGCGTCTCCGACGGGCTGATGTGGCGCTACTACGAGCTGCTCAGCCGGCGCACCAGCGCGGAGATCGCCGAGCTACGCCGCGGCCACCCGAAGGCGGCGAAGATGGCCCTGGCGCGGGAGATCGTCGAGCGGTACCACGGCGCGAAGGCGGCGCACGCCGCCGAGGACTCGTTCGAGCAGGTGCATGCGCGCCGCGAGGCGCCGGACGAAATCGAGGAGCGCGAGCTTCCGCGCGATGCAGGTGCCGAGCGGCTCCCGCTCCTGAAGGCGCTCTCCAAGCTGGGCCTGGCCGCTTCCGGCTCCGAGGCCCGGCGGCTCATCGCCCAGGGCGGTGTGACCGTGGAGGGCGAGCGGGTCAGCGACCCCAATGCCGCGCTGCCGCCCGGGTCGCACCTCATCAAGGTGGGGAAGCGCAAGTTCGTGCGTCTCCACGTCCGATGAAGGCGGCGCTGGCGATCGCCGCGGTGGTGATCGTCCTCGGCGTTGCCGCCCTCTTTGCCGGCCAGCGGGCGCTGATCTACCCGGCGCCCCAGCCGGCGCGCACGCCGTCTGCCGAGCTGGGCGAGCTGCTGCGGCTCCCGTCCACTGTTGCGCTCTGGTCGCCTCCCCCTCCCGGGGCCCCGGTCATCGTGCACTTTCACGGAAACGGCGAGCAGCTCGCCGATCTGGGGCGCGTAATCACCGGTTTGCGGGCAGGCCGCTTGGGGGTCCTCGCGGTCGAGTACCCCGGCTACGGCCTCGCGGCCGGAACGCCTTCGGAGGAGACCCTGCTTTCGGCGGCGCGCGAGGCGCTCGCCTACGCCCGCGACCGTCTCGGCACAGCGGGGGAACGGATCGTCCTCCAGGGCCAGTCGCTCGGCTCGGGAGTGGCATCGCAGCTCGCCGCCCAGGGACACGGTGCGGCGCTGGTGCTCATCTCGCCGTTCACGTCGATGACCGACCTGGCAGGGCGCATCTTTCCCGCGCTTCCGATGCACCGGCTGGTGCGCGATCGATTCGACACGCGCGGGATCGCGCGATCGATCCGGGTCCCGGTGCTGATCGTTCACGGCGATCGCGACGAGATCGTGCCGTTTTCGATGGGCGTGGAGCTGGCGCGCACCTTTCCGGACGCGCGCCTTGTGCGCGTGGAAGGAGCGCATCACAACGACCTGTGGGTTTCGCACGGCCGCGAGGTTGCGTCCGTGATCGCGGCCTTCGTCGGACAGCGCGGCGCGCATTGACCCGTTGCAGGTTGCCACCGTGGAGTGGCTGAATCGAATTCGGCGACTCCCGCTTGACAGCGCTGGTGGCCGCGCGAACAATGCCGCTGATGCACCTCCCCATCTGCGCCTGTCGCTGTCGGTGCCGTCCGGTGGGCGAGGGCTTGCCGGCCGCCTGAGCGGGCCGGACGTTCTTCGAGGCCCACCACCCGGCGCGGTGCGTGGGCCTTCGTGCTTCGGGACTTCGAAGCGGTTCGCCTCCGGTCTCGCGGGGGTGGTCTCAGCGCGAGGAGCGCGGAGTGCGGTGGCGAGGAACACATCGGTGGGCGGTCCTGGCCGCGGCGATCTTCGCGTCGGCCGGGTGCCGGCGTGGCGCGGAGCCGCGCGGTCAGGTCCAGCTGCTCAACGTGTCCTACGACCCGACGCGGGAGCTGTACGTGGACTTCAACGCGGCGTTCGCGCGGCAGCGGCAGGCCGCGGGCGGGCCCAGGGTGGAGATCCGGCAGTCGCATGGCGGGTCTGGGAAGCAGGCCCGCGCGGTGCTCGACGGGCTCGAGGCCGACGTTGTCACGCTCGCGCTGGCCCACGACGTCGACGTGCTGGCGCGCGCCGGGCTGCTGAAGCCGGACTGGCAGGGCTCGCTTCCCCACCGCAGCGCTCCGTACACCTCGACCATCGTGTTCGTCGTGCGCAAGGGGAATCCGAAGAAGATCCGCCGCTGGGAGGACCTCACCCGCCGCGGCGTCGCGGTGATTGCGCCCAATCCGAAGACGTCGGGCGGCGCCCGCTGGGCGTACCTGGCGGCATGGGGCGCCGCTCTGCGGAGAAGCGGAGGCGACGAGCGCAAGGCGCGCGAGTACGTCGCGGCGCTCTACGGCAACGTCCCCGTCCTCGATGCCGGGGCGCGCGGCTCCAGCACCACCTTCGCCGAGCGCGGCGTCGGGGACGTCCTGCTCTGCTGGGAGAACGAGGCGCTCCTCCTCGCGGACGAGATCGGCAAGGACCGCTTCGACATCGTGGTCCCGACCGTCAGCATCCTGGCGGAACCGCCGGTCGCGGTCGTGGACAGGTACGCAGACAAGCACGGGACGCGCGCGCTGGCGCGGGAGTATCTCGAGCACCTCTACTCCGAGGAGGGCCAGGAGATCGCCGCGCGGCACCACTATCGGCCGCGGTCGCCCGAGGCCGCCGCCCGCCACTCAAGCCAGTTCCCCCGTCTCGAGCTGTTCACCATCGACGAGGCGTTCGGCGGGTGGGACAAGGCGCAGAAGACGCATTTCGCCGACGGCGCAGTCTTCGACCAGATCGCGGTCGCGCAGGCGAAGCGATGACGGTGCGGCGCGCGCGCGGAATCCTCCCCGGATTCGGGCTGTCGCTCGGAACGAGCGTCCTCTACCTGACCCTGCTCGTGCTCGTTCCGCTGGCGGGCGTGGCGCTGCGCGGGGCGACCGCGCGCTGGGAGGACATCTGGCACGCGTCCACCTCGGCGCGCGCGCTCGCGTCGTTCCGGCTCAGCTTCTTCGCCTCGGTCGCCGCCGGCGCGGGAAATGCCGTCGCCGGGTTGCTCATCGCCTGGGTCCTCGTCCGCTACCGGTTCGCTGGGCGCTCCGTGCTCGATGCGCTGGTCGACGTGCCTTTCGCGCTTCCGACAGCCGTCGCCGGGCTGGCGCTCACGGCGGTCTACTCGGCGGACGGTTGGCTCGGACGCTGGCTGGCGCCGCTAGGGATCGAGGTGGCGTACACGCCGATCGGCGTCTGGCTGGCGATGACCTTCGTCGGTCTGCCGTTCGTCGTCCGCACCGTCCAGCCGGTGCTCGCCGGAATCGACGCGCATCTAGAGGAGGCGGCTGCCGTGCTGGGCGCCGGCAGGCTGCAAGCGTTCGGGAGGGTCATCTTCCCCACCGTCCTTCCCGCGGTGCTCACCGGGTTCACGCTGGCGGTCGCGCGGGCGCTCGGCGAGTACGGCTCGATCGTGTTCATCTCGGGCAACCTGCCGCTGCGCACCGAGATCGCGCCGCTCCTCATCGTCGCCCGGCTCGAGCAGTACGACTACGCCGGCGCCACCGCGCTGGCGCTCGTCTTGCTCCTCGCCTCGTTCGCGCTCCTGTTCGCAACCAACGTGCTCCAGCGCTGGAGCGTCCGGCGCCTGGGGCCTTCTCCTGGGTAAACGGATGCCGTTCGGCGAGTCGATCCTGATCGCTCCGCAGATCCGGCAGCCCGGGGTGACCGAGCCCGCGCCCGTACGCTGGCTGCTCGTCTCGGCTGCGGCGGTGCTCCTCGGCTTGTTCGTGGCCGTGCCGCTCGGCGCCGTGTTCGCAACCGCCCTGAGAGGGGGGCTGGGCAGGTACCTGGAGGCGATCCTCCACCCCGACGCGCGCTCCGCGATCGGGCTGACGCTGCTCACGGCAGCGATCGTCGTACCGGTCAACGCGCTGTTCGGAATCGCCGCGGCCTGGGCCATCGCGAACTTCCGCTTCCGCGGCAAACGCCTGCTCATCACGCTCATCGACCTCCCCTTCAGCGTGTCGCCAGTGATCGCCGGCCTCGCGCTGGTGCTGGTCTTCGGCCGCCAGGGATGGCTGGGAGACTGGCTCGACGCGCGCCAGGTCCGCATCGTCTTCGCGGTGCCGGGGGTGGTGCTGGCGACGGCCTTCGTCACGGTGCCGTACGTCGCCCGCGAGGTCCTCGCCGTCCTGGAGGCGCAGGGCAGCGACGAGGAGGCGGCCGCGCTGACGCTGGGAGCGAGCGCCTGGCAGATTCTCGCGCGGGTCACCCTTCCGAAGATCCGCTGGGGCCTGCTCTACGGGATCGCGCTCTGCAACGCGCGGGCGATGGGCGAGTTCGGCGCGGTATCGGTCGTGTCCGGGCACGTTCGCGGCGAGACGATCACGCTGCCTCTGCACGCCCAGATTCTCTACGACCAGTACGATGCGGTGGGCGCGTTCGCCGTCGCCTCGCTGCTCGCGCTCCTGGCGCTGTTCACCCTGGTCACCAAGAAGTACGTTGAGCGGAGGTCGCGACCGGTATGAGCATCGTCCTGCAGGCGGTCACCAAGCGGTTCACGTCGGCCGGCACGCCGGCGGTCGCAGACGTGTCCTTCGAGGCGCCGCGGGGCGCCATCACGGCGGTCCTGGGACCTTCGGGCGCCGGCAAGTCCACCGTGCTCCGCATCGTGGCGGGCCTCGAGGTCCCCGACTCCGGGAAGGTGCTGATCGACGGCGAGGACTGCGCGCGGGTGCCCGTGCAGAAGCGCGGCGTCGGGCTCGTCTTCCAGCACTACGCGCTGTTCCGCCACATGACCGTTCGCGAGAACGTCGCCTTCGGGCTCTCGGTGCGGCACGTCTCGCGCAAGGAGATCGCGGCGCGCGTGCTCGAGTTGCTCCAGCTCGTCCAGCTCGAGCACCTCGCCGACCGGTACCCCGCCCAGCTCTCCGGGGGTCAAAGGCAGCGCATCGCGTTCGCCCGCGCGTTGGCGGTGCGGCCGCGCGTCTTGCTCCTCGACGAGCCGTTCGGGGCGCTGGACGCGAGCGTGCGCCGCGAGCTGCGCGATTGGCTGGAGCAGCTCCACGCGGGCATGGGCGTCACCACGCTCCTCGTCACCCACGATCAAGAAGAGGCGCTCGAGCTGGCCGAGCACGTGGTGCTCATGTTCGACGGCCGCATCGCGCAGTCGGGTCCGCCCGGCGAGGTGTACGACCATCCGGCCTCGCCGATGGTGGCGTCCTTTCTCGGCGGAGCGAACCTGCTCACCGCGCCGGTCTTCTCCGGCCGCGCCGATTTCGGCGCGGTCGAGGTGCCGGCGCCGGACTCGGCGCGCGACGGCGAGCTCCTCCAGGTGTTCGTCCGCCCGCACGACTTGAAGCTCCGCCGCGTCCGCGGCAAGCACCCCGGCCTGGCGGTGGCGCGGATCGAGCGCGTGAAGCGCATCGGCGGCTACGTGCGGATCTCGCTGGCGCTGCCGGGCGGCGAATCGCTCACCGTCGAATCCCCCCGCTCCGAGATCGACGAGCTGGGCGTCGCCGCCGGCGAGCCCGTCCTCGTCGACCTCCGCGCCGCCCGCCCCTTCACCGAACCCGCCCCCCACTGACCTGGCTTCGGCGCGGTGGACTCAAAGATCACCGCGGAGCCGCGGAGGTCGCGGAGATTGTTTTTCAAACGCAGACCTCCGCGCTCTCCGCGCCTCCGCGGTGATCTGTTTGTCGGTAAAAAGGGGACGCCCCGCGGCTCGGATGAGCGGCGGGGCGTCTTGGAGAAAAATTCCGGCAGCGACCTACTCTCCCACACGCAGGGCGTGCAGTACCATCGGCTCTGGAGGGCTTGACTTCCGTGTTCGGGATGGGAACGGGTAGGACCCCTCCGATGTAGCCACCGGAAACTTGAAGCTCGGCGCGCCTGGTGTCGGCAGCTGCGGAGCCTTGCATACGCGCAAAGAGGAGTCAGTGTGACGGTCGCAGTCGCGACCGGGCTCGACCTTGGCCTCCGGGAGGATGGCTCCCGTCGGTAAGGGATCGAGAAGAAAAAAGAACGACCAAGCCGCACGGGCGATTAGTATCGGTCAGCTCAACGCCTTGCGGCGCTTACACCTCCGACCTATCGACGTCGTCGTCTTCGACGGC
>VBKO01000148.1 GCA_005888115.1 Deltaproteobacteria bacterium
CGAAATTATGCCGCGCGTTCTCCGACGCCATCTCCAGGAGGCGCGCCTTCTCCCCCCGCTCGGGGACGTGCACGCGGACGCGTTCTCCCTTTCGCTCGCTCAACCACGCTTCGCGCGACTCGGGCTCGGGCAGCTCCATCGGCAGGAGCAGCTCCTTGGGGATGAACGCCCCCGACTCGTAGTACTGGTCGAGGAAGCTGGAGAGCAGCTCCTCGGTGGGAAACTCCTGCCTGCTGAAACTGAAGCTCCGTCCGCCGGACAGCCGGCCGCCGCGGAAGAAGAGGAGCTGGATCTCCAGCAGGCCGCCTTCGCGGTGGAATCCGAGCACGTCCTGGTCCACCGCCTCGCCCAGCACCGTGCGCTGCTTCTCCAGGCTGCGCTCGATGGCGTGCAGCTGGTCGCGCAGCTGCGCGGCGCGCTCGTACTCGAGCTTGCCCGCCGCGTCCTTCATCCGCGAGCCGAGCTGCGCGGTCAGCTCGTCCGCCTTCCCCTCGAGGAACAGCGCGACTTCCTCGACGCTGCGCTGATACTCCTCCTGCGGAACGCTATACACGCAAGGCGCGGGGCACCGCTTGATCTGGTACTGCAGGCACGGACGGCGGCGGTTCGCCATCACCTGGTCGGTGCAGGTGCGCAGCTGGAAGTGCCGGTTCACGATGCCGAGCGTCTCGCGGATGGAGGAGGCGCTCGAGTACGGGCCGAAGTAGCGCGCGCCGTCCTTGCGCACGCGCCGCACCACCTCCAGGCGCGGGTAGGGGTGCGTGCGCGAGAGACGCAGCGAGATGAAGTTCTTGTCGTCGCGAAGCCGGACGTTGAACCGCGGCCGGTGCTTCTTGATGAGCTCGTTCTCGAGGAGGAGCGCGTCCTTCTCGCTCGGGGTGATCATCACCTCGATGTCGCCGAGCAGATCCTCGAGAAAGGGGATGAAGATCCGGCTGTCGCCGGTGCGCTCCTGGAAGTACTGCGCGACTCGCGCGCGCAGGTTCACCGCCTTGCCGACGTACACCACCGCCCCGGCGCGGTCCTTCATGATGTAGCAGCCGGGCTGCGCCGGCAGCGCATCGAGCTTCCGCTGCAGCTCCTCGGAAAGCATGCTCAGGGGATTCTACAAGCAGCGGCCATCAACGCCGCACCCCGCCGCCGCGGCTGCGAGGTTGCTTGCGGCGGCTGAAGCGGCCGTGCTCCGGGCGCTGCGGCGCCGCGATGCCCGCCGCCGCGCGCGCCTCGGCGCGCAGCACCTCGGGGCGCTTGGGCAGGATGCCGAGGTCGAGGTCCTTGATCGCCTGGACCTTGTCGCGCAGCATCGCCGCGCCCTCGAAGTCCAGCTCCTCGGCCTTGGCGTGCATCTCCGACTCGAGCTGCGCGATGAGCTTGGGAACGTCGCGCTTGTCCTTGGGGAGATATCCGGCGAGCTCCTCCTTGCCAGCCAGGGCGTCGTCCGCGTCGGTGGCGATGCCGTGGATCTGCATGTCGAGGATGGCCCGCTTGACGCTCTGGGGAGTGATCCCGTGCGTCTCGTTGTACACCTTCTGCTTGGCACGCCGGCGATCGGTCTCCTCAAGCGCGGCCTTCATCGAAGCGGTCACCTTGTCGGCATAGAGGATGACCCGACCCTCCACGTTGCGCGCGGCGCGGCCGATGGTCTGGATGAGCGACACCGACGACCGCAGGAAGCCTTCCTTGTCCGCGTCGAGCACCGCCACCAGCGACACCTCGGGGATGTCCAGGCCTTCGCGGAGCAGGTTGATGCCGACCAGCACGTCGAACACGCCCCGGCGCAGGTCGCGGACCAGCGCGAGCCGCTCCAGGGTATCGATGTCCGAGTGCATGTAGCGGACCTTGACGCCCAGGTCGGCGTAGTACTCGCTCAAGTCCTCCGCCATCCGCTTGGTCAGCGTGGTGACCAGGACACGCTGCCCGGCGGCGGCGCGCTTGCGCACCTCCTCGAGAAGGTCGTCGACCTGCTGGGCGACGGGGCGCACCTCGACGTCCGGATCGACGAGGCCGGTGGGCCGGATGATCTGCTCGACGATCACGCCCTCGGACTTCTGCAGCTCGTATTCCGCCGGAGTGGCGCTGACGAACACCGCCTGGTTCACCAGCCTCTCCCACTCCTCGAACTTGAGCGGCCGGTTGTCGAGCGCGCTCGGCAGGCGGAACCCGTACTCGACCAGCGTCTCCTTGCGGGACCGGTCGCCGCGGTACATGGCGCCGATCTGCGGGATCGTCTGGTGCGATTCGTCGATGACCAGGAGGTAGTCCTTGGGGAAGTAGTCGAGCAGGCACGGAGGGGCGTCGCCGGCCTTGCGGCCCGAGAGGTGCCGCGAGTAGTTCTCGATGCCCTGGCAGTAGCCCATCTGCTCGATCATCTCGAGGTCGAACATCGTGCGCTGCTCGAGCCGCTGCGCCTCGAGCAGCTTGTTCTGCTCGCGGAGCTGCCCGAGCCGTTCGCGCAGCTCCTCGCGGATGTCGAGGACGGCGCGCTTCCGGCGCTCGCCGCTGGTCACGTAGTGGCTGGAAGGAAAGACCGACACCTTCTCGATCTGCGCCAGTACCTTGCCGCGCAGCGGGTCGATCTCCTTGATCGACTCGACCGTGTCACCGAACAGCTCGACCCGGATGGCGCGTTCCTCCTCGTAGGCCGGAAAGATCTCCACCGTGTCGCCCTTCACCCGGAACGTCCCGCGGGAGAAGTCGGTATCGTTGCGCTCGTACTGGATCTCGACCAGATCGCGGAGCAGCTTGTGGCGCGGGTACTCCCGGCCGGCTTCCAGGCTGACCTTCAGCTCGTAATACGCCTCGGCGGTACCCAGGCCGTAGATGCAGGAGACCGAGGCGACGATGAGCACGTCGTTGCGCGTGAGCAGCGAGTGCGTCGCCGCGTGGCGCATGCGGTCGATCTCGTCGTTGATGGACGAGTCCTTCTCGATGTACGTGTCGGTGGTGGGAACGTACGCCTCGGGCTGGTAGTAGTCGTAGTAGCTGACGAAGAACTCGACGGCGTTCTGCGGGAAGAGGTCCTTGAACTCCCCGTACAGCTGCCCGGCCAGCGTCTTGTTGTGCGCGATGACCAGCGTGGGCCGCTGCACTTCCTGCACCAGGTTCGCCACCGTGAACGTCTTGCCGCTGCCGGTCACCCCGAGGAGCGTCTGGTGCCGGTCGCCCCGGAGCATTGCGGCCACGAGCTCCTCGATGGCCCGGGGCTGGTCGCCCTGCGGCTTGTAGTCGGTGACCAGCTTGAAAGGCATGGCGGTCGAGTGTAACAGGCGCGCTCGGATACCGCCTCCCGCCGAGGTCCCCATGCGCCAGACGATCGCTTGCACTCTCGCCGCTCTGCTCGCCTCCGGTGCCGCCGAGGCCCAGGCGACGCGTCCCGCCCCGCGACAGCAGCCCACCGCGCCCGCCGCCGCGCGACCCGACGCGCCGGTGATGGCGGAGGGCCAGGCGCGCCCGGGCCTCCCCGTGGTGAGGCTGATCGCCACCGGGGGCACCATCGCGATGAAGATCGATCCGGTGAAGAAGGCGCCGGTGCCCGCCATCTCCGGCGAGGACCTGGTGGCCACCGTCCCCGAGATCGCGCAGGTGGCGCACGTCGAGGTGGAGAACCTGTCCAACGTTCCCAGCTCGTACATGGACGCGGACCGCTGGGTGCAGCTGCAGAAAGCGGTCACCGCGTCCCTCGCGCGCCCCGAGGTGGCCGGTGTGATCGTGTCGCACGGGACCGATACGCTGGAGGAGACCGGCTGGTTCCTGGACCTAACCGTCGATTCCGAGAAGCCGATCGTCCTCATCGGGGCGCAGCGCAACGCCAGCGAGCGCGACTTCGACGGTCCGCGCAATCTGCTCAATGCCGCGCGCATCTGCGTGGATCGGGCGGCGCGTGGAAAGGGAACGATGGTCGCGCTCAACAACAACATCAACGCCGCCCGCGACGCGGTGAAGACGCACACCTCGGACGTCGAGACGTTCAAGTCGGGCGATCTCGGATTCCTCGGCTTCGTCGACTACGATCGCATCGTCTGGTACCGCGCGCCCCAGAGACGCCAGCATGTCCCTGTGCGACTGGAAGACGGTCAGCACCTGCCGCGCGTCGACATCATCGCGACCTACGGCGGCGCTGACGGCGTGCTGGTGCGAGCGGCCGTCGCAGCTGGCGCTAAGGGATTGGTCATCCAAGCGCTGGGATGGGGAAACGTGAGCGTGCCGACGTTCCAAGCTGTCAAGGAGGTCATCGCGAAGGGCACCCCCGTCGTGATCAGCACGCGCGTCTGGAACGGCCGCGTGCTGCCCAACTATGGATACGAAGGGGGCGGCAAGACGCTCCAGCAGGCCGGCGCGGTGTTCGCCGATAATCTCTCCCCGCAGAAGGCGCGCATCCTGCTCATGCTGGCGCTGCAGACCACCACCGACCCGAAGCAGCTCCAGCAATTCTTCGACCGCTGAGTTTTTAGAGCAGGACGCGCCATTCGGTGCCGCCGGGGGAGTCGCGCAGCTCGACGCCGCGGCCGTTCACCTCGTCGCGGATGCGGTCGGCCTGGCTGAAGTCTTTCGCCTTGCGCGCCGCGACGCGCGCGGCGATGCGCTCCTCGACCCACGCGGGATCGATGTTCTTGCGTCGCGCGGCGAGCTGCCGGCGGGAACGGACGGCTTCCTCGGGCGCGCGCAGCGAGAGACCGAGCACCTGCGACAGCTCGCGCGCCGTCCGCAGCAGCGCAGCCACCTCCGCTGGAGGCGCCTTGGCGTCGATGCGCGCGTTCAGCCGTGCGTAGAGGTGCTCTACCCGCGCGAGCGCGTCGGCGCTGTTGAAGTCGTCCTCCATCGCGGCCCGGAACTCCGCCAGCGGTTCCGCGAGCGGCTCCGGCTCGCCGCTGAACTTCTTCTGGCGCAGGTACGCGGCGCCCTTCGCCAGCGACTCGTAGAAGTACTCGACCCGCCGGTCGGCGTCCGCGAGCGCGGACTCGGTGAAATTGATCGGATGGCGGTAGTGCGTCGAGAGCAGGAAGGCGCGCAGCGACTCGCCGTCCCAGTGCTGGAGCAAATCGCGGATGGTGCGGAAGTTCCCCAGGGACTTGCTCATCTTCTCCGCATCGATGGTCACGAACCCGTTGTGCAGCCAGAAGCGCGCCAGCGGCTGGCCCGACGCCGCCTCGCTCTGCGCGATCTCGTTCTCGTGATGGGGAAAGACCAGGTCCTTCCCGCCGCCGTGCACGTCGAAGCTCGTCCCCAGGTACTTCTGCGACATGGCCGAGCACTCGATGTGCCACCCGGGCCGGCCCGGTCCCCACGGGCTCTCCCAGGTCACGCTGGCCGGCTCGCCCGGCTTGGCCGCCTTCCACAGGGCGAAGTCGAGCGGGTCGCGCTTCCGCTCCCCCGGCTCGACCCGCGCGCCCGAGAGCAGATCGTCCAGGTTCCGCTTCGAGAGCTTTCCGTAGGGCGGATAGGAGCGGACCGCGAAGTAGACGTCGCCGCCGGCCGCGTACGCGTTGCCGCGCTCGATGAGCTGCGCGATGAGCTTCTGCATCTCCGGAACGTGGTCGGTCGCGCGCGGCTCCACGTCCGCGGGCAGTACCGAGAGCGCCTGGAAGTCCTCGCGGCAGGCGGCGATGTATCCCTCGGCGAGCGCCTTCGGATCCTGCCCCCTTTCGGCCGCGCGCCGGATGATCTTGTCGTCCACGTCGGTCCAGTTGCGGACGTAGGTGACCTTCCAGCCGGCCCAGCGCAAGAACCGGACCGCCGCGTCGAACGCCACCAGGAAGCGCGCGTGCCCGACGTGAGAGACGTCGTAGACGGTGATGCCGCAGACGTAGATGCCGGCCCGGCCCGGCTCCAGCGGGACGAGCTCCTCCTTGCGGTCCGTCAGGGTGTTCCACACCCGCTGGGGCATGAGAAAGCCTCAAAGCCGACGAGCGCGAGCACGTCAACCCGTGCCCGCGCCCGCCGCGACACTGTTCAGTAGCTGGTCAGCAGTTGAA
>VBKO01000149.1 GCA_005888115.1 Deltaproteobacteria bacterium
ATCTCCCGCGCTCCCTGTAAAGCTCTTGGTCAAAAGCATCGGCATCTACGGCCGGGTGATTCGGGCTTGCGGGACCCGCGACTTTCATGAAACGTTCCCGGTCCAATGAAGATCCGCCGCGTGGACATTTCCGGCTTCAAGTCGTTCGCCGACCGGGTCGTCTTCTCCTTCGACGACGGGGTCACCGGGGTGGTGGGGCCGAACGGCTGCGGCAAGAGCAACGTGGTCGACGCCATCCGCTGGGCCATGGGCGAGCAGAGCGCGAAGCACCTGCGCGGCCGCTCGATGGAGGACGTCATCTTCAGCGGCAGCGAGTCGCGGCCGCCCACCGGGATGGCGGAAGTTTCCATCGCCTTCCAGAACGACGGGCGCCTGGTCCCGCCGCAGTACGCCGGCTTCGCCGAGATCACCGTCACGCGGCGGCTGTTCCGCGACGGCACGAGCGAGTACGAGATCAACAAGGCCCCGTGCCGGCTGCTCGACATCACCGAGCTGTTCCTCGGCACCGGCGTGGGGACGCGGGCGTACTCGATCATCGAGCAGGGACGGATCGGCCTCATCGTCAGCGCCAAGCCCGAGGACCGCCGATCGATCATCGAGGAGGCGGCGGGCGTCACCAAGTACAAGGCGCGGCGCAAGCAGGCGGAGCGGAAGCTGGAAGCCACCGAGCAGAACCTGCTGCGGCTCTCCGACGTGGTGGGCGAGGTGGGCCGGCGCCTCCAGGGCCTCGAGCGGCAGGCGAAGAAGGCCGAGCGCTTCCGCGAGCTGCGCGGCGAGCTGCGGCAGCTCGAGCTGCTCTCCGCCTGCCGCCAGTGGCTCTCCGCCAAGGAGCAGGAGGACAAAGGCGCGCGCGAGCTGCAGGACACCGCCGAGGGGGAGAAGGTGGTGCACGCGCACGTGGCGCGCCTGGAAGCGGGCCTCTCGGCGGAGCGGCTGCAGCTGCTCGAGGACGAGCGCAAGGTGCAGGAGCTGGCCGATCGCTCGCACGGCGTGGACAAGCAGCTGCGCCTCGCCGAGCAGGAGCTGCAGTTCGCGCAGCGGGAGCGCGAATCGATCGCCGCGCGTCAGGTCCAGCACGAGGACGAGATCGGCCTGTTGGGCCAGCGCCTGACGCTGCTCGCGCGCGAGGAGGAGGGCCTCTATGCCGAGCGGCAGAAGCTCGCCGACGCGACCGCCGAGGACGAGACCCGGCGGGCGCAGGCGGAGGCCACGCTGCAGCAAGCGATGGAGCGCATCCACTCGGCGCAGCACGCCGTGGAGACCGAGCGGCACCAGGCGGTGGGCGTGCTCACCCGGCTGGCGAATCACCGCACCAACCTGGTCAATCTGGAGAAGCGCCGGCAGGACCTCTCCGGACGCCTGCAGAAGACGGAAGGTGAGGCGCAGCAGCTCGGCGCGCGTGCCGAGGAGATCTCACGGCAGCGAGAGGAGCTTTCCCGAAAGCTTTCCGAGACGCAGGCGAGCCGGCGGGCGCTGCACGAGAAGCGAGCCGCGCGCGAGGAGCTGGCCGACCGGCGCAGCCGCCTCACCTCCTTGCTCGAGCTGCAGAAGAACTTCGAGGGTTACGGGCGCGGGGTGAAGGCGATCCTGCTGCGCGACGAGGACGAGCGCCGGCGCGACGGGGTCTATGGACTGGTCGCGGACGTGCTGCGGACGGATGCGCGGCACGAGCGCGCCGTGGAGGCGGTCCTGGGCGAGCGGCTGCAGCTCATCCTGGTGGAGAGCCATGCCGCGGGTCTTCGGGCGGTCGACTACTTGAAGCAGGCGTCGCAGGGGCGCGCGAGCTTCGTCCCGCTGACCGAGATGGAGCAGCTGCCCCTCGTGCCGGAGGCGGCGGAGCTGCCCGCTCCGGAAGGCACGGTTCGCGCCGTCGACGTGGTGCACAGCGCCCCGGAGCACGAGCGCCTAAAGCGGTACCTGCTCGCCGACGTGTTCCTCTGCGACACGCTGGCCACCGCGCTGGCGCTCTGGTCGCGCGACCCGGGCGAGCGCACCTTCGTCACTTCGGACGGCGAGGTGGTGGACCGCGAGGGCGTCGTCTCCGGGGGGTCTCTGGAAGGGGTGGCGGACGGCCTGTTGCACAAGCGGCGCGAGGTGCAGGAGCTGGCCGAGACGGTGCAGGAGCTGGAAGCGCGCCTCGCCGTCACCACCTCTCAGGCCGAGGAGCTGGCCGCGCGCATCCAGTCGCTGGAGACCGAGGTCAAGCGGCTGCAGCACGACGAGCGCGAGGAGGAGCTGTCGCAGGTGCGCCTCGAGCGCGACGTCGGGCGCCTGCAGGAGGAGCTGGCCCGGCTCTCCCAGCGCGACCAGGTCCTGCGGCACGAGATCGAGCAGTTGCAACAAGCCCTCGCCGAGGTGGAGCGCGAGGAAGCGCAGAGCCGCGACGCGGTGGCCGGCGGGGAGAGCGAGCAGCAAGAGCGCGAAGCCCGGCTGCGGGCGCTGCAGGCGGACCTGTTGCGGGCGCGCGAGCAGGCCGACTCGGTGCAGGCGGAGGTGACGCGCGCAAAGGTGAGCGCCGCGGCGGTGGCGGAGCGGCTGGAAGGCGTGGCCCGCTCGCTGGCGCGGCTCTCCGAGCAGCGCGCGGAGATCGAGGACCGCCGCGAGAAGCTGCAGTCGGAGCTCCAGCAGGGAAAGGAGCGGGCCGCCGCGTTGGAGGCTCGCAGCGAGGTCATGCGCGGCGAGCTGGACGCGCTGCTCGAGTCCGGCGAGGAGCTGCGCGAAACGCTGGGCCGCGCGCGGGCGCTCTACGACCAGGCCCAGGAGCGGCTGCGGGGCGGTGACGAGGAGGTGCGCGAGGCGCGAGCCGGCCTCGAGCAGGCGGCACGGCGGCGCTCGGACGCCGAGCTGAAGCTGCAGGAGATCCGCCTGACCCTTTCGCACCTCGAGCAGGGCACCCGCGAGCGCCACCTGATGGAGCTGTCCGAGGTGGCCCGGGCGCGGCGGGACGACGCGGTCGGGCTGGACGCCGCGGCTGCCGAGGCGCGCATGGGCGCGCTGCGGGAGAAGGTCGACGCGCTCGGCGAGGTGAGCCTGACGGCCATCGACGAGGCGAAGGAGGTCAGCGACCGGTTCAGCTTCCTCACCGCGCAGAAGCAGGACCTGGAGGACTCGCTGCGCAAGCTGCGCTCGGCGATCGAGCGCATCGACCGCGCCAGCAAGGAACGCTTCCGCGAGACGTTCCAGCTCGTCAACGAGCGGTTCCAGCAGGTGTTTCCCCGCCTCTTCCGGGGCGGGTACGCCGAGTTGCAGCTGGTCGAGGAACCGGCGAATCCGGCCGCGGAGCCCGGCGTGGAGATCGTCGCCGAGCCGCCCGGCAAGAAGCTGGTCAGCGTGAACCTGCTCTCGGGCGGCGAGAAGGCGCTCACGGCCGTCTCGCTGATCTTCGCCATCTTCCTCATCAAGCCGACGCCGTTCTGCCTCCTCGACGAGGTGGACGCGCCGCTCGACGAGGCGAACGTCGGCCGGTACAACGAGATGGTGCGCGAGATGAGCCGCAGCTCGCAATTCATCGTCATCACGCACAACAAGCGCAGCATGGAGGTCTCCGACGCGCTGTACGGCGTCACCATGGAGGAGCCGGGCATCTCCAAGACGGTCAGCGTCAAGCTCTCCGCCCAGGCGGGCGCCGCCGCCTAGCCGGAGGACCGCCGTTGATCGGGCCCCGGCGCGCGGGGTAATCCTGCTGGCATGCGCCCACTTCTCGCCGCCCTCCTCGCGATGCTCTTCCTGCCGCTTGCGGCGCGTTCCGCCGACGATACCCGCCCGCCCGCCATCTCTGACGTCCGGTCCACGCAGCGCGGCGGGCAGGTGCACATCGAGGCGCGCATCACCGACGAGACCGGCGTTTTGATGGCGACCTGCCACCACCGGTCGGGCGGCGGGCGCTGGCTCGACGCTCCGATGACCAAGAACGACTACGACGACACGTTCAAGGTCTCGTTCGCGGGTGGCCCGGACACCGAGTACTGGATCGACTCGAGCGATCTGTTGGGCAACGGGCCGTCGACGTACGGCGCGGCGGCCAAGCCCGTCGCAGTCGGCACCTCGAGCCCGAAGGAAGCGCAGGCGCAGCGCGAAACCCCCGAGCCGCCCAAACGCCGGGAGCACCGCCCGGTGAAGGTCGCGAGCAAGGCCGGGCCGCCCGTCATCGATCACCGCAAGCCGGGCGCGACGCTGCCGGAGGGGAAGGAAGTCACGCTGCGTGCGCGCGTGCGCGGCGATGCCGCCATCGCGTTCAGCGGCGTCTTCCTGCGCAAGCAAGGCGAATCGGGACCGGGGACGCGGCTGGCCCTCAGCCGTGTCGAGGGCGAGAGCTACGAGGCGAAGATCCCGGCGGACAAGGCGCACGGGAACGTCGAGTACCTGCTCGCCGCCAAGGACGAGAACGGAAAGCAGAGCTTCGGCGGCGACGGCAGTCCGAGCACCTGGTTCGCCATCAGCTTCAAGCCGATCCAGCAGGGCGTCGTCGAGCAGGCTTTCCGGTTCGCGGTGAATCCGCCCGCGCGCGTCCGTCCGGGCCGCTCGCTCACCGTGCGCGCGCAGATCACCGGGCCCGGCGACGAGCCCAGCGTGCCGGGGAAGGCGCAGGTGCTGTGGCGCGGCGGCGACGGACAGGAGCAGGTCACGGACATGCAGCCAGACGCGACCGGAGGGCTGGGCGGATTCAAGGCGGAGCTTCCGCCGCAGACGGCCGGCGCGGTCTATTACCAGGTCGTCGCTTGCGAGCCCTCGGGCAGCAAGTGCGCAGTGAGTACGGGGAGCAAGCGGAAGTGGCATGCGGTGGCCATCGCGGCCGCGCCCGGCGCGAAGGCCGCGGCCATCGATGCGGCGAGCAGCAAGGCGCCGGGGTCGCTGCCGGAGTAAGCCGAGCCCAGAGCGGTGGGCGATCTGTGCCTCGCCCTGCCGATCGGGTATTTCAAGGCCATGAGGATCTTCCTGGCGATCGCAGCCGTGCTCGCGTGGCTCTTCGGGGCAATGCTCCTGCTTGCACCCGATCGGTTCTACGCCCCGACCGGCGTGGCGATGACGCCGATGCTCGGGACCATCGCCCAGGCGCACGGGGCGACGCTCATCGGGCTCGGAGTGATCGATTGGCTCGCGCGCGGCGCCGAGCGGGCGGGACTTTCGGCCGTCCTGGCGGGAAACCTGGTCGTCCAGGTCCTTTCGCTCGGGGTGGTCGTCCGCACCATGGCGCTCGGCGCGGGTGTCTCCGCCGCCCCTGGCGCCGTCATTCACGTGGTGCTTGGCGGGCTCTTCCTCTTCTTCCTCGTCAGGACGCGCAAGATGAGCGTGTGAGGCTGCGGCCCGGCGCTTGACGGGTAGCGGCGCGCGGGAAAAGGTGCGCGGTCCTTTCGAGGTGCCCGTGCCCTTGCTCGCCTTGGCTCTACCCGCAGACACCCAGACCCTCGTCATCGCAGTCGCGCTGCTCATCGCGGCAGCGCTGCTGATCGCGCTGCTTGCGCGAGTCGCGGTCGGGCGCCGCGCGCCCAAGCCGCCGTCGGAGCTGCCTCCGCCGAAACCAGCCGAGCGTCCCGAGCCCCCTCGGCCACCCGCGCCCGTGACGCTGCCGCCCGCGCGGGCGGCGCGGGAGCAGCGCGCCCGCGACGAGCTGCGGACCGCGGAAGATGCGCTCGCCGCCGCCGAGGCGCGCCTGTCCTCGGACGCCGCCACGCGCGCCGAGGTCGACCGGCGCCGGCGCGAGGTTTCCGACGCGCAGCGGAAGGTCGAGTACGAGCGCAGGAAGCTGACCGAGGCCGAGGAGAGGGCGCGGCGCGACGCGGAAGTCGCCGCGCGCACGCAAGCCGAGGCGGCGGCACGCACGGCCGAGGAGGCGCGACTTGCTGCCGAGCGCGCGGCGCACGAGGAAGCGCGCCGCAAGCTGGCCGAGGCGGAAGCGGGCCGCACGCTCGCCGAGGGTCTGGCGAAGACGCGCAGCGGGTTCATGGCGCGGCTGAACGCCTTCGTCGGCGCCGCCAAGGAGCTGGACGACTCGACCCTGGCCGAGTTGGAGGAGATCCTTTTTTCCGCCGACGTGGGTGTGCGCACCGCGACTCGCCTGCTCGAGTCGGTGCGGGAACGGCTCAAGCGGCGCGAGCTGTCGGACGTGACGCTCGTC
>VBKO01000150.1 GCA_005888115.1 Deltaproteobacteria bacterium
AGCCGCGGCTTCCTCTGCATCCGTGGGCATGCTTCGCGCGAGATCATCGGCAATCCGAATCGGGTCCTGCACCCGCTCGTCCGGGAACGGCGAGGAGACGGTGCCTGGCGGAAGGTGAGCTGGGACGAAGCCCTGGACCGCATCGTCGAACGGATGCGCACCGCCGGCCGGGAGTCGGTCGGGACGTGGTCCGGGCACGGACTCTTCGCCAACAACTACGGCACTCGCATCCATTCGCACTTGCTGCGCCGCTTCTCGAACCTCTACGGCTGCCAGTGGTGGAGCCCGACGATCATCTGCTGGGGCCTCGGCGCGTTCGGCCTCGGGCTCACCGGCGTCCTGGAGACGAGCACCAAGGAGGACATGGGCGAGCACGCGGCGCTGGTCGCGCTGTGGGGGGCAAATCTGGCGAGCCAGCCGAACACGGGACGCCACCTCGCGGCGGCCAGGCGCCGCGGCGCGTTCATCGTCACCATCGACGTGCGGGAGACCGAGGCGGCGGCGCACTCCGACGAGGTCATCGTGCTGCGGCCCGGCACCGACGCGGCGCTGGCGCTCGGGATGATGCACGTCATCCTCGCGGAGCGTCTGTACGATCGGGAATTCGTGGCCCGGCACACGGTCGGGTTCGACGAGCTCGCCGCCCACGTCGCCCGCCATTCTCCGGCGTGGGCGGCCGGCGTCACGGGCATTCCCGCCGAGCGAATCGCCGCGTTCGCACGGCGCTACGCGACGACGAAGCCGGCGATGATCCTCCTCGGCGGCAGCTCGATGCACAAAGGGGCGAACGGCTGGCAGGCGGGCCGCGCGGTGGGCTGCCTTCCAGCGCTCACGGCCAACCTCGGCGTCGCGGGCGGCGGCCTGGGGCCACGTCACGGCAGCGCGGCGCACGGACAGGAGCTCAACACCATCGTCGCATCGGAAAGGCGCCCGCCGGGCCGGTACGTCCCGAACCAGATGTCGCGCATCACCGAGGCGCTCCTCGAGCGGCAAGTGCGGGTGCTGCTGCTGTTCGGCACCGACATGCTCTCGTCGTTCGCGGACGCGGAGCGCGTGGCCGAGGGGCTCGCGCGGACGGATCTGTGCGTCACCTACGACCTGTTCATGAACGACACCGCGCGGCGCTTCGCGGACGTGTTCCTCCCGAGCACCTCGTGGCTCGAGGATCTCGGCTGCAAGAGCACGAACACGCACCTGTACCTCATGCCCAAGGTCCTCGATCCGCCGGGAGAGGCGCGCTCCGCGATCTGGATCCTCCGGCAGCTCGCCCTGCGGCTCGGCGTCGCGGACTTCTTCCCCTGGGAAAGCGAGGAAGGTCCGATCGATGCCATCCTCGACCACCCGTCCACCGGACACGCCACGGTCGCCGCGCTCCGCGACGAGGGTGGGATGCGGGCGCTCCGGATCTCGCACGTGGCCTATCCCGACCATGCGTTCCACACGCCGTCGGGAAAGGTCGAGCTCTACTCGGAGCGCGCTCGGGCGCTGGGGCTTCCGCCGCTCCCCGTGCACGAGGACCTTCCCCCCTCACCGTATCCGCTTGCGTTCCGCCAGGGTCGGACGCTGACGCAGTTCCACGGGTTCTACGAGCACGGTCGCGCGCTGCCCACGTTGGCCAGGGCGGACCCCGAGCCTTTCCTGTGGATCTCGCCCGCGGACGCGGATGCGCGCGGCATCGACGACGGCGCGCCGATCCGCCTCTACAACCAGCGCGGGGAGCTCCGGGCCCGCGCCCGCGTGACCTCGAAGATCCCTCCGGGGACGGTATGGATGCGCGACGGGTGGGAAGGGCTGAATCGACTGACCTCCGGCCAGCCTTCGATCCCCGACGGCGCGGTGGACACTTTCGCGTTCTCCTCGGGGCAGGCGTCGTTCGACGCGATGGTCGAGGTCGCCAGGCTCTGAGCCGGGTTCGGGCGGGTCCGTGATAGTGTCCAGCTAGATGAAGGACATGACGGAGAAGCAGGCTCGGGCCGAGGCGCTCAGGCGCTGGGGACCCACGGGGACCATCACGTTCCGGCCTTCGCGGACGATCAAGACCGAGCGGGGCCGCCTGGCGCGCTACTGCTGCATCGTGGGCAACGGCGACGGAAGATCACCCTACGCCGTCGAAGGCCAGGGCAATACCTGGCGCGAGGCATTCGAGGACGCCGCGCGCGCCGAGAGCTGAGACGATGGTCGCCGACTCGGAACGCCGCATCGCCCTGTTCATCGACTTCGAGAACCTGGTGACCAATACCGGGATCAGCGCCGCTTCCTTCGACCTGCAACCCGCGATCGACCGTCTGCTCGAGAAGGGAAAGGTGGTGTTCCGGAGGGCGTACTGCGACTGGTCGCGCTTCCGCGAAGCGCCGCGCCGGCTGCACGACTTCGGAGTGGAGCTCATCGACGTACCGCCGTCGACGCGCGCGGGGAAGAACGGCGCGGACATGCGGCTGGTCATCGACGCGCTCGAATTGTGCTACGCGCGCGAGCACATCGACACCTTCGCCATCGCCTCCGGGGACAGCGATTTCTGCCCGCTGGCCTACAAGCTGCGCGAGAACAACCGCTTGGTGACCGGCCTCGGCGTGAAAGAGGCCACTTCCCCGCTCTTCGTGAAGGCGTGTGACGAGTTCATCTACCTGAAGCCGCCGCGCAAGGAGAAGGCGCCGACGCGCGAGGAGCACGAGGAGCGACCTACCCCGCGCGCCGCTCGCGCCGCTCGCGGCGCTGGGTCGCAGACCGCTCCAGACAAGAAGATTCCGCAGATCGCCCGCGAGGTCGTGTCCAGCCTGCTCTCGCGAGCGACCGGTCCCTTGAACCCTTCGCTGATCAAGGAGACGATCGTTCGCAAGGAACCCGACTTCGACGAACGCGACCAGGGTTTCTCGACCTTCAGCCGGCTGCTCCAGGCGATGGAGCGGCAGGGCCTGCTCAAGCGGCAGCAGCTCAACGGCCGCCAGTGGTACGTGCTTCCACCCGACGCGCCCGCTTCGAGCTCCGAGAAAGCCGACAGCGAGGGTGGCGACGTCGCCGTCTCCGACGACACCTGAGCGTCCTGGTTCGTTCTCAGGCCGCGGCGGTCGCCCGCGCCGGATGGACCGCCCGCTGCGGCGTGGCGATCTCGATCACGCCGGTCTTCGCGAGAACCCTCATCACCTGCCAGGTGGGATCGATCTCGAACCAGCGCGCCGCGAAGTCGGGGCTCATCGGGTACTTGTGGTGGTTGTTCTGGAAGAGCTCGCCCATGGTGACCATGTCGAAGACGAGGGTGTTGCGCGAGCCGTCGCCGTTCTGGAAGTTCCGGTAGCCGTATTTGTGGCCGCACCAGTTGACGATGGCCCCGTGGATCGGGCCGAGGACCCACTGCAAGGGCAGGAGCGCCCACTGCCACCAGTGCGTCGCGAACACGAAGTAGGGCACGGAGTAGAGCGCGCCCCAGCCGATTCGCATCACCCAGGACTGGCCGAGCGTCTCGTCGAGGAGCTTCCATTCCGGGTAGCCGCCGGCGAAGCGCGGTTCGGGCTCCTCGCGCCGGTACGCATAGGCGTCGTAGCGGTGCTTGGTGTGCAGCATCATCCGCAGCGCATCGCGGAAGAAGAGGGGTGAGTGCGGATCCCGTTCCGTGTCGGAGAACGCGTGGTGCTGCCGATGCAGGATGGCGTAGCCGCGAGGCGACAGATACGAGGCGCCCTGGACGAGGTAGGTCATCAGGTGCAGAACGCGCTCGGTCCGGGGCGTGACGGTGTACATCCTGTGCGCCGCGTAGCGGTGCTGGAAGAAGCTCTGGAAGAAGACGCTCGCGATCCAGTGACCGAAGAAGAACAGGTAAAGCATCGGACCTCCGTAGCTACAGCTTCATCCACAGCACGCCGCGGTCACCGGATGGTCACCGCCGCGCCCGGTCATGGCGGATTTCAGGGACTGATCGGTTGGATGCGCGAGAGCCGGAACTGTCTCGTCCGGCGCTTCGACCCGCCGGTGCGCGCGACCAGGCACGTCTCTCCGCTGGCTCGCCAGTAGAGCGGCCGGGAGACCACGCCGTACACCACACCGTGGCCGTCCGCAGCGAGGTAGTGCCCCCGCAAACCATCGACGACGGAGACGGCGGCCGTCCTCGGCAGGCCGACTGGCACATCGAGCGTCAGCGTGTCGCCTGTGCGTTCGGACGGCTCGCCGCTCGCCAGGTCGAGGACGGCGATGCGGCCGGTCATGACCGTCCAGGCTGATGGCCCGATGGGCTCGTGCGCGTGAGAAGCACGGCCGGCTTGTGCCGGCCGTCGGTGGCGGAGGCCAGGACCAGGACGGCTGCGCAAATGACGAAGCTGCCGACCATCAGGATCGCGATCGTGGGGAGCACAGCTGTCCTCTCGTGATGCGCACCGATTTCGATGGCACTGATGGACTATGCGCGCGAAAGGGGGCCAAAGCTCGCCAATCGACACGGGCGTTGAGTTCACGCGCTGAGCTCGTTCCAGGCGACTTCGAGGCCCGCGGCGAGCACGTTCCAGCACTCTTCGCCGGAGCTCTTCAGCCTCTCGAACTTGTGGCGCACAGCCTGGTGCTCGCCCTGCGCAGCCGCGAGCTGCAGCTGGAATTGCACCGAGCCCCGCGTCGTGACCAGCGCGGCCTTTGACCTCAGCCATGAGAGCTCGTGCGCCCAGGCCATCATTTGCGCTTCCATCTTCGCGATGTACGCGTCCCTGGAAAGCATCCGAGCCCTCTCTTCCGCGATGCGTTCGTCAGATTGCAAAAGATTGCAAAATCACATGCTCACGATGTTCCGCCACGGTCAAACGAAGTCGTTTTCCTCGCGCTTGGGTAGCGGCACGCTTACGATCCATTTGCCGCTGGGCGTTTCGTCTGCCCAGTCCTCGGGTCCTTCTGAACTAAGTCAGATCTGCCCGATCCATCCTGAAGACTTAGCAGCCACAGTGCCTCGAGGAGGCCAAATGTACGCTCGAAACGTCCGTATGCAGCTGAAAGCCAACAGCAGCGCGCAGTTCACCCAGACGCTCGAGAAGGAAGTGATCCCGTTGCTTCGGAAGCAGGACGGGTTCCAGGACGAAGTGGCGTTCATCGTCCCGGGTGGAGCGGAAGCGTTCGCGATCAGCTTCTGGCAGTCGAAGGAGAAGGCGGAGGCCTATAGCCGCACGGGCTATCCGGACGTGCTGAAGGCGCTCGCGAAGGTCGTCGAAGGAACCCCGCAGCTTCAGAACTACGAGGTCTCCAACTCGACGTTCCACAATATCGCCGCTCACGCGTAGCGGTTCGTTCGCCGGAGGGGCGGCGTAAGCCGCCCTTCCTTTCACCTACGGCGCGATTGATCGGCCACCGCGCGACCGATCGGCGAACATCCGCAGCAGCGTGTCCCCGAAATCGAGGAGCTGGAACGGCTTGCTCATGAGCAGCACGGGCGTGGCGTTGCCGTCCGAACGGAGCTGGTGCACGAAGGCGCCCCCGCTCATGCCGGGCTCGATCGCGTCGTACACGACCGCGTCCGTCTGCAGACCGTCGCGCAGCATTGCCAGCGCCTGCGGACCGCTGGAAGCGAAACGCGCCCGGTACCCGATGCGGTCGAGGTAGCCTGAAAGGGTTGTTCGGGTGTCTGCGTTCTCGTCCACGACCAGCAGCCGCTGCCTTTGATTCATGACGTCCCCCGGAGTGAGCGGGATCGTAACCGCGCCGCCAACCGCGCGCCTGCGATTCCATTGTTCGATCCGGTCACGGCGGCTACTGTCCGGCGAATATGGCCACGGGGCTAAAACTCAGCGGTGTAGCTGCGTCCGACGGCGTTGCCATCGGGCCGGCGCGCCTCCTCGTTCCCCCGATGGTGGTCATCGACCGGCGGATCTCGCGTGACCTCGTGCCCGCCGAGGTCACCCGGCTGCGCCAGGCAGTGACTTCGACTGACGAGCAGCTCGCGTTGCTCTCGGCGCGACTCGAATCCGAGCACCTGCACGAGGGGCATCTCATCCTCGAGGCTCATCGCTTGATGCTCAGGGACGATGAGATCGTAGAAGGGGCGCGGCGGTTGATCGAGAAGGACGAGATCGCCGCCGAGGGCGCCGTGCGCCGGGTCATCGACGGCATCGCCGCGACCTTTGCTCGCATGGAGGATCCGTACCTGCGGGAACGGGGTGCGGACGTGGAGGCGATCGGCGATCGCCTCCTGCGGACGCTCCTCGGCCTTCCGGCAGCATTGCAGCGGAGCCCCCTTGCTTCCGCCGCCATCGGAGTCGGCTCCCTCCTCTCTCCCATCGACGCCTTGCACTTGCCCCGGTCCGGCCTGGTCGGTTTCGCGGCCGAGCGCGGTGGCAAGACCTCGCACGCGGCCATCATCATGAGGGCGCTCGAGATCCCCTTCGTCGTCGGCGTGCGGGGTCTGTGCGCCGCGATCCGTTCCGGCGACAAGCTCGTCGTGGACGGGTCGCGGGGCGAGGTCATCGTCGGCCCGGACGACGATACGATGGCGATGTACGAGCAACGGCGCAGCCGGGAACGCTCGCGGGCACAAACGCTCAAATCCCGAAGCATCGGTCCGACGGCCACGCGCGACGGCGTGCGGATCGAGCTCTCCGCGAACATCGAGGCGCCCTCGGAAGTCGCCGGCGCGCTCGAGCTCGGCGCGGAGTCGGTGGGCCTGTTCCGGACCGAGCTCTTGTACCTCGACCGGCCCGAGCTCCCGAGCGAGGAGGAGCAGTTCCAGGACGCAGTGGCGGTGCTCAGCGCACTCGGCGGGCGACCGGCGACCTTCCGGACCCTCGACATCGGGGGAGAGAAGCTGCCTCTGGCCGTGACCGTGCCGGGTGGCACCAATCCGAGCCTCGGCGTGCGGGCCATGCGCTTTGCATTCCGCCGCCCGGACATCTTCCGGACGCAGCTTCGAGCTCTCTACCGGGCCTCGGCGGTGGGCCCGCTGCGAATCATGTTCCCGCTCGTCTCCGGGATCTCGGAGCTGGACGAGGCCCGGCGACTGTGCGCCGGGGTTGCCGAGGAGCTCGCGCGCGAGGGCTTGGACTTCGATCGCAACCTCGAGATCGGCGTCATGATCGAGACGCCCAGCGCTGCGCTAACGACCGATCACCTGGCCGGGAGCGCGAGCTTCTTCAGCATCGGGACCAACGACCTCCTCCAGTACACATTTGCGGCGGACAGGGAGAACGAAGACGTCGCGTACCTGTACCATCCGCTCCACCCCGCATTCCTCCGCCTTCTCAAGAGCGCCATCGACGGCGCGAACGGGGCGGGCAAGCCCATCTCGGTTTGCGGAGACATGGCAGGAGATCCCGCGTTCACCTGGGTGCTCCTCGGGCTGGGTGTGCGGAATCTCTCGATGTCCCCTCGCCTCGTACCGGCGGTGAAATCGATCGTCGGCGCCAGCCGGCTCGACGAGATGGAGGCACTCGTCGCACGGGTGCTCCCGCTCCGCTCGGAGACAGAGGTCGAGGACCTGGTCATGGGAGTCATGCGCGAGCGTTTTCCGCTCGAGGTCGACAGTACGGAGAAAGTCTGACCGGCGCCGGAGAGCCGCGTCAGGCCGGCACCGGAGATCCCATGCCGCGCAACCAGCGCCAGTTGGCTGCGAGCGCGCTGCGCAGCGTGGGCTCGCAGCGGTAGCGCAACCCGTGCGTGCGGCAAGTCTCCTCGACGATCCTGGCGAGCGCCGGGTAGTGCAGGTGGCACACGCGGGGAAACAGGTGGTGCTCCACCTGGAAGTTGAGGCCACCCAGATACCAGCCGAGCAGCGCGTTTGCGGGGGCGAAGTCCACCGTGGTCGCAACCTGGTGCTCCGCCCAGTCGGTCTCGATGCGGCCGCTGCCGAGGAACTCGGCCTCTCCCACGCAGTGCGCGAGCTGGAAGACGGCGGCGAGCACGTTGCCCAGGGCGAAGATGCCGAGACCCCAGAGCAGCAGCAGCGCCCACGACGGGTGGAGCACGGCAGGCAGCACGAACGCCCAGGAAACGAACAGCGCCTTTCCCGCCAGCGCGCCAAGCAACGGGAAGCCGCGCGCCGGCGGGAACTGCTGGCCGCCGATGCGGCCGGTGGCGAGCTCGCGGAAGTCGTCCACGAACCACCACTTGAGAGGGAAGAAGCCGTACAGCAGCCACACGTACAGGTGCTGGAAGCGGTGGTGCCCGTGGCGAGGCTGCCACGGCGCGAGCCTCAGCAGCGGCCCGCCTCCCTCCAGGTCGGGGTCGAGTGAGGAAATGTTGGTGTAGGTGTGATGGAGCACGTTGTGCTTGCGCCGCCAGAGGAACGAGCTCCCGCCGATCAGATCGAGAGTGAACGAGAGGATCCCGTTCATCCGCGCGCTGGACGAAGTGCCTCCGTGATTCGCGTCGTGCATGACCGAGAACCCGACCCCGGCCATGGCGAGGCCGACGGAGACGCTCAGTAGCGCCGCTTCCCACGCACGCACGGGTGTGAACATCAGCAAGGCGTACGAGCCGCCCAGCCACGCGAGCATGGCGGCGCTCTTGACGCCCATCGCCCAGCCGCCGTGGCGGGAGCGCGCGGCGCCCTCGAAATAGTCCTCCACCCGGCGCTTCAGATCGGCGTGGAAGGAGCGGCGCGCCGGAAACCGGACCCGCTGCACGTCTGTCCGCATGCCTGGCAGCATAGCCAGGGCCGGTCACCGGCATGTCACCCCGCGGCCGACCGCGAAATCGGAAAGCGCTGGCGGCACCGGTGCTTATGCTTTGGCGCATGCCGAGGAATGACGACGTGGCTCGCAGCGAGGGGATCGAGGCAGATCGCGCCCAGGAGACCTGGGACGGGGAAGGTGGACGACGAGCGCCGCGGCCCGACGAAGTAGGCGGCCACGTGCCACCGGCCCGGAATGCTCCGCCTGCGTCGCGCCGGGTCGTGGAGCGGCGTCGAGGAGATCGACGTAGATGATCCTGGAGGTCGTCGAGAAGCACGGTGAGGTGGATCTAGGCGAGGTCAAGCTCCACTGGACCGAGGCCGGCCAGGGGCCGCCCGTCCTCCTCTTGCACGGCCTCAACGACTC
>VBKO01000151.1 GCA_005888115.1 Deltaproteobacteria bacterium
CGTCGGTGGGGCGGAGTTCCTGGTCGAGCTACAGGTCGCCGGGGACGGTCACCGGGTCACGCAGCGGGCTCGCGTGCGGACACCACGTCCGGAACGAAACGCTCGGCGCGATTGAGCACTTCGCGCAGCTTGCTGGCGTGCTCGCGCGCGGCGCTCCCGCGGTCGTTGAACTGGGTGGCCGTGCGCTCGTGACCGCGGTCGCGCGCCCGCTGTGCAAGGCGGTCGCTCAGCGCAGCCTGATCTTCGAGGGCGCGCATCGCCGCCCACAGGGCCGCTTCGAACTGGTCCTGCTGCTCGGCGTCGAGCGACGCCGCCCCGTACGCGTGCCCGACGCGGCAGCGGAAGCGGAGGATGTGGCCGTCGTGCACCTCGTTCAAGACGCCCCCACAGGCCGGGCAGGGGAACTCGGACGGGTGGCCGGGCGGGGACTCTCCCGCCGGGCGGCGCTCGAGGGCGATGTCCGTCTCCTGCTGCAGCAGGCTCGGGATCGGCGAGTGCAATTCCACCTTCGCGTGCGACAGCCTGTCGAGCAGCGCCGCGATCGCCGCGGTCGGCAGGCAATGGTCGACGTGCAGGTTCTCGAGAGCGTTGCGCGGCATGTCTGCGCAGAGAGCCTCTTCGGGATCCTGCACCACCGTGACGCCACCCCGCTGCTTCACCGCCACCAGTCCCGCCGTGCCGTCGTCGAGGGCGCCGGAGAGCACCACGCCGACGACGCGCGCCCCGTGGAACCGCGCCGCCGTGCGGAAGAGCGTGTCGACCGCCGGCCGGTGCCCTCCCTCGGGTGCGCTGCGGGTGAGGCGCACCACCCCGTCGTCCACCACCAGGTGCCGATCCGGCGGAGCGACGTAGATCCGGCCGGGCTCCAGGGCCTCGCCGTTCTTCGCGTGCGCCGCCGGGATCGGGCCTGCGCCGGTCAGGATGCGCGGCAGGATGCTCTTGTGGTCGGGCGCGACGTGCAGGACGACGAGAATCGCAGCGGGGAGGTCCTTGGGGAGCTTCGCCACCAGCGCGCGGAGCGCTTCGACTCCGCCCGCCGATGCGCCCACGACGATGATGTCATGGTTCGGCATTCATCCCCTCATTCGAGTGTACGCTCCTCCTGCGTGATCCGCACCCCCTGAACCGTGCGCATAGCCGGTGGCTCTCCTCGATGAGTCGTTTCGAGCGGCGGACCTGACGCTGTGAAGACGCAGTACGCGCACGCGATAGATCCATCAATTGTTCTGACGTCCGGTGGAACGCCGTCTCCGCGCAGCGGAGCAGGCGCTTGAGGCGCCGTGCCGCACCCCGACGGCGCACCACCGGCAGGCCTCCTCTGCGAAGGGCCGAGGCGAGCGCGGTGCGGCCACCGACCATCGCAACCACCACGAGGCTGGCGAGCCGGCCGTCCGCTTCGACGGCAGCCACGACATCGCCCGCGCCGGGAAGCATCTCCGAGACGACCAGGAGCCGGGGAGCCGGGCACCTGCGCATCGACCGCATCGTCTCGGACTGGGAGAGGGTGCGCTCCACCTCGCACTCGTCGGCCCGCAGTTCGGCGGCCAGGCGAGCGGAGAGGCCGGCAAGCACGACGCGCACGTCAGCTCTCGTCCTCGTCGCGGAGCGGTCCTTCCGGAACGAGGAGGAGGACGCTGTGGAGAGCGGCCACGTGCCATGGCTATGCTCGCCGAGGCGGCCGGTCACTCCGGGGACGGTTGCAATTCGGCATGCGTGCGCTTGCGTACGGTGCCCGCGAGGGGCGCTCGCATTGGCAGGGCATCCGGAGCTAGATGGAGCGCCATGGGCTACAAGGTCGCGCTCGTCGACGATCATCGGTTGTTTCGCGAAGGGCTTCGCGCGCTGCTCGCCGCGCAGCCGGATCTCCAGGTGGTAGGCGAGGCCGCCGAACCCACCGAAGCGTGCGCGTTGGTGGACGCCCAGGATCCCGATCTGGTGGTGGTCGACGTGCTGCTCGGGCCGTCCTCGGGCGTATCTCTCGCGCGCGAGCTGCTCCGCCGCTCGCCGCGGCGAAAGCTCCTGATGCTCAGCATGATGCTCGACGAGGAGCATGCGGCGGAGGCTTTGGAAGTAGGCGCCCTCGGATACGCCGGGAAGGCGCAGTCGCTCGACGAAGTGCTGGACGCGATCCGCACCGTGGCCGCCGGACGCGTCTACGTGCCCTCCGTGCTCTCCCGGTTCGTCGTCCAGGATTACCTGCGGCTGCGCCGCGGCGACGGGCGGGCGGATTCGCCGCTCGGCCGGCTCACTCGCCGGGAGCGCGAGGTCTTCGACCTGATCGTCGCGGGCGGGACCACGGCCCACATCGCCGGCCAACTCGGAATCAGCCACCGCACGGTAGAGACGCATCGCAGCCGGATCCTGCACAAGCTGAAGGCACGCTCGGCCGCGGATCTGGTCCGTCTCGCCGCGCGACTGAAGCTGCTGCCGCTGACCACGAACTGAACGAATCCCCGGTCTCACGACGTCCGAAAGGTGACGGGATCCCCCGCGGGTCCTTACGTGTTACTACACATGATCGCTACCACCCTGTACCGCACCCTGCCGACACGACGTAGGTCATACCCGTATGCCTCTGAAGCTCGGTCTGGTCGATGATCACCGCCTGTTCCGCGAGGGACTCCGGGCTTTGCTCGCGACCCAGCCCGACTTCCAACTCGTCGGAGAGGCGAGCCAGGCGCAGGATGCCTACGCGCTCGTGGATCAGACGCAACCCGACGTGCTGCTGCTGGACGTTTCGCTGCCGCTCGCCAGCGGCGTGAGCGTGGCGCGGGAGGTGCTCCGCCGCCAGCCGCACCAGCGGATCCTCGCGCTCAGCATGTTCGCCGACGAGGAGCACGTCGCGCAGGCGCTGGAAGTCGGGGTGCTCGGATACGCGAGCAAGGACCTCTCCGCGAACGAGCTGTTCACGGCCATCCGCTCCGTGGGCCGCGGACAGGCCTACCTCGGGCCCGGGATCTCGCGCGTGGTGCTCGAGGAGTACATGCGGATGCGCCGGACGGGACGCGGCCCGGAAACGCCGCTCCGCGGGCTCACGCAGCGCGAGCGCGAGATCTTCGACCTCGCGGTGCGGGGACTCTCGAACCAGGACATCGCTTCCCAGCTCTGCATCAGCAAGCGCACGGTGGAGACGCACCGCGGGCGCATCATGCGCAAGCTGCACGTGCACTCCGCGACCGACCTCGTGCGCCTCGCGGCGCGCCACGGGCTGCTGGACGCCTGACCCTTCCATGAACAGCTTGAGCGTCCAGGAGGAGACATGGACGCCCTTGCCCTTTTGAAGAAGGACCACCAGACGGTGGAGAAGCTGTTCGCCCGATTCGAGAAGAAGCCCAGCAAGGAGATCGCGGATCGGTTCGTCCGCGAGCTGTCGATGCACGCCGCCGTGGAGGAGCAGCTGTTCTATCCCGCGCTGCGCCAGCTCGCCGAGGCGGAAGACCTGGAAGAAGCCGAGGACGAAGTGCTCGAGGCGCTCGAGGAGCACCACGTGGCGAAGTGGGTGCTCTCGGAGATCGAGGGCCTCGACAAGGACGACGAGCGGTTCGAGGCCAAGTGCATGGTGCTCATCGAGAGCGTGCGGCACCACGTGAAGGAGGAGGAAGGGCCGCTCTTCCGGTTCGCGCGCCGGCTGTTCAAGCGGGACCAGCTCACCGAGCTGGGCAAGCTGATGCAGAAGGCGAAGAGGATCGCGCCGACGCACCCGCACCCCCGCGCGCCGGACGAGCCGCCGGGCAACGTGCTGGCCGGCGGGCTGGCGGCCATCCTCGACCGCGGCCGCGACGCGGTGAAAGGCTTCGTCGCGTCTCGCGTCGAGGGCAAGTCGCGCGGCGGCCGCCGCCCCTCTCGCGAAATGCACGCCTGACCAGCGACAGATCACCGCGGAGGGCGCGGAGGTATTCGTTCCAAGAAATCTCCGCGCCCTCAAGGCGCGTTCTGTAGTGCCTCGTCCGGCTGAGGCTCGGTGACATCGGGCACGTCCGGCGGACCTTCCGGGCGGTAGTCGCGCATGTAGATGCGGATGATGGAGAGGAACAGCGCCGTCGCGATCGGGCCGAGCACGACGCCGAGGATGCCGAACGCCTCGACGCCGCCGAAGATGGCGATGAACACGAGCAGGTCGTTCATCCGGATGCGGGGGCCGACCAGCTTGGGCCGCAGGATGTAGTCGGCCACGAAGACGATCACCAGCGCGCCCCAGATGAGCAGGCCGAGGCCTTCGGCGATGTTGTGGCTGAAGAGCACGAACAGCCCCACCGGGACCCAGACCAGCGCGGTGCCGATGGCGGGCAGGATGGAGGCCACGCCGGTGAGCGCGGCCCACACGAGTGGGCTGTCGACTCCGAAGATCCAGTACCCGATGAAGGCCACCACGCCTTGATAGATGGCCGTGACGAGTGTGCCGAAGAGCATGGCCCGCGTCACGTCGCGGATGTTGCGGACAAGCTCCCAGACCTCGCCGTCGGGGAGCGGGATCACCTCCACGAGCCAGGCAGTCCCTTCGCGGCCCTCGACGAGGAGGTAGTAGCTGGTCAGCGCGGTGAAGATGAAGACGAAGATGAGGCCGAACGTGGCGGTGATGACCGTCGTCGCTCCCTTGCCCAGCGTGGCGGCGAGGTCGCGGAGCAGCTCGGCCAGGCGGCGCTGCACGCTTGCGGCGTCGAGCCCGAACCGGCGCAGGAACGCAACCACGTCGTCGCCCAGCAAGCTGGTCGTGCCGCCGTGCTGGTAGCGGTCGGCCGCGTCGCGGAGCAGGTCGAGCACGCGCGACCCCACCACGAAGAGCAAGAAGGTGAGCAGACCGACGATCACCGTCATCACCAGCGCGGTGAGCAGGGCGGCGGCAAGCCCAGGGTGGCGCGCGAGGTGGCGGCGCTGCAAGAGCCTGTCCTGCAACGGATAGACCGTCACCGCGATGGTCAGGCCGAGAAAGACGGGGATCCAGATCGGCTCGAGCGTCCGCCAGAACAGATACGCAGCCAAGGCGAAGAGCACCAGGAACGTGCCGTTCTCGAGTTTCGTCCGATCGATGCGGGCCACGGCCGGACTCTAGGACAGACCGGGCGCGAATGCTCCACGGCGGCGGTCCCGAGGCACGCCAGTGCACCGAACTGGTCAATCTCCGAAGGTCTACTGCCGATGCGCCGGCGGCAACTGGATCACTTCGAACGCGCTGAACGGCACCGTCTTGACCTGGTCCAGATCGTGGTCGTCCCACCGCGAATCCGTCGCGCCGGAGAGGCCGACGAATCCATCGCCCGCCTCGTCGACGAGGAACATCCCATAGCGCTGCAGCGCGGTGAGGATGACGCGGGAGGCGCCGGTGAAGCGCGAGACGTCGAAACTCGCCTTCAAGCGCACGCGGGTGCCCATCGGGGGCGCGTCGGCATCGTCGGCGTTCCCGTAGTGCGTGGCTGGGTGTACCCAAGCGCGTGAGGCGCGCGCCGCGGTGAAGGTGAGCGCGTGCCGGATCTCCTTCTGCTCCACCACCTCGTCGTAGCGGGCGAGCCCCGGCAGGATGGGCAGGCCGGAAGCGGTCGCGCTCGTCCAGCCATCCTTGCGCAGCGCGCCGGTGCGCAGGTCGAAGATGGCGCCGCTGCCGGCGCGATAACCGGTCCCGTCCCAATGCGTGTCGTAGGTCTCGTAGAGCAGGCAGGAGTCGCGATCGAGCGCGATCGCGTGGCGGTCGCCGCCGGCGCCGGGCCCGCCCTGGACGGCGATGTCCGGCGGGAAGGGATATGGGCCGGGATCGCTCTCGCCCGAGTACAGGAAGGACATCGCTGCCCGCGGCTGTGAGCCCGCGACGACCACGAACGGGATTCCGTAGGTGGGGTTCGCGCCGAAGTCCGCGTGCAGGTTGCGCCACGAGGCGCCCATGAAGGCGAGATAGGCGTCCGAGCGTGGATCGATCGGGGTCGAGGACACATCGCGGTTCCAG
>VBKO01000152.1 GCA_005888115.1 Deltaproteobacteria bacterium
GAGGGAGTCTTCGCCCTTCTCCAGGGTGAACGAGCTGGCCGGCACGAAGGAGAGCAGGGTGCCGGAGCGCGAGCAGATCGAGCAGTTGCACTGCGTGACTGGCTTCGAGAGGTCGACTTCAACGCGATAGCGGACGGCGCCGCAGTGGCAGCCGCCGTGACGGGTCTCGGGCACGATTCCCTCCATCGTCGAGCGCTTTGCGCGCTTCAGCTCATCCAGCAGCGTCTCCACCATGGTCGAACGGTAATCCAGGAGTCATGCCGGCCACAAGGCGAACCGGCCGCAGCAGGGCGCTCGGCAGGATCGAGGCGGCCGTGATGCTCCGCATCGCGGACGGGCAAGCCGCGAACCTTCGCGCCAATCGCACGGCATTCGTTCCGAGAATCGAAGAGGCATTCCGACAAGGTTGACGCTTCGACCGCCGCAGACGACAAAAACGTACCTGGCCGCGCCGTCAGGCGAGGTGAGTACGCTTCGCCTGCGCGCCGATAGGAGATCCTCGTCAGGGCTCATCATCGCACTCCGGCTCCGCGGGTCGCGCGCCGCCGCCTACAACTCCGTGGGCCAGCGGCGCGATCCAGACGTTTTTGTCGAGGCGCGCTTTCCTGCGACCGCGGACCTCTCCTCTGGGGACGACCGCGTCGAGGCTGGTATCGCAATTGCACCGGGACACTGCCGGCCGGCGGAGCGGTGTATCCGATCCTCTTTCGGAAGGTGAGACGATGAGCAGCCGGAGCGGGCGCGGTTCCTTCGGCTTGGTGGGAGCGGCTTCGGCGACTCTGCTACTTCTGTATCCGCGCGCCGCGCATGCGGAAGCCGCGGCTGCGATCGATAAGGGCGACACCGCGTGGGTGCTCATCTGCAGTGCGCTGGTGCTGCTGATGACCGCGCCCGGCCTGGCGTTGTTCTACGGGGGAATGGTCCGGCAGAAGAACGCCCTCGCCACCCTCATGCAGAGCTTCGTCGTGCTGTGCCTGGTCTCCATCCAATGGGTGCTGTTCGGCTACAGCCTGGCGTTCGGCCCCGACAAGGGCGGCCTGCTGGGTGGGCTGGAATTCGCCGGGCTGCGCGGCGTGGGCGCGGCGCCGAATGCCGCCTACGCGGCGACCATCCCGCACCAGGCGTTCATGCTGTTCCAGATGATGTTCGCCGCGATCACTCCGGCGCTCATCACTGGGGCTTTCGCCGAGCGGAAGAAGTTCTCGGCGTTCGTGCTCTTCGCCTTGCTCTGGACGACCCTGGTGTACGACCCGCTGGCGCACTGGGTCTGGGGCGACGGCGGCTTCCTGCGCAAGCTCGGCGCGCTCGACTTCGCCGGTGGAACGGTCGTCCACATCTCCTCCGGCGTGTCGGCGCTCACCTGCGCCATCGTGATCGGCAAACGCAAAGGGTACGGGCAGAAGCCGATGCCGCCGCACAACCTGCCGCTCACCGTGATCGGCGCTGGACTGCTCTGGTTCGGGTGGTTCGGCTTCAACGCGGGCAGCGCCCTGGAAGCGTCCGGAGTGGCCGTCAACGCCTTCGTCACCACCAACACCGCCGCCGCCTCTGCCGCGCTCGCCTGGATGGCCGCGGAGTGGATGTCGCGCGGCAAGCCGACCGTCCTCGGCATGGCCTCGGGAGCGGTGGCGGGCCTCGTCGCCGTCACGCCCGCCTGCGGATTCGTGCGGCCGCTCGCCGCAATCGCGATCGGCGGAGTCGCGGGTGCGCTCTGCTACGCGGCGTGCAATCTCAAGGCACGGCTCGGCTACGACGACTCCCTGGACGTGGTGGGCGTCCATGGCGTCGGCGGCACCTGGGGCGCGCTCGCGACTGGATTGTTCGCCTCGGTCGCCGTGAATGCAGCGGGCGCCGACGGCCTTCTGGCCGGGAATCCGGCGCAGCTCTGGAAGCAGCTCGCCGCCATCGGGGCGACGATCGCGCTCGCGGTGCCGGTCACGTTCGGCATTCTCAAGCTGGTTGACGCTCTGCTCGGGCTGCGCGTTACGGCGGAAGACGAGATGACGGGGCTCGACCTCTCGCAGCACTCCGAGAGCGCGTACGCGCTGGGCGGCCCCCCGCTGGGCGAGCACGTCTTGCCTCCCAGCCGTGCCGGGGCTGTCGACGCGCCGGCGGCACTGCGCGAAGTGAGATCGTCGTGAGCGGGCCGGCCGAAAGCCTCGTCGACTCGAAGCGCTACCGGAACGGCGCCGGGAGCGGGGCGCCGCGCACGAACGCTCTGGAACCCGCACAGGAGGGGGCGCAATGACCCGAGCCGAGCTGACGGAGAAAGTCCTGGCAACCAAGCTGAAGAAGGGCCTCACCTGGGCGCAGATCGCCAAGGAGGTCGGTCGGAGCCCCGTCTGGACGACGGCGGCGCTCCTCGGACAGATGACGATGAACAGGGAAGAGGCGCAGAAGGCGGCCAAGCTCCTCGCGCTCGCCGACGACGAGATGGCGCTGCTTCAAGTGGTCCCGATGCGCGGCTCCCTGGACACCGTCGTCCCGGTCGATCCGACCATCTACCGCTTCCACGAGCTGGTGCAGGTCTATGGGACGACGTGGAAGGAGCTGATCCACGAGGAGTTCGGCGACGGGATCATGAGCGCCATTGATTACGAGATGTCGCTCGAACGGATGCCCGACCCGAAGGGCGATCGGGTCAAGATCGTGATGCACGGGAAATTCCTCCCGTACCGGAAGTACTGAGAACGTCGATCCAGCTCGCGAACGCCGCGAGGAGGGCCTCGAGCCGCTCGCGCGTGGCCCGATCGACCAACCTTCCGGCGACGTCGAACAGGCGCCCGGCGTCCTTTACGAACAGCGCCGGTTTCGGCAGGACGGCCGACTCGGTCGCATACAGGACCTGCCGCAGCGCGCTCTGCGCGAGCCGGGTGCCCCAGGGTCCGCCCGACGCGCCGACGACGGCGACCGGCTTCCCGGCGAGGACCTCCTGCGGCGCGGGCCGGGACAGCCAATCGATCGCGTTCTTCAGGACGCCCGGGAACGAGTGGTTGTACTCGGGCGTCGCGATCAACACACCGTCGGCCGACGCGACCTGACCGCGGAGGGCGCGGACGGGCTCAGGTCCACCCGCAGCGGCCCGCTCAAGATCCTCGTCGAACGGCGGGATCGAGGCGAGTTGATCATCGAGCACGATCGCCATCCCTGGCGGGGCCAGTTCTCTCGCGGCCCGTAGAAGCGAACGGTTGTAGGAATTGCGGCGAAGGCTCCCGGCGATTGCGAATACGGTCTGCATGGTCCGCCTCACCGAGCGAAGAACCGAAGCGCCGCAGTCACCGCGGCGGCGCCGACCACGACGGCGAAGGTGGGGGCGCGGAGGTGCGCTCCGATCGCCGCGACCAGAAGGCCTGCGAGACGCGCATCGAGCGTCAGCTCCCGGCCGCGCGCGAATGCCTGCGTCACGACCAAGGCGCCGAAGAGCGCCGGAGCGAGGAGCTTGAAAACCGGTACGATCCCCGGCGGTACCGCCCGGCCGCCCATCAGCAGCGGGCCGGCTCCCTTGATCGCAATCGACGAGGCGCCCACGAGGATCACGACCAGCCACCCGGCGGTCATCGCGACCTCGAGCCGACCAGCGATCCCAGAGCGGCGGCGACGATGGGCACTCCGGCGGGGGCGAACGGGACGAGCGCGCAGGCGATGGCCGCGCCTGACGCCGCGGCCATGCGGCCCTCCGGACGCTGCACGTGCGGCCACAGCAGCACGAGGAACAATGCGGGAAAGGCGGCGTCGAGGCCCCACACCGCGGGATCTCCGACGAAGTGGCCGCCGGCGACGGTTCCGAGAGCGGTCGCGGCCACGTGCGCGGCGAGCAGCACGAGCCCGGCGCCGACCAGGCGCTCGCGGCTGAAACGGCCGTCGCCCAGGTACGCCACGGCCCACGACTCGTCCACGGCGAGCTGGGCGAGCAGAAGACGCTTCCACCGCCCGCCCCCGAGCGCGGGCAGAAGGCCTAGCCCCATGGCGGCGTAGCGCGCGTTCAGCAGCGTCGCAGCTCCGAGCGCCGCGCCCACGCTTCCGCCGGCGCCGAGGATCGAGACTGCCGCGAACTGCGCCGAACCGGCGAAAGTGGTGGCGGACATGACCACCGCCGCGAGCGGGCTGAGGCCGGACGAGATGGCCAGCGCGCCGAAGGAGACGCCGAGCACCGCGATGGCCGCGGCCAGGGGCAACACCGCTCGCGCTCCCGCCCGGACGGTAGGTTCGACCTGGATGTCGCTCAGCATGGCCATTCCGCACCGATGTCTTTGACAGGACAATAATTGCACAGCGAAGCATATCGCTCGTTGCTTGTCGATGCAAGTATCCCGGTGCTACTTTGCCGCAGTGGCCGAGAAACTCACCGACGAGGAGATGGAGGCCTGGCAGGCGCTCCTCCACGCCCACGAGCAGGTGACCAGGCGGCTCGATTCCGAGCTGCGGGAGGAGCACGGCCTGGGACTGAGCGACTACGACGTCCTTCTCCGGCTCGTCCGCGCCCCTTCGCTTTCGCTGCGCATGACGGAGCTGGCGCAGAGGATCATGTTCTCGCCGAGCGGGCTGACGCGGGTCGTGGACCGGCTCGCGGGGGAAGGGCTGGTGGTCCGGCGGCGCGACGCGGCCGACGCGCGGGTCGTCTACGCCGAGCTCACGGCGAAGGGACGCGAGAAGCTGAGGGCCGCGGCGCGAACGCACCTGCGCGGCATTCGCCAGCACTTCACCGGCCGCCTCACCTCTTCCCAGCTGCGAAACGTCGCCTCCGCGCTTCAGGTGATCACCGGCCCCCACCAGCCGCACTAGCGGCCGCAGAATTCCGAGCCGATTTCTTTCCCGTCCCGCGGAGCCGGATAGACTCGCCGGCGCGGCGCGCAGGCAGGGATGAGCGCTCCCGCAGGGGGACTGGATGACGAGAAGACTGGCGATCGCCGTGGCGGCTGCCGTGACTGCGTGCGGTTCAGGTGTGGATCTGTCGCAGAGCTGCAGCATGAAGGTTTCCGTGAATGGCGGGGCGCAGGAGACGGTGCAATGCTTCGCCGCCGGCGCCTCCGCGCCGGGAACCGGGAACGCGGTGAGCATCTCGATGACCGGTGCGCTGGCGGACGTCCAGGTGGCGCAGTTCGCGATGACGCTGCCGTCGGCGCCGACCACACGCACCTACGGCGCCGCCGATGTCAGCAGCGCGGCCGGCCAGGTGAGGACCGCGACCAACGCGCTCTACGTGCAGAGCAACCCCGGAGCCATCGGGAGCTTTTCCGTCGTGTTGACGAGCGTCACCGGTGCTTCGTCCGGCACTCAGACGGCGTACTTCCTCCACGGCTCGGCGACGCTGACGTTGGTCGGGCAGTCCGGCGCGGCCGGGAACGCGACGATCACCGCCACGTTCTGACCGTCAGGACAGCGAGTAGC
>VBKO01000153.1 GCA_005888115.1 Deltaproteobacteria bacterium
CGGCGTGCAGCGCGAGAACTTCATCCAGCGATCTCGAGCTGCCGGCCTCGCCGTGGGTGCCGGGGCGCTGACAGGGCGGATCAGGACGTCGCTTCCGCGGGGAAACGCACGGTGAAGGTGGAGCCGCGGCCGGGCTCCGACTCGACGTCGATGCGCCCTTTGAGCGCGCGGGCGATCTCCTTGCAGATGGCGAGCCCGAGGCCGGTGCCCATGCCGGCGGCCTTGGTGGTGAAGAACGGCTCGAAGATGCGCCGCTTCACTTCGGGCCCCATGCCGGTCCCGGTATCGGCGACCCGGAGGACCACTTCCGGCCCTTCGCGGCGCGCCTGCACTTCCAGCTTGCCCCCGTTGGGCATCGCGTCGACCGCGTTGGCGACCAGGTTGGTGAGCAGGTGCCGGACCAGTCCCGGATCGGTGCGCACCACCGAAGCACCGTCCAGCACCTCCCGCTGCACCTGGATCTTCGCGCGCGCTTCGGTGCCCAGCGTCAGGTCCAGCGCCTCGTCCACCAAAGGCTGCATCTCTACGGTCTCGGCGGCCGGCTTGAATCCCCGCGTCTGGTCGAGGAACCGACGGATGATCTCCGCCATCCGGTGCACTTCGGCATTCGCGATCTGGACCTGGGCTCGGGCGGGGTCGGGCAGATCGGTACGGAGCGCGAGCAGCTGCACGTGGCCGCTCACCGCGTTGAGCGGGTTGCCCAGCTCGTGGGCGATGGTTCCCGCGAGCTGACCGAGGGCCGCCAGCCGTTCCTGCGCGGTGAGATCGCGCCGGGCGGCGACTAGCAGCTCGTTCAGCTCCTCCAGCGCGCGGTTCTTGCGCGTCAGCTCGGCGGTCGCGTCCTCGATCTTCGCCCGCAGCTCCGCGTTGAACCCACGGATCTGCGCCAGCATGCGATTGAACCCACGCGCCAGGTAGGCAAGCTCGTCGCCGCCCTCCGCCGGCCCCGGTGCGCTGACGTCGTACAGGCCGTTCTCCACCGCGCGCATGGTCGAGGAGAGCAGGTCCACGCGGCGGACCAGGATGCGGCCCAGCAGGATCCAGAAAGCGCCGATCAGGAAGAGGCCGGCCGCCACCGCGGTGGCGAACAGCACGCGGCGCTCCGCCGAGACGAGCCGCTCGGCCTCGGCCAGGGATGCGATCAGGACCAGCCGTGCCCGCGCTCCCCGCCCGTCGGTGAACGGCTCGGCCCAGCGCAGCGCGCGCCCCTGCTCCGGCTCGTCGACGATGGCGGACGCGCGCGGCAGGCTGGGGAGCGGCCCGCGCCAGCGGGTCAGCGTGATCCCCTCGGGCGTCACGCGCGCGGAGACGAAGTCCGAGTCGAGCCCCAGCGCCGCCGGGCGGGCCAGCTCGGCGCGCAACAGGCCGCGGTGCATGCGGATGGTGGCCGCCAGCTCTTCGGAGATCTGCTCGTCGTCGGTGCCCGCGCGCCGCAGCGCCGCGGTGGCGGCGCGGGCCAGCTCGACGGTGCGATCCCGCACCTCGGTCTCCACCGATCTCTGCGCGATGCGGAGCCCGAACCCCGCGGCGACGAGTAGCGTCGCGGCGAGCACCGCGGCAAACAGCGCGACGAGTTGGAGCCTGAGGGACACCGCGGCTCCAACCGTACACCGGAAGCGCGCCTACCGCCCGACGGTCACGAGCCAGGCGGCGGAGGCAGCTTGTCGGCTTCCTTCTCCTCGCCCAGCCCCGACACGCCCTTCTTGAACCCGCGGATCGCCTCGCCGAGGCTGGCACCCAGCTGCGGCAGCTTGGAAGGGCCGAAGAAGAGGAGCGCGAGCGCGAGAACTACCAGGATTTCCCCTAAACCGAGCCTCATCGAAGCCTCCGGGTAGGATGTCTACACCAAGACCCGCCCGCGGGCATCCGCGAAACGTCCCCGGGCGGCGACTGGTCGGATGCGGCAAAAGCGCGCGCACCGGCGGGATTCGAGTAGTCTCGGAGAGTGCGCCTGCTGCCGTTCGCCCTCGCCGCGGCCCTGTCGCTCCCGGCTCCCGGCGCGCTCCCTGACCAGCGGGCGCTGGAAACCGCCCTGCGCGAGGCGGTCGCGGGATCCTGCCCCTCGCTCGCCTTCGCCGTGGATCCCGATCTCACGCGGGCTGCCCAGGCATTCGTCGCTGCGGCCCAGGCGGGCCGCGCGCCCATCACCGGCGGCGCCCTGGGATTCTACGCCGCGCTCGAGAGCTACGAGCCTTCTCCCGTTTCCGGCCTCGCGAAGGTGTCGCCACCCTCCCGCGCCGACCGCGCGGTCGGGGATCTGTTCGGACGGGAGTGCAGGTTCAATCGCGCCGGGGTGGCGGCGGCGGCGCTGCCCGGAAACGAAGCGGTGGTCGCGCTCGTCACGGCGGCGCACTCGACGGACCTGCTGCCCATTCCGGGGAAGGTGCAGCCCGGCGCGGTGGTAGAGGTCGATGCGACGCTCTCGCCTTCGCTCTCGTCGCCTCGCCTCTTCCTGCTGGCGCCGGATGCGAGCACGCAGGAGCTGCCCGTCTCGGTCGAGGGACGGAGGCTGCGCGCGCGCGTCGGCCTCGCGGCTCGAGGCGAATACACGCTGGAGCTGCTGGCGACCGGGCCCGGCGGCCCGGAGGTGGCGGCCATCCGGCGCGTCTTCGCCGGAGTCGCGCCTCCTGCATCGCCGCCTGCGGAGATGCCGCGGACGCAGACGGGGCTCGTGGCCGTCGAGCACGCCATCGGCCGGCTGCGCGCGTCGCACGGGCTCCCGGCGCTACGGCGCGACCCCGCGCTCGATGGCGTCGCGGAAGGCCACAGCCGCGAGATGGCCCGGACCCGGACCTTCGGGCACGTCCTTTCGTCCGACGGCAGCATGAGCGACCGCCTGCGCAAGGCCGGCTACGCCTATCAATCCGCCGGTGAGAACATCGGACTATCGGTCGATCCGCTCACCGCGCACGAGGCGATCGCGGCGTCGCCCGCGCACCTCAAGAACCTCCTCGACCCGCACCACCGCCGCGTCGGTCTGGGGATTGCCAAGGGCACCTCTCCGGACGGCGCCGAAGGGGTCTACCTGACCGAGGTCCTGGCCGCGCCCATCGAGGTGTCCCAGGATCCCGAAGGGGAGGTCGCGCGACTCGTGCAGGAAAAGCGCCGCTCCGCGGGGCTCAAGCCGCTCGCGCGCGATGCCCGGCTCGACGCGATCGCTTCGCGAGAGGTGCGCGCGCTCGCCTCCGGAGGCGATCTGTCGCGCGACCTGCAGCGCGCGGTAGTAGCCGAAGCGCTGAGTTCCCAGCCGCGCCTGCGCAGCGCCATCGCCGAGGCGTACGTGGGAAGCAGCGCCGGGGCGACCGGCTCCTCCCCGAACGCGGTCTCTCCGGCGTGGACGCGGATCGGCGTAGGCGCGATATACGCCACCTCGGAGCTCTACGGGGCCGGCCGGTTGTGGGTGCTGCTGGTGTACGCGCGGTAACGCTTCTACGCGGACTTGCGCTGGGTCGCGAACGCCTCGATCGAATGCTCCGGAGACTCCACGATGGTGTAGTTCGGGCAGCGCACGCAGGTGAAGCTGTTCCAGCCGCGCTTCACGGCTTCGTTCAGGCAGTCGTCGTAGGCGGTGCAGAAGAGGTTCCGGTGCGCCTCGACGGACATTTTCCGATTCCCCTCGAGATTGATCGGCGTCGTCAACTCGGTGGGCATCGGTTTGGCCATGACGCGCATGCGAAAAATCCTCCTGGTCCGGCGATCGCGGCGGGGCGTATAACAGAACGCGTCAGACCACGCCAGTCGCACATCGACCGACGCTGGATAGGCATCGACCGACGGGGATGCAAGGCATTGTGAGCGAATGACAATTCTCGCGTCGGGCGCCCTCCTGCGGGCGCTTTTGCTGGCCGCCGCGGCCGTTGGCCAGCCAACATCCGAGCAGGCGGGCGCTGCCCTGGCCGCCGGGCGGCTGGACGAGGCGACCGAGCAGGCGGGGGCGTGCCTGCCCGACCCCGGATGCGCCCTGGTGCGAGGCCGGGCGCTCTTCGCCTCAGGGCGTTTGCTGGAAGCCGCGCAGGATCTGCAGGTGGCGCGGTCGGGCACACTCGCGGCCCATGCGGCCAAGCTGCAGGGCGAGGCGCTGCTGCTGGCCGGCCGCCCCGCGGACGCGCTGGAGCCGCTGCGGTCCGCCGAGCAGGCGGATCCGGATGGTCCGGCGGGCATGCGAGCCTCGGCGCTGCTGGCGGATGCGCTCCTCGGTAGCGGCGAGTACGCCAAGGCGGCGGAGCAGGCCCACAACGCGGCGCAGCTCCCCGCGCAACCCGCAGACGTGCGCGCCGGGCTCGATCTGATCCGCGCCGAGGCGTTCTCGGGCCGCGCCGACGGCGGCGACGTGGAGGTCGCGCGCGACGCCGCCCGGCTCTGGCGCGAGTTCTGGCTCGAGCATCCCGAACACCCCGCCGCGGAAGGGGCCCGCGCAGAGGAGGCGCGGCTCTCGGGGATCGCCGGGCGGCCGTTACCGGCGCCAAGCGGGCGCGAGCTGCTCTTGCGGGCCCAGCGGCTGCTTTCCGCCGGCAAGCCCGGCGCCGCGGTCGCGCAGGCCGAGGCGGCAGTGAAGGCGCTGCGCGGCGGCGACGCGGCCGACGCGCAGCTCGTTCTCGCCCGCTCGCTGGCCGCCGACGGAAGGCGCAGCGAGGCCGGACCCGCGCTGGCCTCGGCTTGGAAGGACGGGGCACCGCGCGTGGCTGCTCCCGCGGGGCTGCTCTTCGCCCGCGACCGCGCCCGCCGCGGCAACGATCCCGAGGCAGTGCGCATCCTGGACGAGCTCGTCCGCCGCTACCCGCAATCCGGTGACGCGGAGGAGGCCGCCTACGTGGCTGCGCGGCTGCAACTCGACCAGGGAAAGGAGGCGGACGCGCGCCGGCGTCTCGCCCGCATCGCTCGACGCCGCTCCGGGGCGCATGCCTCGGATGCACGCTGGACCGTGGCCTGGCTGTCCTACCGGCGCGGGTCATCCGACGCCGCCGAGCGTTTCGCCGAGTTCACCGCCAGCGCCGACTCGGACGCGCAGCGCGCGCAGGGGCTTTACTGGCAATCGCGCGTCGCGGACCCGCGCGCGGCCGGCGCGCTCCTCCACCGGGTCGTGGAGATCGACCCGCTCGGGTACTACGGGCTACTCGCGCGGCAGCGGCTCGGTCAGGTCGATGCCGAGCCGCCGCAGTTCCCCCCGGCCCCCCCGCCGCCCCAGGCCGAGCAGCTTCCGGCGCGGCTCGCCCTGGCGGCGGAACTGTTCCGGCTGGGACTGCTCGCCGAGGCGGGCGCGGAGGCCGACCGATTCGTGCGGCAGCGCCCGGCGCAGGCTGCGCTGGCCCTGCCGGTCTACGAGCGCGCGCAGCGCTACGACAGATCGCTCGCGCTGGCGCAATCGCTCCTCGGGTGGAGGACGCCGCGGCCTGATGCCGACGCCGCGCTTCTCGAAGGCGCGTATCCGGCGGCGTACGCTCCGCAGGTCGGCTCCAGCGCGGCGCGTGCCCGCGTCGACCCGTACTTGCTGCTCGCCGTCGCGCGGCGGGAGAGCCTGTTCAAACCGGACACGCGCAGCGCCGCCGGCGCCGTCGGGCTCATGCAACTCCTTCCCGCCACCGCCCGCCGCGCGGCCATCGTGCTCGGCCGGCCCGCGCCGAGCGACGCGGACATGGCCGAACCGCGGACCGCGATCGACCTGGGGGCCTGGTACCTCTCCGAGCTCCTCGGACGGTTCGGGGATCCGGCCATCGCGGCCGCCGCGTACAACGCGGGACCGCGAGTCGCCGCGCCGTGGGCGATGCGCGGAGCGGGCCAGCCGCTGGACCAGTGGGTCGAGGAGATCCCCTACCGCGAGACGCGCAGCTACGTGAAGGTGGTGCTGGGCGCCTGGAGCGCGTACCGCATCCTT
>VBKO01000154.1 GCA_005888115.1 Deltaproteobacteria bacterium
TCTTCGACCGCGGCCACCAGCGCGGCGAAGTCCACCAGGCGCTCGAGCCGGCGCGGTTCGAGGGCGCGGCGCACGGCTGCGCGCTCGCGCTGCTTGAGGCTGCGACGGTCCCGGGGCGGCACCGGCCGCGGAAGTACCGCGCCCGGTCTCCGGGGGCAAGCGACGACGGGCGGTGCATCGCCCGCTCGACCGCCGCCGTCGGGCGGGGCTGATCGCATGCGCGGCTTGCGGCGCGCGCGGCAGGCGCGCACTGTTCGTCTGCCCCGGGAGGCGCCCGATGCCGGACCTGCTTCAGCCCGACGAGCTGCGCGCCGTCGACGCATGGTGGCGCGCGGCGAACTACCTGACGGTAGGACAGATCTACCTGCACCAGAACCCGCTGCTGCGCGAGCCCCTGCGACCCGAGCACGTCAAGCCCCGCCTGCTCGGCCACTGGGGCACTTCGCCGGGGATCAGCCTGGTCTACGCCCACCTCACGCGCCTCGTCCGCGAACGGGACAAAGACGCCATCCTCCTCGTCGGTCCCGGCCACGGGGGCCCGGCGGTCAACGCCAACGTGTGGCTCGAGGGCACCTGGAGCGAGGTGTATCCGGCCGTGCCGCAGGACGCGGAAGGCATGCGGCGCCTCTTCCGCCAGTTCTCGACGCCCTACGGCGTGCCGAGCCACGTCAGCCCGCCCACGCCGGGGTCCATCCACGAGGGCGGCGAGCTCGGCTACGTGCTCACCCACGCATTCGGCGCCGTGTTCGACAATCCCGATCTGCTCGCCGTCGCCATCGTGGGAGACGGCGAGGCCGAGACGGGACCGCTGGAAGGTTCATGGAAGGGGATCAGCTTCCTGAACGCCGCGCGCGACGGCGCCGTGCTCCCGGTGCTCCACCTCAACGGGTACAAGATCGCCTCACCGACGGTGCTGGGGCGCAAGCCGGACGAGGAGATCCGCGCGCTGTTCTCCGGGCACGGCTACGAGCCGCGGTTCGTGGAAGGCGACCAGCCGGCGCGCGTGCACCAGGACTTCGCGTCGGCGCTCGAGTGGGCCCACGACCGCATCCTCGATTACCAGGGCGAGGCGCGCGGAGGACGCCTGCGTGACCGCCCGCGCTGGCCGCTGATCGTGCTGCGGACTCCGAAGGGTTGGACCGGTCCGCGGGAGCTGGACGGACTGCGCATCGAGGGCACCTTCCGCTCGCACCAGGTGCCACTCGCGAAAGTGCGCGAAGATCCGCGCGAGCTGGCGATGCTCGAGGCGTGGATGCGCAGCTATCGCCCCGAGGAGCTGTTCGACGAGCGCGGCCGGCCGGTGCCGCAGATCACGGCGCTCGCGCCGCGGGAAGATCGGCGACTGGGATCGAATCCGCACGCGAACGCCGGGCGCCTCCTCCGGCCGCTCGAGATGCCTGACTTCACCCGATACGCCGTGCCGGTGACGGCGCCGGGCGCGATGCGCGCCGAATCGACGCGCCAGCTCGGCATGATGCTCCGCGACGTCTACCGGCAGAACCCGCGCACCTTCCGGCTCTTCTGCCCCGACGAGGCGAACTCCAACCGCCTCACTCCGGTCTTCGAGGTGGAGGACCGCGCCTTCGCCGAGCGCATCCTGCCCGGCGACGATCACCTCTCCCCGGCGGGGCGCGTGATGGAGGTCTTGAGCGAGCACAATTGCGAGGGCTGGCTGGAGGGGTACGTGCTCACCGGCCGCCACGGAATGTTCGTCACCTACGAGGCATTCGCGCTGATCGTCGCCTCGATGGCCACGCAGCACGCGAAGTGGCTGGAGATGTGCGAGTCGCTGCCGTGGCGCAAGCCCGTATCGTCGCTGAACGTGCTCCTCACCTCGACGTGCTGGCGCAACGACCACAACGGGTTCTCGCACCAGGGCCCCGGTTTCCTCGACACGATCATCTCCAAGAAAGGGACTGTCGCGCGCGCCTACCTGCCGCCCGACGCGAACTGCCTGCTCTCGGTGGCCGACCACTGCCTGCGCACGCGCAACTACGTGAACCTGATCGTCATCGACAAGCAGCCCGAGCTGCAGTGGCTGGACATGGATGCCGCCCGCGACCACTGCTCGCGCGGCGCCTCCGTCTGGAAGTGGGCCAGCAACGACGGGCCCGAGGGGGACCCCGACGTGGTGCTCGCCTGCGCCGGCGACACTCCGACGCTGGAGACGCTGGCAGCGACGCGCTTCCTGCGCGAGAACGCGCCGGACCTGCGCGTCCGGGTGGTGAACGTGGTTGATCTCATGTCGCTCTTCTCCCCGGACGAGCACCCGCACGGCATGCGCGAGGAGGCGTTCGTCGAGCTGTTCACGCCCGACGTGGACGTGGTGTTCGCGTTCCACGGGTACCCCACGTTGATCCACGGCTCGCTGCACGGGCGCCCGAATCCCTCGCGCTTCCACGTTCGCGGCTACCGCGAGGAGGGCACCACCACCACGCCGTTCGACATGACCGTGCTGAACCAGATCAGCCGGTTCCACCTCGCGGCGGAGGCGTTGAAGCGCGCGCGGCGCAAGCCGGCGAACGCAGCCGCGGTGATCGAGGAATGCCACCGCGCGCTCGAGCGCCACCGCAGGTACGTCGAGGAGCACATGGAGGACCTGCCGGAGATCCGCGGCTGGACGTGGACGTGATCGTCCTGTGCGTGAACAGCGGCTCCTCTTCGGTGAAGCTCGCGCTGTATCGCGAGGAGGAGAGGCTCGCCTCCTCCTCTGTGGCTCGCGTCACCGATCACGGCCAGGCCGTACACGAGGGGCTGGCCGAGCTGGAGGGACAAGGCTTTCCGTCACCCGATGCGGCCGGCCACCGCTTCGTGCACGGCGGTCCGCGCCACCATGCGCCTCGCCGCCTCGACGCGGAGCTGCTCGCCTCGCTGCGCGAGGCCGTTCCGTTCGCGCCGCTCCACCTCCCCGCGGCGCTGCTCGGCGTCGAGGCCGTTTCCGCCCGCCGGCCCGGGATCCCGCAGGTCGCCTGCTTCGACACCGACTTCCACTGGAGCATGCCGCAGGTGGCGCGGCGCCTGCCGTTGCCGCGCGAGCTCGACGAGGCGGGAGTGCGCCGGTACGGCTTCCACGGGTTGTCCTACGAGTCCGTGGTCGCGGAGATCGGTGCGGCGCGGCTGGGGCGCGCGGTGCTCGCCCACCTCGGGAACGGCGCCAGCATGGCCGCGGTGCGCGACGGCCGGTCCGTCGATACGACGATGGGCCTCACGCCCGCGGGCGGCTTCATGATGGGGACGCGCACCGGGGACCTCGACCCCGGCGTGCTCATCCATCTCCTCGACGCGCACGGATACGATTCCAGGCGGCTGGAGGAGCTGATCGACCGGCGCTCCGGGCTGCTCGCGATTTCCGAGCGCACCTCCGACATGCGCGAGCTTCTGGCGGCGCGGTCCACCGATCCGCGGGCGGAGCTCGCGCTGGAGATGTTCTGCTATCAGGCCGCCAAGGCAGCCGGGGCGCTAGCCACCGCGCTCGGCGGGATCGACTCGCTGGTATTCACGGGAGGCATCGGGGAGCACGCCCCGCCCGTTCGCGACGGAATCTGCGCCCGCCTTGCGGCGCTCGGCGTCCGCCTCGACCCGGCCCTCAACGCGGCCAGCGCCGCCATCATCAGCGCCGACGACAGCTCCTGCACGGTGCGCGTCGTCCCGGCCGACGAAGAACGGTCGATTTCGCGGCACACTGCGCGCGTGCTCGCAAAACAGATCTAACCCATGCGGTGCGCGGGCTGAATCTCGGCCTCCGCTACGGCCCCATGCCGGGGTCGAACATCGGCCGCACTTCGGACTCGCCCTCGAAGCCGGGCCAGTACTTTCGGTGCAACTCCATGAACTCGGTGGCAATCTGAATCGCTTCAGCTTTCGAGTCAGCTTTCAGGATTGCCCAGCCGCCGATGACCTCTTTGCTCTCGGAGAACGGGCCGTCGGTCACGGTGATCTTGCCGTTGGCGAGCCGCACGCGGACGCCATCTTTGCTCGGCAACAGACCGCCCGTGTCGACGAGGGTGCCGTTCTTCACCGATTTCTCCACGAACTTGCCCATCGCCTCCATCAAAGCGGCCGGCGGCGGGGACTCGCGATACGACTCCGAATGGCGGATGAAGGTCAGGTATTTCATGGCTCCTCCTCAGGGTTCCGATCATGCGACGAACGAGCCCGGGCTGGATCGACACGCCAGAAGTTGTTTTTGGCGCCTTGCAGCTTTGGCGGGCGGTTCGCACGGGAATAGAATCCCTGCAGAGGTGCCGCCGGAGGAGAGGCCATGGCACGTGCGGACGCGGATCCGAAGATCGATCGTCGCAAGTTTCTCGCCGGGGTCGCGGCAGGCGCTGCGAGCGCGATGGCACCGCCCGCGGCGCGCGCCGCCGAGGCACCGGCGCAGACCACGCCGCGCGCGCCGTCAGCGCTGCCACCCTCGGCCAAGACGGTCGAGGCCGAAACGAAGACGCCACGCGAGCTCGCGCGCGTTCCGGGGATTGCCGGTTCGGATTTCATGGTCGACGTCATCAAGACGCTCGACATCAAGTACGTGCCGGCGAATTGCGCTTCGAGCTATCGTGCCCTGCACGAATCGCTGATCGACTACGGCGGCAACCGCATGCCGGAATTCCTCACCTGCATGCACGAGGAATCGGCGGTCGCCATGGCGCACGGCTACTTCAAGGTCGCGGGCAAGCCGCTCCTCACGCTGTGCCACGGCACCGTCGGCCTGCAGCACGCGACGATGGCGATCTACAACGCGTGGTGCGACCGTGTTCCCGTGATCGTCATCGGCGGCAACGAGCTCGACGCCGCGCATCGGCCGCCCGGAGTCCCGACGATCCACTCCGCGCAGGACATCAACGCGCTCGTGCGCGATTTCACGAAGTGGGACGACACTCCGGTGTCGCTGCAGCATTTCGCGCAATCGTTCGTGCGCGCTTATAAGATCGCGATGACGCCGCCGTACGGGCCGGTAATGATCTCGCTCGACACCGGGCTGCAGCAGGAGCCGATGAGGGACGACGGGGAGAAGCCTTACATTCCGCGCTATGTGCCGACGTCGCCGCCGCAGGGCGACTCGGGCGCGGTGAAGGAGGCGGCGCGGCTCCTCGCCAACGCGCAAAACCCGGTGATCGTCGCCGACCGCGCCGCGCGCACGCCCAACGGCGTGACGCTGCTGGTGCAGCTCGCCGAGCTCCTTCAGGCGCGCGTCATCGACCAGGGCGGGCGCATGAATTTCCCGACGACGCACTACCTGACCGCGCCGGCGAGCGCCGTGAGCAACGCCGACGTCATCATCGGCCTCGAGCTCTCGGATTTCTGGGGGACCGTGAATTCCTTCACGGACAACGGCGAGAACCGCGGCATCGGACAGAACTCGACGCGCATCAATCCCGATACCCGGCTCATCAGCATCTGCGCGGTCGACCTCAACACCAAGGCGAACTATCAGGACTTCCAGCGCTTCCAGGTGATCGATGTGCAGATGGCCGCCGACGCCCAGGCGACCCTGCCCGCGCTCATCGAAGCGGTGCGATCGGCGATACGCAACGATCGCAAGTCGGCGATCGCGGCGCGTGGCGAGTCGGCGAAGAAGGCGTACGCGGAAATGCGCAGCCGCGCGCGACAGGCGGCCGCGGTCGGCTGGGACGCGAGCCCGATCAGCACGGCGCGCATGGTGATGGAGACGTTCGGGCAGATCAAGGACCTCGACTGGTCGCTCGTCGCGGCGGAGAGCCCGCGCTTCAACTGGCCGCACCGTCTCTTGCCGATCGAGAAGCACCACCAATGGCTAGGGCGCGCGGGGGGCTACGGCGTCGGCTATGCGGCGCCCGCCTCCGTCGGCGCGGCGCTCGCCAACCGCGACCTCGGCCGCATCTCGGTCTGCTTCCAGCCGGATGGCGACCTCATGTACGCGCCCGGCGTGCTGTGGACGGCGGCGCGGCACAAGATTCCGTTGCTTGCGGTGATGCACAACAACCGCGGCTACCACCGACATCGACTATCGCAAGCTCGCCGAGTCGATGGGCTGGTGGGCGAAAGGCCCGATCAAGGATCCGTCCGAGCTTGGTCCCGCCCTCAAGGAAGCAGTCGCGATGGTGAAAGCGGGGCAGCCAGCGCTGCTCGACGTGTGGACGCAACCGCGGTGATGCCATGAACCTGAATTTGCGTACGCTCGCGGCGATCGTTGCCGGGCTTGTCCTCACTTCATCCGTCGCGGCCGCGGGCTCCGCCGAGAAAGGCAAGGCCGCGTACGTGAGGCACGGCTGCTGGCAGTGCCATGGCTTCGACGGCCAGGGCAGCGTCGCCGGTTCGAAGATTGCGCCGAATCCGATGCCCTTCGAGGCGTTCTCCGACTTCGTGCGCACCACCAGCGGCGCGATGCCGCCCTATCAGAAGGCGATCCTCTCGGACGACGACCTCGCCGACATCTACGCCTATCTGCAGTCGGTGCCGAAGGCGCGGGACCCGAAGACGATCCCACTGCTCAATCCGTAGGCGCAAAGCGCTTTCGATACTCGCGCGGCGGGATCTTCAGGAGCTGACGAAAGCGGCGCGCATCTGCTGCCTGTACCTCTTGGTTGCGGGGGCGGGATTTGAACCTGCGACTATCGGGCCGTGCTTACGCGCGCGTCTTCGGCGCCAGCGCCACCGCGTCACGCATGGCCTGCACCAGGCTGCGCTCGTCCGCCTTCCCCGTCCCCGCGATGTCGAACGCGGTGCCGTGGTCGACCGAGGTGCGCACGAACGGCAACCCCACCGTGATGTTCACGCCCGCCTCGAGGCCCAGCACCTTGACGGGCCCGTGGCCCTGGTCGTGATACATCGCGACGACGAGGTCGAAGTCGCCGCGACCGGCACGGAAGAAGAGCGTGTCCGCCGGCAGCGGGCCTTCCACGTCGATGCCCCGCGCGCGCGCTGCCTTGATGCCGGGAATGACCTTGGTCTCTTCCTCGCCACGGCCGAACAGTCCGCCCTCGCCCGCGTGCGGGTTGATGGCGCACACCGCGATGCGTGGTCGCGCCATGCCGGAGCGGACCAGGGCATCGTGGCCGCGGCGGATGGTGCGCTCGACCAGCGCCGGCTCGATCTTCTCGATCGCGTCGA
>VBKO01000155.1 GCA_005888115.1 Deltaproteobacteria bacterium
CGTCGAAGCCTGGCTGCGCAGTGCGTTCCAGCTCCGTCGCAATAGGAGCGGCTTGTCGCCGGCGAGCTGCGCCGGGCAGTTGCCCGATCGCCTGAGCAGGGCCGACCCCAGTGTCTGCCGGGCAGCTTGCGCAGCGGCGCCGCGCGTACGCCCGTGGCTCTGCTCGCCGGAAGCAGCAAAAGCCGGATGGCGCGCGGTCGAGCGGTAATTCTTGCCACGATTCGATCACTAAAACCGGTAATTATTCGCGCACGCCCGAGCGCCGCAGCCTCACACAGCGCAATGAAACGTAGCTTTAGCCCCCGCTGCGACGCTGTCGAGTCGTCAATAACGTCTACGCCCTACCCGGTACGTGGTTTGCAGTACTTCGCCGGGGGGGAGCGCAAGATGCCCACGCTCTGCCGCTACCTCCTGCGCGATGAGCAGCGCGCCCCCGAGGGCCGCCGACGTAGCTCCTGTCGGCGGCCCGCTTCCTCTCGCCGATCGACGAACCCTCCGAGCGCCCGCCAATCAC
>VBKO01000156.1 GCA_005888115.1 Deltaproteobacteria bacterium
GCCGCGCGCCCGGCCCGGTTCGCGCTCAGCTCCACCCCGGGCGGCGAAGCCCGCCGGAGTCGAGCTCATGCCCGGATGTCGATGAGAAGGAGGAAGTCCTGATGCAAAGCGGATCTCGCCGGATGTAAAGCAACGCAATTTGGAATTCACCCGATTCGAGGATCGGCCTTCCCGCGATTGATCGTGGGTGTGGGGAGCTCTACGCCGAAATCTGTTCATCGAAATTCTTCAAAGAGAAAACATCGGAGCGCTGGAAATGAATCGGAGAGCTGCAACGAACGGATTTGCGACGCCGGCGCTTTTCCTGACCGGGGCAGTCTGCCTTTCCCCGGTTGCGTCCGCTCAAGCGCCGCCGCCGGCGCATCCACCCCCCGTCCTTCCACCGTCGCTCAAGGGAGTCCAGGTGCCTCTCCCCCGAGACCTGGATGCGTTCGTCAAGAGCAGGGCGTGGGCGATCGTCCTCGGCAAGGCGCTGTTCTGGGACATGGATGTCGGCAGCGACAAGCAGGCCTGCGCGAGCTGCCATTTCCACGCCGGAGCGGACGACCGCGTCAAGAACCAGTTCAACCCGGGCTTCCCGAGCGCCGATGACTTTACCTTCGGCGACGCCGTGGGACTGACGGGTCCGGGCGCCACGGCGGGCCCGAACTACACGGTCGTCGCTGGCGATTTCCCGCTGCACCGTCTGTCGGACGCCGAGGACCGTGAATCAGCCGTGCTCTATGACACCAACGACCGGTTCTCCTCGCAGGGGACGTTCAACGGCGCGTTCGTCTCGACTCCCATCCTGCCCCTCCTCGGAACCGACCAGTGCCTCACTCCCGATCCGGCGACCAATCCGTTCCACGTCGGTAGCGTGTTCGTCCGGAAGGTCGAGCCGCGGAATACCCCGACCATGATCAATGCGGGGTTCTTCTTCCGGAACTTCTGGGACGGCAGGGCCAACAACATCTTCAACGGCGTCAATCCTTTCGGCCGCCGGGACCCGGATGCGGGCATCTTCGTCCTGGTCCCGCCACCCATGCCGTTCCTGCCGGCAACCGTGGAGAAGGTCCGGGTGGAGCTCGAGAATGCCAGCCTCGCCTCCCAATCCGTCGGGCCGCCCCTGAGCGACTTCGAGATGTCTTGCGCAGGCAGGAACTTCTCTGACCTCGGCCGCAAGATGCTGCCGCGCCGGGCGCTCGCGAGCCAGGCCGTGCACCCGCAGGACAGCGTCCTGGGACTCTACGTGCAGCCGCCCACGGGCCTGGGGTTCACGTACAAGCAGCTCGTCCAGAAGGCGTTCCAGGACAAGTATTGGGCCGCGACGCTGCCAGTCAGCGGGACCTTCACGCAGATAGAGGCGAACTTCTCGCTGTTCTGGGGCCTGTCGATCATGTTGTACGAAGCGACGCTCGTCTCCGACGAAGCGCCCTTCGACAAATTCCGAGGAGACGCCACCACTCCTCCGAATCCCTCCGCGCTCACCGCGCAGCAACAACGTGGTCTGGACGTGTTCATGACCAAGGGAAATTGCATTGCCTGCCACAAGGGGCCGGAGTTCAGCGGCGCGGCGACCCACCTCCAGCCCGAGAACCAGGAGGAGGGGCTGGTGGAGCGCATGTTGATGGGCGACCGCCGGGTCGCGCTCTACGACAACGGGTTCTACAACATCGGAGTACGCCCGACCGAGGACGATCCAGGCGTGGGCGGGCGCGACCCGTTCGGAAACCCGCTTTCGTTCACCGAGCAGTACGTCGACATGCTGCGAGGTCGGGACGTGCCCGATCCGTTCCAGGTCGATGCCTGCACGTTCGCGGTGCCGTTCACCTTCGACTTCCCGCTGACGTCCCTGACGAGCCCCGATTGCCACGGCGTACCGTTCGACCCGGCAGACATCGATGGGCTTCGCACCGCGGTGATGGGTGCCTTCAAGACGCCCTCGCTCCGGAACGTGGCGCTCACCGGGCCTTATTTCCACAACGGCGGCCAAGCGACCTTGGGACAGGTCGTCGCGTTCTACAACCGCGGAGGCGATCGCGTGGACGTTCCGGGCGGAGACAGCACGGGCGTGCCCAGCAACCTGGACGCGGACATCAACCGTCTTGGCTTGACCAGACAGGAGCAGCTGGATCTGGTCGCATTCTTGGAATCTCTCACGGACCCCCGCGTACAGTGTGATCAGGCACCCTTCGATCACCCGGAGCTGCTCATCCCGAACGGCCATCCGGTCGATCAATTCACGGTCGTGCCAGATCCTATGAGCCTCGGCACCAAGGCCGTCGACTCGTTCAGACGGATTCCGGCAGTGGGACGCGCCGGGCTTCCCGGAATCCTGCAGCCGTGCGTGGGCACCTTCGCCGAGCAACTGGGGCTGTCCCAGACCAGCGGGGTGACGGGTCACTAGCGGCGAAAGCAAGAGACCGCCGGTCCAGCGGCCGGTCAGCCCCGACCGCTGGACCGTGACCGGTCACGGAGATGGACATGGCTGAGCATCACGAAGAGCAGCCCCGCGGGAACCAAGGTGTCGGCGCGCAAATCGCCGACCACCGTGCCGCGGGACCAAACGGAGGGCTTCAGGACGGCACCGGCGCAGGATCGGGGATGACGATTGACAGCGACCGACTGTTCACCGTCGCCCAGACCGTCAAACTCACCGGCTACAGCGAGGAAAGCATCCGCCGCTGGATCCGCAAGGGCGCGCTTCCAGTCGAGCGGGTCGGCCCTTACCGACGCGTGCGGGTGCGCTTCTCCGTCCTGCGGCAGCTCTTCCCTAGATAGCGGGCTCTCGCACGTTGCTAATCGACGTGCAAGTCCCTTGTGATCGAGATGAGGGCGGATGGATGCGGATGACTACCAATGAATGTCCGCGATCAAGTCCTTGGTCGTAGCATGCGCCGGACGATCGGCGTCGCTGCGGTCGGCCTCTGCCGGCGTTACGGGCGCCCGCTGGGCCCTGGCGGACGTGGGCTTCGAGGTCCCCGGAGGCGTGCTCGTGATGGTGACTGGCCGCAACGGATCGGGGAAATCCACCGTGCAGACGCTCTCCGCCGGCATGCGCCAGCGCCTCGCCCTCACCCGGGTCCTCCAGCAAGAGGCTCCGGTCGCGGCGGGCTTCCTTTGGCTGGCGCTCCTGCTCGCCTCCACGCTGTCCCTGGCCGAGAGCTTCGGAGGAGCAGGCCCTGGAGGGTCTGCTCCTACTGCCGGCCAGCGGGCGAGGGCTCTACTACGGCAACGCCATCGCCAACTGGATCAAAACTCGCGCTGCTCGGCGCCGGCCTGGTGTCGGTGATGGTGGTGCTCGATCCCATGGGCCAGCTCCGGCCGTGGGCCACGCTCATGGTCATATTTGACGTAATACATTGGTCGATCGGCGGGCTGTTCTTCGCCCGGATCCTGGAGGATTGATGACGACACGCTTGGAGAGCTGGGCTCCCAAGGCGCTCGTCGCTCTGGGCGTGGCGCTGCTCTTCGTCGGCTCCTTTTGGGGCCTCGCGAAGGCCCCCGGCGAAGTCTTCATGGGCGACGTCCAACGCATCATGTACGTGCACGTGCCGACGGCGTGGAACGCGATGCTCACGCTCACCTTCGCCTTCGTCTGCGCGCTCTTCTCCCTCTTCACGAATGCCTGGAAGTGGGACAACCGGTTGGAAGCCGCGATGGAGATGGGCGTCATCCTCTCGTTGCTCCTCTGCATGCAGGGGGCGATCTGGGCCAAGCCGACGTGGGGCGTGTGGTGGGACTGGGACCCGCGGCTCACCACCACTGCGGTCCTGGTATTCGCCTTTGGCGGCATCCTGGCCCTGCGTGCATTCGTGGACGATCCCGTCAAGCGCGCGGTGTGGTCCGCGGCGGCCTGCATCGTGGCGTTCGTGGACGTGCCCATCGTCTACTTTTCCGTGAGGTGGTGGAACTCGTTGCACCAGATGCAATCCACACCGGAGACGGTCTCCAAGGCCTTCCACTGGCCTCTCCGCATCAATGCCTTCGGCATCCTCTTCCTCTGGACAGGCCTCGTTGCGCTGCGCGCCCGGGTGGCGGCGCTGCGCCTGCGCAGCGAGATCGCCCCTCCGGTGCCCGAGGCGCCGGAAGGCAAGTCGGCCCCGACCGGTGCGCGCTTCTCCGGAGGTGACCGGTGACGGGGATCGTCGAGGGCGGCTGGGAGTTCGTGGTTGCAGCCTACAGCCTGACCGCGGTCGTCTTTGGCGCCTACGCCACCTCCATTTTCCTGCGATATCGGTCCGAGAGAAATCGCGCCGCCATCGAGGCGCGGCGGGAGACGAGGGGATGAGCGTCCCGGCGATTCCGGCTCCGGCTCCCGCCTTGAATCCGGGCAAGACCAAGTGGTTTGCCTTCGCTGCCGTCGCGGTCGCGGCAGCCGCGTTCCTCCTGATCGCTCTGGGCGGAATCGGGGAAAACCTCGTCTACTACTGGGGGCCGAAGGAGCTGCGCGCCGCTGGTGACAAGGCGATCGGCGCCACCATCCGGCTGGGCGGCCAAGTGGCGATCGGCTCGGTGAGGCCGGGCGACGGCGTCTCGAACCTGGAGTTCGACGTGACCGACGGCACTGGCACCGTGCACGTGGTTTCCCGTGGCGTCCCCCCGCAGCTCTTCCGCGATCGGATCGGGGTAGTGGTGGAGGGTACGATGACCAGAAACGGCACCTTCCAGAGCCGACGCCTGATGGTGTCCCACGACAACCGATACCGCGCGCCCGGCGACAAGGACGTCGACGTCAAGACGCTGATGCGCTCCACGCAGGGCCTCGACGAGGCGCCCGTGCCGCGCGCCGCGGCGACTCCCGCCGTGAAGCCGCAAGTTGGAGACTGAAGCCGCATGCTCCCCGCGCTCGGTCGTATCCTGATCCTTCTCGCCCTCCTGGCCGCCAGCGCGGGCGCCCTGGTGGGCTTCGCCACGGGCGCGCGCCCGAGCGGCGCCGGTTGGGCTTGGGCGCGGCGCCTCGCTTACGCATTCGCGGCGCTCATGGTCCTGGCCAACCTGGTCATGGAGTACGCGCTTCTCACCCACGACTTCAGCGTGGGCTACGTGGCTCACGTGGGCTCGCGCTCGGTGCCGACCTGGGTTTCGCTGGTCAGCCTCTGGTCGTCCCTCGAAGGGTCGATCCTCTTCTGGGGCCTGGTCATGGGCGCGTACATCGCGGTCGCCACCTGGCAGAATCGCCACAGGTACCCCGAGTACATGCCCTACGCGGTCGGCGTGTGGCTGGCTTGTGGCGCTTTCTTCAGCTTCCTTCTGGCGGGCCCGGCGCAGCCGTTCGCGACGGTGCCCGGTCCTCCCATCGACGGGCCGGGCCCCAATCCGCTTCTGCAGAATCACTACCTCATGATCATCCACCCACCGTTCCTCTACGCGGGCTACGTGGGGATGACGATCCCGTTCGGTCTCGCGTGCGCCGCGCTTCTCGTCGGCCGGCTCGGCCACGACTTCATCCGGCCGCTGCGAAACTTCCTCCTCCTGCCCTGGATCTTCCTTACCGTGGCGATCGTCCTGGGCGGCTGGTGGGCCTACGAGGTGCTGGGGTGGGGCGGCTATTGGGCTTGGGACCCGGTGGAGAATGCCTCCTTCCTGCCCTGGCTCACCGCCACGGCCGCGCTTCATTCCGCGCTGCTGGTGGAGCGCAAGGGCGTCCTCAAGGGCTGGACCGCCACGCTGGTGATCGCTACCTACCTGCTCACCGTCC
>VBKO01000157.1 GCA_005888115.1 Deltaproteobacteria bacterium
CGATCCGATCGGGGAAGAGCCGCCAGAAAGCCATCGTCGCATATCCGCCCATCGAGCAGCCGACGAGCGCCGCGGACCGGGCGCCGAGCGCATCGAGCGCGGCCGCGAAGAGCCGCGCCAGGTCGTCCATCGTGCACGGCCGGCCCAGCGCAGGCGTGCCGCCGAATCCGGGAGCATCGACCGCCGCCGCGCGCCAGCCGAGGCCCGCGCATCCGCGCAACAGCTCGTCCCAGCAGGTTCCGTCGAGAGGAAAAGGGTGCGCGAACAGCACGGTCCGGCCCGGCGCTCCTTCAGCGCGCAGGCGCGCCGGCCGGCCCTCGAAGCGCAGCGGGACCTCTTCCACATCAACCCCCGGTGACGACGATCGCCGCCCGGTACATGTCCATCGGGCAAGCGAAACGGACCTGCCCGGTCTTGGGAGCCATCAGCCGCACCTCGATGGGCTTGTCTTGCGGCAGCATGTGCTTGACCGGGTCGCCTTGCACGACCACGGCGTCGGCGCAGGTCTCCGCGACCTTCCGCGTGAACCGCAGCACCACCTCGCGTTCGGGCGGCACCTCGATCCGCACGGGCTCGAACCCCTTCTCGGTCACGGACACCTCGTAGATCGGGGCGCCGCCCGATGTAGGGCGCTGTGGGGGTGGCGAGGCCTTGCAAGCGAGCACGGCGAGGAGCGGAAGCATCCAGCGGGTCATGGCGCCCGTATCGATCGCGGAGCGGCCGGGCGCAAGCGCGATGACGGCGCGGTGACCTGCCGACCGGACACTCGGCTTCTTGGGAAGCCGCGCCGATCCGTGCGACACTGAATGGCAGGCGGAGACATGCGACGACGAGCGTTCGACATTCGCCACCGCGACCGCAAGGCGCTGCGCGAAGGCTATAGCCCGGCGGTGCGCCGGTTCGAGATCGCCAGCATCGCCTTGTACTGCTGCGCGATGGGTTGGTTCCTCTGGGGACTCCTCCCCCTCGTGGGGACGTACCCCTGGCTGATGGCGAGCGCCTTCATGTTCGGCTTCGTGCTGGCCGACTTCGTCTCCGGCATCGTGCACTGGGCTGCCGACACCTGGGGCTCTCCCGACATGCCGGTGATCGGGCAAGCGCTGATCCGACCGTTTCGCGAGCACCACGTCGACCAGAAGGAGATCACCCGGCACGACTTCATCGAGACGAACGGGAACAACTGCTTCATCTCCATCGGTCCGGCCGTCTGCGGAGCGCTGCTCCCGCTCGACGATGCGCTGAACGTCTTCGCTGCGACGGCGATCTTCTCCGTCACCCTCTGGGTCCTCTTCACCAACCAGTTCCACAAGTGGTCGCATCTCGACGTGCGCCCGCGCTGGGTCGACCTGCTGCAGCGGCTGAATCTGGTATTGCCGCCAGACCACCACGCCGTGCACCATTCGGCCCCCTTCGCGAAATACTATTGCATCACGGTCGGCTGGCTGAACGAGCCGCTCCACCGGCTGCGGTTCTTCCAGACGCTCGAGTGGGTCATCACCGCGACGACTGGCGTGGTGCCGCGCGAGGACGACATCGGCGCCATCGCTGCGCGCGAGATCCTCGACGAGGACCCTGGGCCGATGCCCGCCGACAACGTCGCCCCCGAGCCCGAGCTCTAACGTTCCCGGCGCGCTGCCTTGGCCCAGTCAGCCAGCCCGGCCTTGCGCCGCGCGATCTCCGCCACGATGCGCGCCGGATCGATCGAGACGACCACCAGGTTCGCCGCCGAGGTCACGCCGGGCGGGACCGGGATGCCCGCGCGCAGCGGGAGATAGCCGGGGACGCGCGCGACGAGGAGCTGCTCGATTTCGCGCGAGGCGAGGCGCTCGGCGAGCTGCGCGGCGGCCGCTGGATAGCGAGCATCTTTCGGGCGCGACAGCGCGGTGGGCCACACGAAGGTCCCGATCGACCGCTGGTTCGGGTATTCCACGGCGACGCGCGCGGCGCTGGCCGCCGCCTTCGCCGCCTCGTCGCTCGCCACGAGCCCGACGATGGCCTTCCCGCCCACCACCGCCTGCCGGGCGGCATCGTCCGAATCGAGCACCTGCACCGCGTTCGCTTGCAGCTGATCCATCCACGTCTGCGTCCGGGCCTCGCCCCAGGCCTGGTAGAGCGCGGCGAAATGGGCCAGCGAGGCGCCGCCGGTGGGCGCCGCGAGGGCGACCTTGCCCTTGAGCCATGGCTGCGTCAGGACCGCATAGGTGGTGGGGACGGGATGCTCCCCGAGCAGATCCGTGGCGACGAGCAGCACCACCGCGCGCCCGCCCACTGCCGCCCAGGTGCCGCCCGGGTCGCGCCACAGGGACGGGACGTCGTTGGCGGCGACGGGCATCGGCAAGAGCTCGCCTCGCTGAGCTGCCGCGATGGCGCCATAGGGTTCCGAGTCCCAGCGAAGTTCGGCGCCTTCGTTCGGCGCGCCGGCTTGCCCCAGGACCTCGGCGCCGGCGGCGGCCGCCGCGATGCGCTCGGCGCGAGGGCCGCCCGTTTGCGCGACGAGCCGCAGCACGGTGTCGATCACCGCCGCGGGAAGGTCGGTCGCCAGCCGGACCTCGTTCGGCGGTGGTGGGGCCGCCTGCTTGCTGCAGGCAGCCGCGAAGAGCAGCAAGCTGCCGACGCGCAGGCGCATCCGCGGCAGCTTGCTCCACGCCGGAAGCCTGTCAATTCGGTGCGGTTGACCGCGGCGGGCGGCGCTTGCTAGAAGCACGCTCCCCTCAGGGCCGACATAGCTCAGTCGGTAGAGCAGCGGTTTCGTAAACCGCAGGTCGCCGGTTCAAGTCCGGCTGTCGGCTCCACCACCACCGCCGGTTGCGATGCCGAGACGGCGCAGTCGATCGCGGACGTGGCGCCTTGCGTCGGCATGAACGATTGCACGTGCGATAGGTGGCTCGCCGGCAGACTCCTGCTAGTCTGCGCGTCCGGGCGGGGAGGGGAGGCGTGCTTCGTGGAGGAAGACGATCGGTCCCGCGTCTGCGAGGAGTGCGAGCAGGAAGTCGTGTGGGTAGCTTGGCGCTCTGCTGGTGGTGGTGACGGCGGGATTGAGGTCCGGGAAGGGCATTGCGGCTGCAAGGGAAAGGGTTATCTCCAGACGAGGCAACAGCCGTACGGCCTCGACAAGGGGATCGAGCAGCTTCGCGCCGAGTGGCACGCCGCGGAAGACGCGTACGACGAGGCGATCCGGCAGGGCCGGTCGCCGATCGAGATCGAGGCGCTCCTCCACAGGAAGCAGCGACTCAAGGCGGCGTACCTCGCGAAGACGCTTCACCCGCCGAGGTGAGCGAGCCGACGTCTGCACCGCATGAGGCCCGGTTTTCGTCGAGGCGTGCGCGGATGTGCGCACGGCGCGCTTTTTCGGAGCCACGCCTCGCTCCGCTAGATTCGCGTGCATGAGATCGCTGGTCGTCGTCTGCCTCGCGGCGCTGCCTGCGCTCGGCGGGGAGCACAAGGTGGCGGTCGCCCCCATCGAAGGGGTGCTCGGCCGCGCCGATGCTGCGGCGGTGGAGGAAGCGGTGCGCGCCGAGGTGCGCGGGTTGGACCTCGAGGTGATTCCGGGAACGCCCGCCGGATTGCCCGCCGCCGCTGACCTGGGCGCGACGCACGCGATCACCGGGAAGGCGGTGCGGTTGGAGGGCGCCCTGGCGATCATCCTGACGCTGGTGAAGGTGGAGGACGGGGCGAAGCTGGGGATGGAGAGGCTCGTCGGGTACACGCACGCGGACCTGCAGCGGGAGACGAAGAAGAAAGTGCCGCGGCTGTTGCGCGCGGGGCTGGGAATCGCGGGGCCGGCGGAATCGACTGCGACACCGGCAGCGACGCCCGCACCGACACCGGCCAGGAGTGCGACGCCGCCCACGGCCGCGAAACCGACAGCGAATGCGATAACGACCCCGACCGCGCCTCCGACGCCGATCGCACCACCGACCGCGACAACGACTGCGCGATCGGCCTCGATCTCCGCGTCCGAATCGACCTCCGCGCTGCCCAAGCCCAAACCCGGACCCCGGTTCGTCCGCGCACCGACGCAGATCACGGGGATAGAGGAATCCTCGCCGCTGGTCCGCACCATCCGCCAGGTGGTGGAGGACGTCGAGGACGTGCGCGGACTGTGGCGGAAGACGACGCTCCAGGTGGTGCTGCTCGACGATGCGCTGTTCTCCAAGGCGCTGCGGTCGAAGGCGGAGAAGGAGCTGACCAAGGCAGCGGTGGCGGCGGAACGCGCCCGATGGGCGGCGTTCGGGCTTGCGCCGCCCGACGCCGACCCGGCAAAGATCCTGCTCGGCGTCCTCGACGAGCAGGTGGCCGGCTTCTACGACCCGTCGAGCAAGGCGCTCACCGTCCGCGAGAAGCCGCCCGGCTCCGCCGGCGCGTCAGCCGACGCCTTCCAGCTCGTGCTCGCGCACGAGGTCGAGCACGCGCTGCAGGACCAGCACTTCGGGTTCCCCGACCTGGAGAAGCTTCCGGACGACGACGCGCGGCTGGCCCGGATGGCGCTCTACGAGGGCGATGCGATGGCCACCATGGTCGCGGTGGGCGCGCGGCGCGCCGGGCGGCCAGTGAAGCTCGCGCTGGGCACCGCGGCGGCATCCGCGGCGGGCATGTCGGCGGAGCAGCTCGCCCGCGCGGGAGGGTACTCCCCCGAGCTGCTGCAAGCCCCGCCGGTCGTCCGCGAGGAGCTGGCACTGCCATACGTGGCGGGTCTCGCCCTGGTCGCGGAAGTGCACCGGCGCGGCGGTTTCGAGCTGGTCGACAAGATGTTCCAGCGCCCGCCGCAGACCACGCACCAGGTGCTGCATCCGGAGGCGTACCTCTCCGGCGAGCAGCCCGCGCGCGTGCCGTATCCGGCGGCTCCGCCAGGGATGCGTGCGCTCGCCAGCGGCCGCATGGGAGAGCTGGGAACGCGGCTGGCGCTACAGGTCTGCGTGGACGAGCAGGTGGCGCGTGACTTCGCGCAACACTGGGCCGGCGACGCATATACCGTGGTCCGCGGTCCGCTCGACGGGGTTTCCCTCGTCTGGAGCACGGCGTGGTCCGGCGACGGCGCGCGGCAGTTCGGCACCTTGCTCGGCATGCAGTCCCCCTGCTGGCAGGAAGCAGCCGCAGCCCACGCCGGAAAGCCGTACACCATCGCCGCGGCCGCCGAGGTCCGGGTCGACGGGGCGAAGGTGGCGCTCGCGCGCGGGTTCCCACGGGCGATGCTGAGCGCCGCCGCCACGGCGGCGACGCGGTTCGAAGCGAAGCCGTCCGCCGCGGTGACGCCGCTCGGCGAGCTTACCGCCGCTGCGCAAGCCGAGCGCGCCCGAGTGGTGGACGGTCGGTTCGTCAGCGCGCGACTGGGCGTCGAGGCAATGGTCCCGCCGGGGTTCGAGGCGGACCTCGACCAGCCGTCCGCAGAGATCGTGTTGCGAAAGCCCCAGCCCGAGGCGCGCGCCTCCCTCGTGTTCGTGCCTGAGGCCGTCACGGCGGAGATCGTCGACGCGTTCTTCGAGACCACGGCGATGGCTTTCGCAAACCCGGGCGGTTCCTCGCTCAAGCTGCGCGGGGCACAGCGGACCACGCTCCTGGGTTCGGCCGCGCAGGAGCGCGCCTGGAACGTGGAAGGCACCGGCGCGGTGCTGCGGGTGACCGTCGCCCCGGCCTGCGGAGGCAGGGGCTACTACGCGGTGCTGCGCGCCGCCGCCGACGAGGCCTCGCGCTCGGCCCTGGAGAAGTTCGTCGGGTCGCTGCGCGCGAACCGGGCGGACGAATCCCCCGCCTGCGCCGAGCTGCAGTAGGGACGTCAGGGCAAGGGATGGTTCAGGTAGTTGAGCGCGATCGCCAGCGCCTTGCGCACCGGCAGCGTGGAGACGTAGAGCGCGAGCGCGATGGGGATGACCACCATCCGGCCGCTGGCGATGCTCTCCGGGTGCATGAACAGCATGACGATGACCATCACGCCGGTGAGGAAGGCCGTGCTGACGTACATGAAGGCGAGCGACTCGCCGTGAGGATCGTAGCGCAGGCCGCAGCGCGGGCAGTGCGTGTGCTCGCTGTAGGTAAGGACGCGGCGGAAGATCTTCCCCTCGCCGCAACGCGGGCAGCGCAGGCGCAGGGCCCGGGCGAGGAGCTGGCGCGAGAAGCCGAAAAGCCGCCTGGACACCGTTCAACACTTAGCCCCGTGGTCGCCAGGTAGGCAA
>VBKO01000200.1 GCA_005888115.1 Deltaproteobacteria bacterium
AGGATCTCTTGCGCAAGGCGCCGCGTACGCCCGACTACCTGCAGCTCGCCGTGCGCAGTGACGACCAGCTCCGCGCCGCCCTTTCCCGCAGCGGCCTGTCTCCCGAGGATCGCGAAGCCGTCCTCTCCGCCGTCCGCGCCGCCTTCCCTTCCAAGGCCGGCCGCGCCAGCCGCTAGACCGGTACGCGGGGAACGCGGGCGCCGATGGCGCAGAACAGCTCGTACGGGATGGTGTCGCAGAGGTCCGCCAGGTCCTGCGCGGTGATGCGCTCGCCGCCCTGTTCACCCAGGAGGACCACCTCGTCGCCCAGGCGCGCGCCGGGAACGTCGGTCGCGTCGATCATCATCATGTCCATGCAGACCGTGCCGACCTGCTTCACGCGCCGGCCGCCGAGCAGCGCCTCGGCCTTGTTCGTCAAGCTGCGGCGGTAGCCGTCCGCGTAGCCGATCGGAAGCGTGGCGATGACGCTGTCGCGCCGCGCGGTCCAGCAGTGGCCGTAGGAGATGGGAGTGCCCGCCGGCACGTGCTTGAGGTGCGAGATTCCCGTCACCCAGCTCATGGCTGGCTTCAGGTCGGCCAGCCCGGCGAAGCGGGGCGCGGGTACCGCGCCATAGAGCATCAGGCCCGGACGGACCATGTCATGGTGCGAGCTGGGAAGGTCGAGCGTCGCGGCGCTGTTCGCGAGGTGGCTGAGCTGGAGCGGCTGCCCCGCGTCGAGCAGCGCGCGGCGTCCCTCGACGAACAGCTCCATCGCCAGCCGCGTCGCGGTCGGGTCGCGCAGGTCGGCGTTCGCGAAATGCGAGCAGAGCCCGGTGATGCGCACCTCGGGCCGGCCCCGCAGGTGCGCGATGAGCCCGGGCAACTCCTCCGGCAACGCTCCGATGCGCCCCATGCCCGTGTCGAGCTTCAGGTGGGCGTCCGCGGCGACGCCTCGCTGGCGCGCCGCCGCGGCGAGCTGATCGAGCATGTCCGGCCGGTAGACCAGCGGCGTGAGCCGGTGCTGCAGCAGCAGTCCGTAATCCGTGTACTGCCCGCCCAGGACGAGAATCGGCGCGGTGATGCCCAGGTTGCGCAGCGCGAGCCCCTCCTCGACCAACGCCACGCCCAGCCAGTCGGCGCCCGCCTCGAGGAACGCCTTGGCCGCGATGGCGGCGCCGTGGCCGTAGCCATCCGCCTTCACGACGCCCATCACCCGGCTGCGGGGCGCGGCCCGGCGCGCCTCGCGGAAGTTGTGGCTCAGCGCGTGTGCGTCGATGCGCGCCTCGGTGGGCCGGACGCGCAGATCGAAGGCCCGACGGGCGGAATCGCCAAGGGCGGCGGCGGACTCGGACACTTGGGCCTCCCTGCCTGACTGTAGCGCAGTCCGAAGTGACAACAATGAAATCCGCGGTTGGCTTTCCCGCGCGCGCTCGATAGGGTCCAGCCGGATGGCACACGTACACCGCGTCGGCGGCGACATCGACGCTTTCTGCACCCGCTGCAAGATGGACCTCGGCCACACCATCCTCGCCATGGTGGGCACCAAGCCGGCGCGGGTGCGCTGCAACACCTGCGGCGGCGAGCACAACTACCGCGGCAGCTCGGCCCCCGTGCGGAAAGGGTCGTGGGTCCCGGCGTCCGAGCGCGCCGCCCGTCCCGCCGTGACCAGCTGGGAAGCGCTGCTCCGCGAGAAGGACGTGTCCCGCGCGCGGCGTTACTCGGCGAAGGATCGGTTCCAGGCGGACGACGTGCTCGAGCACCCGGTATTCGGCATCGGCCTCGTCCAGGAAGTGCGCGGCGACAAGATCAGCGTCGCGTTCAAGGCGGACGTGAAGACGCTGGTGCACGGGAAGGGCTGACGGCTCCTTCGCGCCGGGCAGCGCGCAACAGCTCGAGCGCCGCGGCGAGGTCTTCCGGCAGCGGCGCTTCCACTTGCAAGAACCCGCGCCCGGACGGATGCGGCAGCCGCAGCGCGGCGGCGTGCAAAGGCGTGCGCGCCAGCGCCACTGCGTCCGGGTCGGCGCAGCCGGCGTGCAGATCCCGGCGAAGCACCGGTCCGGGACCAGCGTACCGGGGATCGATCAACAGCGGATGACCGAGAGCGGCGAGGTGCACCCGGATCTGGTGCGTGCGGCCGGTGAACGGGCGGCAGGAGCACCAGGTCGCCGCGCCGAACCGATCGATCGGCGCGAAGTCGGTCCGTGCCGGTTGAGCGCGTGCATCTCCACTCTCCGCGACGCGCATCGCGCCGCGGCGGCCGGAAGCGAGCGCCAGCTCGCAGCGGGCAGCCGACGCCAGGTCCCCCCGGACGAGCGCAAGGTAGGTCTTTTCAGCGCGCCGCGATTCGAAGGCGGCATTGAGGGCGCGGTGCGCCTCCCGGGTGAGCCCGAAGAGCACCACTCCACTCGTTTCGCGGTCCAGCCGGTGCACCGGCAGCGCGCCCGGCGCGAGCGCACGCACCTGCGCGGAGAGCGGCTCCCCCTGCTCCGCCCCGCGGCCAGGCACGGCCAGCACTCCGGCGGGCTTGTCGACCGCGAGCACCAGTTCGTCCCGGTACAGCACCTTCATGGAATGATCTTAGCGGTCCCCGAGGCGGGCGCCCGCCAGGTCGGCCGTGCACTTGGCGCGCGCGCCCTCGCGGTCCACTTTTGAACGGGGAGGGAATGTGGAGCTCATCGATCATCTGTGGCGCGACCTCGACCGCTTCGCGCGGGCGGGCGCGCGACCCGTCGAGATCCTCACCGACCCCGGCGCCTGGGTGGCCTTCACCTATCGTCTCGGACGCGCGGTGCGTCGGTTGCCGCGCCTGCTTCGTGTGCCCGCCGTCTGCGCGCACAAACCGCTGGAGCTTCTCATCGGCACGCTGGCGCGCGTGGCGCTCCCTCCGTCCGCCGAAGTGGGCGGGGGCCTGCGCGTCGGCCGCGTGGGCGGGATCCGCGTCGCCGCCCACGCGTACATCGGCCGCGACTGCGACCTGTCCGAGGGCGTGACCATCGCCGACTCCGGCGGCGCGCCGTGGATCGGCGATCGCGTGCAGATCGGCCCCGGCGCCAAGCTCGTCGGCCCCATCCGTGTCGGCAACGACGCCGCCATCGGTCCCAATGCCGTCGTGGAGACCGACGTGCCGGACGGCGCGTCCGTGGCAGGGATTCCCGCGAGGCTGATCGCCGGCACCGGATCGCGCGGCCGCTTGGTGCCTGGCCGCAGGCGTCCGCCGCTCGTTGACGCGATGCGCGGAATGGTGCGCGGGCTCCTACCGCGGCCCACGCAGCTCTTGCTGCGCGGCTGAAAGTCTCGCGCCGCGAGGCGCGCTCTCGGGTACCCTGCCCGCGCGTGCGCCACGCCTTCCTCGCCCTCTTCCTCGCCTCCGCCGCCGCCCGTGCGCAATCGCGCGCACCGCTGGGAGCTCGCACGCAGGGGCCGCTGCGCGAGCTGTTCCTCGACATGACCGGCGCCGACGCGCGCAGCCTTCCCTCGCCCGAGCTCGACCTGCGCTACACCGTCGCCAACACCTGGAACGAGGAGATGTCCGTCGTCGCCGGGCCGCACGTGTCGAGGCAGGAGTTGGACGAGCAAGCCGACTCGATCGCGGCTCGGGTGCGGGTTCCGTGGTCGCGCGTACTGGGACCCGATTTCGCCCGCTTCTCGACCGCGATCGAAGGCCGCCTCAGCATGCACTGGGGCGGCTACAGCGACCGCCCCATCGAGGCCTGGCACTCGATCAGCGGCGCTTTCAACTTCCGCCGCGACGCCCATCCGCGCAACGAGGTGCACCTCCTCTTCGGCGACGACGGCGGCAGGGCCTTCGCGCTGGACGGCGGCCCTTTGCTCGCGCTCGGTGACCTGGTCGTGCGCAACCAGGTCACATTGGCCGAGGCGGCGGACTGGGGAGTCGCGGCGCGGCTCGACCTCAAGCTGCCGGTCGGGTCGCTCAGCCGCGCTGCGGGATCCGGCGGCTTCGACGCCGGCGCGGGCCTGCTCGGGACATTCGAGCCTGCCAGCTGGCTGACGCTGCACGGCCTGGTCGCGCTGAGCGCGTTCTCGGAGCTGGCCTGCACGTGCTCGCTCCAGCCCAAGACCTGGCACTTCACCGCCGAGCTTTCCGTCGCCGCTTCCTGGGGCGGCACCACGCTCCTGATCGAGGATCGCGCGCTGTCGCCACTCTTCCCCGCCGGGTGGACCCGCCAGCCGGCGAACGGCGACGACGGCCTGCTCTCCTCGGGCGCATTCGCCGACTTCCGCGTGCACAACCAGCTCAGTTTCGCGGTGCGCCGCGGCCGGTTCACGGTCTGGTTCAGCGAGGACTTCACGCCGGGCCCCAACCCGCGCAGCACGCTCAAGTGGGCCTGGAGCAGCAACGCGCCGGACGCCTTGTTCGGCGTGTCGTTCACACAGCCTCTCTAGACTAGCGGCGTTCCGCGATGACGCGTGCTGAATGCGGCAGCAGCTCCGGGCCCTATTTCGGAACCCGCAAGATCTGCCCGGCGCGAATGAAGTAGACGTCGGTGTCGTCGGCGCGCACGGCCGTGTAATCGTCGATGCTCTCGGACAGGCAGGAGTCGCCGCGTGCGCCGACGTCGGTCCGGTGCAGACAGGCCAACATCCCGTAGTTCAGCGTAGCGGATTGCGTCCAATAGACGTGGGCCGCGTCGGCGTCGATGTCCGCCCGGCTCGCGGGGCCCGCTCCGTGCCGCAACCAGGCGATGGGGCCTGCGCTGGAGGCGGGCAGCAGCACCACGTCTGTCCCGCCGCGAAAGTAGATCGTGCCGGCGTGCGCTTTCATCCTCCCCATGGCGCTGAACATGCTGCCGGCAGAGCTGGCGCGCGTCGAGACCGCGCCACCTGCCTTGGAAACGGACCGCACGAAATCGCACTGGGCGGTCAGGGCATCGAAGTAGACGTCGTCACCCGAAATTGCGATGCCCGGGCCGGAGCCGCCCTGGTCCGCGACGACCAGCGGGCGGCCGCCCGCCAATGGGTAGGCCAGCACCCGACCGCCATCGTCAGGAGACGAGACGTAGGCAGCGGAGGAATCGAGCGCGATCTGACCTGCGCCGGCGCCGAGCACCTCGAGCGTGCCGCCGCCTTTGTTCACCCGCAATAGCCGCTGCGCGGTCTTCGCGCACGCGGCGTCGTCGCATTGCATCGCCGTGAAATAGACGTGCGTCGAGCTCACCGCCAGGTCCAACGACAAGCCCTCGCCCGCCGCCAGCACGCGTACGGGCCCGCCGGACTTGGGCGTCGAGCGCACTTCGAATGCGCTGACGTAGCGGTGGAGGCCGTCGTAGTCCGTGATCCAACCGTGGCCGGTCTGGTTGATCCAATAGACGTGCGAATCGTCGAGCGCGAGCGCGTCTGCGCGCTGTCCGGTGGCCAGGATCTGCGCCGCCGGCAGCTCGTGGGTGCCTCCACCGGCGGACGGCGCGTTCTGGCGGATCAGCGCCACGGCATGCGGCGTGCCATCCGGCGCGAGCGCCTTGGCGGCGATGGTCGCGGCGCCGCCGATGGAGACCGCCTCCTCGACGTGAAACGTGTGCGAGGCGAGGAGCGAGTTGAGGTCGTAGAGGACGCCATCCTCGTGCAGGAAACCCCGCGCAGGCGATGCATCGCCGCCTCTCATCCTCCCCACGGTGGATCGTCCATCCGCAGAGGCGGCCAGGCCCTGGATCGAGTCGTACTCGGGGTGGAGGCCCAGATCCCGGGACGCGCCGTTCTTCCAGCGTAGCGTGCGCAACGAGCCGTCCGGCGTGTGAAGCTGCTCGAGCAATACCGAGCCGTCGCGCCCCATCGCGCGCGGCGCGTTCCCCCAGGTCTGCTGCATGTCGGTCATCCGTCCGTCGCGCCAGAGGAAGGGGTGGAATCGGATGGCGAGAAAGTAGTCGGTCGGATCGAACGACGATACGCCTGCGACGTCTCCGGACTCCGTGAGCGCAATCGGCACCGCGTGGTCGCCGCCCAACGTTCCGAGGTCGACCCAGCCCGACCCGGCCACATGGACGAACGCGCGCCGCCTGCTTGTGACTTCCCAGGTGACGGCGGCGTAACGGCCGGCGAGCGCGACCGGAGTGATGCGGCCGCCGTGACATACGCCCGACGCCGGATCCCACGGCGGCATGCCCAAGTCCTCTACCGTCCCATCCGGCGCGACGATGCGCACCTCGAACGCGTAGCAGTCGTCGACGGGGTCGCGGTACCTGGCGTAGAGCATCGCGAGCCGATCGGACGCGACGACGCCGACCCACCACGGGAGC
>VBKO01000201.1 GCA_005888115.1 Deltaproteobacteria bacterium
AACGGCTCGCCGAAGGACCCACGACGAACGCCTGACGCCCGCCCCCGCGCGGGCCTTGACGACCCGCGCGATCCCTGGTTCTCACGCGCGGATGGAGCTGCGCGCCGTCGAGCTGCCTCCCCGCGCGCCCGGGCTGGACCGGACCCTGGTCCTGTTCCACGGATTCGGCGCAGACGAGCATGACCTGTTGCCGATCGGGCATGAGCTGGACCCTCGTCTGCGCGTGGTCAGCCTGCAGGCGCCCATCGCGCTCGATTTCGGCGGGCGGGCCTGGTTCAACCTGCAGCAGACGCCGCGAGGATTCGCCTTCGATCCCGCCGAGGTGGCCGAGGGCTCGCGGCTGGCGCTGGAGGCGGTCGAGGAGATCGCGCGCCGGAGCCCGCGCCCGCTGCTGGGCGGCTTCAGCCAGGGAGCCGGCATGGCCTTGTCGGTTGCGCTGCCCCGGCCGGATCTCGCCTCGGGCGTGCTGGTCCTGTCAGGCGTCCCGCCGCGCGCGGAGGAATCGCCTGAGCCCACCGCCTTGCACGGCCTGCCTGCCTTCGTCGCGCACGGCCTCCATGATCCGCTGATCCCCGTCGAGGTCGGCCGCGCCACCCGCGACCTCCTCCAGCGGCTCGGCGCCGACGTCACCTATCGCGAGTACCCGATGGGCCACATGGTGATCCCCGCCGAGCTTTCCGACGCCCGCACCTGGCTCTCCTCCGTAGTCGCCTAAAAGCAAACAGGGAGCGCGGGAGGTTGGGGAGCGCGGGAGACTCGGAATCGGCTCAAAATCCTCCTGCGCTCCCGGAACCTCCCGCGCTCCCAGTAAACGTTTTGCGAAACATCGCGGCATGCGCCGCGTACGTTCCAGGCCTCGCCGGGTTTGGCTGCACGGAGAGGGGGCGGGCGCCGGGTACGTGCGGCCGGGCTTGCGCCGGGGAAGGGTGGGGAGTAGGAGAGCCGTTCCTTTGGCAAGGAGGCAGCAAGTGTTCCGCCGCGTCCTCGTCCTGGCCGCCGCGCTGTGCGCGATCCCGGCCCGCGCCGCCGATCCCGACCTCAAGTTCGAGAAGTACCGGCTGCCGAATGGTCTCACCATCGTCCTCAGCGAGGACCACCGTCTCCCCCAGGTCTCCGTCAACGTCTGGTACCACGTCGGCGCCGCCAACCAGACGACCGGCCGGAGCGGATTCGCCCATCTCTTCGAGCACATGATGTTCAGCGGCAGCAAGCATGCGAAGGATCCCGACGCGATCCTCGAGCAGATCGGGGCCTCCGGCATGAACGGGTCGACCAGCTTCGACCGCACCAACTACTACGAGACCGTTCCCTCGAACGAGCTGCCCACCGCCATCTGGCTGGAGAGCGAGCGCATGGGTTTCCTGCTGCCCACGCTCGACGAGCAGAAGCTGAAGATCCAGCGCGACGTGGTGAGCAACGAGCGCCACCAGCGCATCGACAACGTGCCCTACGGACCCACCCAGCAGCGCATCTGCGATCTGCTCTACCCGCTGCCCCATCCGTATTACGAGTGCGTGATCGGCGACATCAAGGAGATCCAGTCCGCCTCGCTGGACGACGTGCGCGACTTCTTCCGCCGCTACTACGGACCGAACAACGCCTCGCTGGTGCTGGTGGGCGACTTCGATCCGGCGAACGCGAAGCGGCTGATCGCGAAGTACTTCGCCGACATCCCGCGCGGGCCGGAGGTGAAGAAGCCCGACGCCAAGGCAAAGCCCGTCTCCTCGGTGGTCAAGGAGACGCTGCCGGACCGCCTGGCCCAGTTGCCGCGCTTCCAGATGGTCTGGAACGGCCTCGTGCCGTTCCACGACGACGAGCCCGCCGGCGACGTGCTCAGCGAGCTGCTGGTGGGTGGGAAGACCTCCCGCCTGTACCAGCTGCTCATCCTCGAGAAGCAGGTGGCGAGCAACGTGGATGCGACCAACCTCACGCTCGGGCTGGGCGGCTGGATCCAGGTGGGCGCGACGGCGCGCCCCGGCCACACCCCGGACGAGCTGCGGGCGCTCTTGCAGCAGTCGATCGACGAGGTGAAGCGGAACGGGGTCGGACCCGAGGAAGTCGAGCGCGCCAAGCTCAAGATCGTCGCTGGCCAGCTCCGCTCGCTGGAGCGGGGCAGCGCGAGGGCCGATCTGCTCAATGCCTACGAGATGTGGCTGGGCGATCCCGGGTACCTGCCGCGCGATCTGGCACGGTACCGGGCGGTGACGCCGCAGGCGGTGCAGGCGTTCGCGCGCAAATACCTCCCCGACGACCGGCGTCTGGAGCTGACCACCGTCCCGGCCGGCAGGAAGACCGCGAGCGCGCCGTGAGGACTTCACCGATGACCATGTCTCGCGCCGCGGCGCTCCTGCTCGCCGCTTCGTTCGGGTGCTCGCACGAACAACCCAAGCCCGCTCCCGCGTCCTCTTCCGCGGCTTCGGCGCCGGCGCGCACCGCGGACGTTTCCCCGGCCCAGGGCCCGAGCGCGCAGCCTCCGGCCGCGAGTCCGACTACCACGCAATCGGGACCTCCGCTCTACGCCGTGCAGGAGACGCCCGACGCGCCGTTCCGGGCCGAGAAGCCGCCCCCGCTGCCGGGGAAGCTGCGCTTCGATGCGCCGGTGCCGGTCGAGCGCAAGCTGCGCAACGGTGCCCGCGTGCTGGTCAGCGAGCTGCACGCGGTGCCGATCGTCTCCATCGACGTCCTCTTCGCGACCGGCGTGAACGGCGAGCCGCGGGGCAAGGCGGGGCTCGCGGGATTCGTCGCCAGCATGGTGACCGAAGGCACCAGGACGCGCACCACCACTCAGCTCGCTGCCGAGCTGGACGAGCACGCCATCGAGCTGGCTGCCGGCGCCGGCAACGAGACGAGCAGGGTGCGGCTGAACACTCTCAAGGAATCGTTGCCCAGATCCGTCGAGCTCCTCGCCGACGTCCTGCAGAACCCGGCGTTCCGCCCCGGAGACGTGGATCGGATCCGCAAGCTGAAGCTCGCAGGCCTCGCGCAGAAGCAGGGAAATCCGGGCCTCCTGGCCTCCGACGAGGCGGCGAAGCTCCTCTACGGGGAGAAGCATCCTTGGGGCCAGCCGGCGGGAGGCACCCCGGAGACCGTGGAATCGATCACCGTCGACGACCTGCGCCGCTTCCGCGAGGACTGGTATCGGCCCAACAACGCCCTCATCTCCGTCGCCGGCGACGTCACCGCCGACGAGATCGTGACGCTCCTCGATCAGCGCCTCGACAGCTGGAAGCAGGCGCGGCTGCGGAAGCTCGCGCTTCCGCCTTTTCCTCCCATCGATCGCCGCTTCATCGATGCCATCGACAAGCCGGGCACCACGCAGTCGCAGGTGTGGGTGGGGGGACGGCTGTTCCAGGCGCGGCACCCCGACCGCCTGCCGATGCTGGTCGCCAACGAGGTCCTCGGCGGCCTCTTCACCAGCCGGCTGAACATGAACCTGCGCGAGCAGCACGGGTACAGCTACGGCGTGTTCAGCCACGTGCAGCTCAGCCGTTCGTATGGAGCGTTCCTCGCCACCGGCGGCATCCTCGCCCAGCACACGGCGGAGGCGGTGCGCGAGTACGAAAAGGAGCTGGAGCGGTTCGCGGCGGAAGGACCCACCGATCCCGAGCTGGCCAAGGCGAAAGAGAGCCTCATCCGTGGCCTGCCGGGGGCGCTGGAAACTGACGACGCGGTCGCGTCCGCGCTCGCCACTACCGTCTTCAACGGGCTGCCGCTCGATTACTACCGGACGGTGCCGGGGCGCATCGAGAAGATCACCCGGGACGATGCGGCCCGCGTGGCGAGGAAATGGATCCGTCCGCGGCAATGGCCGGTGGTGGTGGTGGGACCGGTCCGCGGCGCGGCCGATGCGCTCGAGGCCCTCGCCCTCGGAGAGGTCCGCGTGCACGAGGAGCCGGGCGTGCTCGAGGTGAGGGCCACGGCGCAGTCGCCGTCCGGCGCGAAGGGGCCGACTGCCGGGACCGTGCGTGCCGACGAGCCGCAGACCGGCAATCCGCCGGCAGGAGCGCCCGCGCGGCCCGGAGCAGCGGCCGCGCAGCCCGGCGCGACGGGATCGCCGGCGCAGCCACCCGCCGCATCCCCGGCCCCCACTCCGGCAGCGCCCGGCGCGGGAGCGCTTCCGCCGCCCACGTCCCAGCAGCCCCCGCCGCCGACGCGCCCGTGACCCCCGGCCGGCCGCTTTCGGCGCGCCGCTGGCGGATACGCTGTCAGCCTCCGTATAGGAGCAGGACCAAGCCAACCTCGCCCGCGCGGGGTGCCTTGCGCCAGCGTGCTGCCAGGGAGACCGCGCCGACGTGCAGCCGGGCTTCCACCCCGAGCTCATAGGAAGTGCTTGGCGAGGCGAACGGAAGCCATCGCCAGCTTCCCGTTCCCACCAGCGCGGCTCGCTCGCCTCCCAGCAGGCGGAACAGTACCCCGGGACCGAGGCCCGGCCGCACCCCGCTTCCGGAGAGCCCGTGCAGGTCGGGCGCGGCGAGCACCTCCGCGTCCGCCGTGAGCGCCGCCGAGAGCGTGCCGCCTGCGGAGACGAAGCCAGGTCCGCCGCCCAGCGCGAAGATCCCGGCGACGCACCCCTCGCACCCGCCGTCGACCACCCGCGTCGCGCCCAAGCGCATCTTCCAGGAGATGCGTCGCTCGAAGCGATCGATCCGGTTCAGGCTCGTCACCTCGACCAGCGAGGCCTCCTCGAGCCGGAGAGCGCGACGGCGGTCCGCCAGGCTCAATCGCAGTTTGAAGAACTCGATCTGGGTTCGCGGCGAGAAGCCTGCGGGAGGATCGGCCAGGTCGTGGAGCGCCAGGCGTCCCTCGGCCAGGAGAACCGGCCCGTCCTCGCGAGAAGTCGCCGCGCCCAGTCCGAATCGCATCGAGCCATGCCCTCGTTCCGGCCCGCCAGCCGAGGGCGTCGGAATGACCAGAGGGGGGCTCGCCACACCGATCGCGCTTCGCCTCTCGAGGAGCCCCTGGCGGAGGACGTCGGCCGCCGGGTCCGCGCCCGTGACGATGTCGCGGCCGTGACGCACGTCCACGAGGTCGAGTGCGGCGTCGATGACGCGCACGCGTTCGTCGGTGGACATCGCATCGAGCCGTGCCGATTCGCCTCCTTCCGCGAGCCGCTGCACGGCGTCGACCTCGGCTCCACTCAGCCCGGCCGTCCGGGCTGCGAGCTGCGTCCGTGCCGAGGGGCGGAAGCGGACCGCCCGCACCAGACCAGGGTTCTTGAAAAGCGCCTTCACGCTGTCGGCAGGAAGCGTCGCCGGGCCGAGATGGGAGAGGAGCTCGAGCTTCGGATCGGCGGCCTCCAGGGCTCCCAGCACGTGGTAGGAGCAGTTCTCGGTCACGTAGTAGTAGTCGAACCAGGTCTGCCCCAGCTCCCAGAGGTGCCCGACCAGCATCGCCAGCTGGCGCTGGTCCAAGGAAAGCTCGTACTCCCAAAGGTCGCGCGACTCGTAGTCGGCGTACTCGCGCACCTTGTAGAAGTAGGGGCGCGCGCTGAACTCGCCGCGAAAGAACCCGAAGAGGCCTTCGAACGCATAGAGGACGGCGTTCGAGGTGTCGGTGACGACCGCGAAGTCGACGGCCTGGTCGATGAGATCGAGGCGGTCTCCTCCGCTCGCCAGTTCCTCCTTGCCGAGCCGAAGGAAGGTGTGGCCGAACGCGGAGGCCGGGTTGTTCAGGTAGTAGGAGGAGAAGACCAGCGTGGCCGATCTGGCGCTGACCCTCCTCCAGAATGCCTCGAACCGCGGGCAGGATCGCGGCGGCAGCCGTGCGAGATCGATGGGGACGGCAACCGCGAGCCAGGCGAATCGTGCCGGGAAGCGGCATTGCGGGTGCTCGAGCGATGGAGCGGCGAGCGTCACATCCGATGGCGCGCCATCTCCCGGAGCGAAGAACGCGCTCAGAGTTGCTTCGAGCTCCGCGGCGGGATCGCGTTTCCCCTGTGGCGAGAG
>VBKO01000202.1 GCA_005888115.1 Deltaproteobacteria bacterium
TCGCCGCCGATCGGCCCAGCAACGCGCCCGGGCTGCACGTCCTCCACGGCGCCACCTCGTACTTCGCCGAGGTGTTCGACCCGGCCGAGGGCGGCGTGCGCCGCGCGCCCAAGTTTCCCTCCAGCTTGCACAGCCGATTCCTGCTCCGCTATGCGCACCGCACCGGCGACGAGCAGGCGCTGCGCATGGCCACCGTCACGCTCACCAAGATGGCGTTGGGGGGCATCTACGATCAGGTGGGAGGGGGGTTCCACCGCTACTCGACCGACGCACGCTGGCTGGTGCCGCACTTCGAGAAGATGCTCTACGACAACGCGCTGCTCGTGCCGGCGTACGTGGAAGCGTGGCAGGCGACCGGCGAGGGCTTCTTCCGCGACGTGGCCGCCGACGTGCTGGAGTACGTCGCCCGCGAGATGACCGATCCGGGCGGCGCGTTCTGGTCGGCGACCGACGCGGACAGCGAGGGGGAGGAAGGCACCTTCTTCCTCTGGACCCCGCGGCAGCTCGCCGACGCGCTGGGCGAAGAGGACGGCGCGCGCGCCGCGACCCTGTTTGCCGTGACCGAAACGGGCAATTTCGAGGGCAAGAGCGTCCTCAGCCTGTCGCGGATACCGGACGAAGAGGAACGCGCGTTCCTGCGGCGCGTGCGCCCCAAGCTATACGAGGCGCGGGCGAAGCGGCCGCCTCCGCTGACCGACCGTAAGATCATCACCGGCTGGAACGGGCTGACGATCTCCGCCTTCGCGCGCACGGGCCTCGCGCTCGCGCGGCGCGACTTCATCGAGCGCGCCGCGCGAGCAGCGGACTACCTGTTGCGCGTCCACCGTCCCTCCGGCCGGCTCGCGCGCAGCTCGATGGACGGCGTCGCGCGGCACGCCGGCCTCCTCGAGGACCACGCGTTCCTCGGCGCGGGACTCTTGGACCTGTTCGAAGCGACGGGCGAGGCGCGCTGGCTGCGCGAGGCGCGCACCTTGCACGAGGAGCTCGAGACGCGCTTCGCCGACCGCGCGAACGGCGGCTATTTCCGCACCCCGGAAGACGGCGAAGAGCTGCTCGCGCGCGAGAAGCCGGGCTACGACGGAGCGGAGCCGACCGGCAACTCGGTGGCGGCGCTGACCCTCCTGCGGCTGGAGGCGATCACCGGCGAGGCCCGCTGGCGCGAGGCCGCGGAACGGGTCCTGCGCTGCTTCGGCGCGCTCCTCGCCGGAGCGCCGGGGGCGCTGGGCGAGATGCTCCTCGCGGTCGACTTCGCGCTCGCCGACGCGAAGGAGATCGTTCTGGTCCGCCCGCGCGGCGGCGAGGATGCCACCCTCGTCGACGTGCTCCGCGGGCGTTTCCTGCCCCACTCCGTGCTCGTGCGCGCCGAGGAAGGCGCCACCGAGCCAGCGCTGGCTCGCGACCGGCCGGCGCTGCGCGGGCTGCCCACGGCGTACGTCTGCGTCCGTGGCGCATGCCAGTTGCCGGTCACCGAGCCGGACGAGCTGCGCAAGTCGCTGGCGTAAGGCGGCGGCGACCGCTCGCTCGTTGCGAGCGGACGCAGCGCACCGAACATTACACCGGAGGGGGTGCGCCATGCGCGTGCGGGTGCTTCTCGCGGTCGCGGCAGCGGCGCTGTGCGCCTGCGGCGGGGGTGGCGGTGGGGGCGGCGGCAGCGGCGGGACGTCCGACGGCGGCACCGGCGGTGGAGGCGGATCTGACGGAGGCGGTGGCTCCGGCGGAGGCGGTTCTGACGGAGGCGGCACGCTTGCCCAGGGAGGAGGCGACTGGGCGCAGTACCGCGGCGGCGTGCGCGGCACCTCGGAGAACCCGGGCGCATTCGACGCCGCCGAGGCTGCGAATCTGCGCGTGGCCTGGAAGCAGGATCTGAGCGCGAACGGGACCTCCCAGTTCTACACGCAGGCCATGATCGCGGGCGACACCGCGTACTTCACGACCGCCATCGCGGCGAGGGTGCTGGCAGTCGACGCCGGCAGCGGCAACGTGCGCTGGTCGCGAAGCTTCACGCCTGACGTCACGACCGCGTGCGGCGGCGTGGAGAAGCGCGGTTTCTGGGCCGCCCCTGCCGTGGTCGGCGACGTGCTGTACCTGGCAGCTGCCGACGGGCACGCCTATGCGCTGCGCCGGCAGGACGGATCGACCATCTGGGCGAGCGCCATCGCCGACCCCACGCCCGCCGGCCACGGCGAGTTCCTCCAGTCGAGCCCGGCCGTGTCCACCGCTCTGGGAAAGCTCTACCTGGGCATCGCCTCTTCCGAGCACTGCGACGAGGTGCGCGGGAAGATCGCCATGGTCGACCTTGCGACGGGAGCCGCGACGGTGAAGCCGCTGGTGCCCGAAGGCCGGCAGGGCGGCGGCATCTGGAGCAGCATCTCGATTGACGAGGACGCGCGCCTCGTCTTCGCCAGCACCGCGAACCGGATCGGCGACATCTCCGCCGAGCCGCTCGCGCAGTCGATCGTCTCCTTCCGCGCCGATACCCTCGACGTCGTCGACCACTGGCAGAACCCGACCACCCTGGAGAACAGCGATTTCGGCTCCTCGCCCACGCTGTTCGAAGCGGCGAACGGCACGCCCCTGGTGGCTGCCGCGAGCAAGGACGGCGTGCTCTACGTCCTGCGCCGCGATCGCCTCTCGGCTGGACCCGTGTGGACTTCTCGCCTGGCGGTGATCGATCCCAACGCCCCCGGCGAGGGCGGCGACCCGACCGCCGGATTCGGCAGCCTCGTCTCGCCCACCTTCGCGCACGGGCTCCTCTACGCGGCGGGCGGACGGACGCCGGCTGGCGACCCAGGCGCGGTAGTCGCCTTCGAACCTGGCGCCGGATCCGTGGTCTGGAAGCACGCCACGCCCGGGTACGTCATCGCGGCCATGCCCGCGGTGGGAGACATCCTCGTCGTCGAGTCGTCTGCGCCGGACAACCAGGCGAGCTGGCTCGAGGTGCTCGACGCAAGGACCGGGGTGAGCTTGCGAAGGTTCGAGGCAGGGATCGCGACCATGGCTGCACCGAGCGTCGCGCGCGGGCTGATCCTGTGGAGCGACGCGGGTGGCAACGTGACTGCACTGGCCGCGCCGAAATACCGGCCCTGAACGCGTCGATCATTTGACGGTTCCCGCGTCGCGCGATACTGCCGCAGCGGATGCGCCTCGCCCGGCTCTGCGCCCTCGCCGCGCTCTGCTGCGCGCCCGCGGCGTGCAGGAAGAACGCGCCGCCGCACACGGTGGGGTTGGCGCTCGACGTGGGCGGGCGCGGCGACCAGTCCTTCAACGACGGCGCCCTGCGCGGGCTGGAGACGATGGCGGCCGGCCTGCGCTATACACCGCGCGGCTACGAGCCGATGCCGGACGCGGAGTATCGGACGCTCCTCGGTCCGCTCGCCCTACCCCATCTAGGCATCCCCCGGCCGATCGTGCTGCAAGGCAAGGCGCAGGAGGACTACGAGCCCAACCTGCGGCTCCTCGTCGACCAGGGCGCGGAGCTGGTCGTCGCGGTCGGGTTCATGATGGAGGCGGCCACGCGCAGAGTGGCCCGGGACAATCCGCGCGCGAAATTCCTGCTCATCGACAGCCCCGTGCTCGACGACGCGGGCAAGCCGATCACCTTGCCCAACGTGCGCGCGGTGGTGTTCCGCGAGCACGAAGGCAGCTTTCTCGCCGGCGCGCTCGCCGGCGAGCTGACTCGCACCGGGAAGGTCGGGTTCGTCGGCGGGATGCAGCTTCCGCTCATCCAGAAATTCGAGGTGGGCTTCCGCGCGGGCCTGCGAATGGTGAATCCCGCCGCCGCCCGCGAGGTGCTCGTCGCGTACACCGGCACCTTCGACGACGAACGGAAGGGCATCGAGGTCGGCCAGGACCTGTACCGGCGCGGGTGCGACATCGTGTTCCATGGCGCCGGCCTCGACGGGCTCGGCGTGATCAAGGCCGCGCAGCAGGCCGGCCGCTGGGTGATCGGCGTGGACAGCGACCAGAGCCACGTCGCCCCGCGCAACGTGCTCACCAGCATGATCAAGCACGCCGACCTCGCCGTGTACCAGGCGGTGAGGGACGCCGTGAACGGAAGCTTCGCGGGCGGCGACGTCGTGCTCGGGCTCCGCGAAAGCGGCGTCGGCCTTTCGCCGCTCGGAGGCGAAGCGGACGCGGCCGTCACTGCGGCGGCGCGCGCCGCGGCGCTGAAGGACGTCGAGGTCCTGCGCGCAGCGGTGATCTCCGGACGCATCGTGGTCCCGGCCACGCCGCAGGAGCTCGCGCGCTTCGATCCGCCGCCGCCCGAGGCGCTCGGGCTGGCGCGGGCGCGTGAGCCTTGAGCGCGCTCGAGCTGCGCGGGATCGTGAAGCGGTTCGGCGAGGTCGCCGCGGTCGACGGAGTCACCCTGTCCGTCCGCGCCGGGGAGGTGCTGGCGGTCGTCGGCGAGAACGGCGCCGGCAAGACCACGCTCGTCGGCGTGGCCTGCGGGCTCTACCGCGCCGATGCCGGCACTGTGCGGGTCCTCGGGCGCGAGCTGCCGCCGGGCGATCCGCGGGCAGCCATCGAGGCCGGGCTGGGCGCCGTACACCAGCACTTCATGCTGGTGCCGCCGCTGCGCGTCTGGGAAAACGTCGTGCTCGGGCGCGAGCCGCGGCGGCTCTTTGCGCTCGACTCCGCGCGCGCGCGCCGGGAAGTGGCCGAGTCGGCCGAACGGTCGGGCCTGTCGCTGGACGTCGATGCTCGGGTGGAAGGGCTGAGCGTCGCGGCCCAGCAGCGCGTGGAGATCGTCAAGCAGCTCTGGCGCGGAGCGCGGGTGCTGATCCTCGACGAGCCCACCTCGGTCCTTGCTCCAGGGGAGATCGACGAGCTGCTGCGCACCGTGCGCGCGCTGGCGGCGGGCGGCCGCGGCGTGATGTTCATCTCGCACAAGCTGCGCGAGGTCCTGGCAGTGGCCGATCGCATCGCGGTGCTGCGGCGGGGGCGGCTCGTGCAGGTGACCGCGGCGTCGGAGGCGTCGGCGGTCCAACTCGCCGAAGCGGTGATGAGCGCCTCCGAGGACTGGAGCTCGACCCCGACTTCGACCCCGACACCCTCCTCCAGCTCCCTGCCCCGCCTGCTGGTCCGGGACCTCCACTGCGATGACGCGCGCGGCCGCCCTGCCCTGCGCGGCCTTTCCTTCCGCGTCGAGGCAGGCGAGGTCCTCGGGATCGCCGGCGTGGACGGCAACGGCCAGAGCGAGCTGGCCGAGGTGCTCACCGGCCTGCGCCGTCCGCGCGGCGTCCTCCAGCTGGACGGGCAGCAAGGACTGGGACCACGAGGCTGGGCGCGCAATCCCGGTGCGGCGCGAAAGAGCGGCATCGTACACCTCCCGGAGGACCGCCATGGCCGCGCGCTGTGCCTGCCGCTGACCCTCGAGGAAAACCTCTCGCTCGGATGGCAGGCCCGTGCGCCGTACGCGCGGGCCGCGCTGATCGATCGCCCGGGACGACGCCGCAAGGCGGAGGAGCTGATGGCGGAGTTCCGCGTCCACCCTCCTGCGCCGCTGGCGCGCGCCGGCGACCTCTCCGGCGGGAACCAGCAGAAGCTCGTCGCCGCGCGCGAGCTTCGCGGCGGCCCGCAACCGCGCGTGGTGGTCGCGGCGCATCCCACCCGCGGTCTGGACGTCGGCGCCGCGCGGCTCGTGCACGCCGCGCTTCGTTCCGCAGCCGCAGGCGGCGCCGCGGTGCTGCTGATCTCGCTCGATCTCGACGAGCTACGCGCCGCCGCGGACCGGATCCTCGTGCTGTACGACGGCCGCGCCGCAGGCGAGGCGCCGCCGACCGCCAGCGACGAATCGCTCGGCCGCCTCATGCTGGGACAGGCCGCATGACTCCACGCGACCGGCTCTTCTCGGCGGCCCGCGACCCCGTGTGGGCTGCCGCGCTCGCGGTGCTAACCGCGCTCGCGATTTCCTTCGTGGTCGTCCTCCGGCCTGTCGGTCGCGGTAGCGTTCACCGTGGGGCTCTTCAACATCGGCGGCGAGGGGCAGCTCATCTGGGGCGCCCTGGCGGCCGCCGTCGCAGGCCGCGCGCTCGATCTTCCCGCGCCCTTGCTCGTCCCGGCGGCGCTGATCGCCGCCGCCGTGGCGGGCGCTGCGTGGGGATTCATCCCCGGCGTGCTCAAGATGTATCGAGGCGTCCACGAGGTCATCTCGACCATCCTGCTCAACTGGATCGCAATCCATCTCGTGCACGGCTGGCTCGTCGCGGGACCGCTCGCCGCGCGCGGATCGGGAAGCTCGGTCAGCATGGCCGGCACCGATCCCATCCGCGCCGCCGCCTGGCTTCCGCGTCCGATCCCCGGCTCGCGCCTGGACCTCGGCCTTCCCGTCGCCCTCGCGTGCGCCGCCGCGGTCTGGTTCCTGCTCACGCGCATGTGGCTGGGATTCGAATGGCGCGCGGTGGGCGCCGGTGCCGTCGCCGCCCAGGCGAGCGGAATCGCAACCCGTCTGCGCGTCTGCCAGGCGATGGCGCTGTCGGGAGCGCTTTCGGGATTGGCAGGCGGCCTGCTCGTCCTGGGGACCGAGCACCGGTATCCCGGCGTCTTCCGCACCGGCTACGGATTCGACGGCATCGCGGTCGCGCTCATCGGCGGCGCCACGGCGCCAGGCGTCGTCGCCGCCGGCTTCGTCTTCGGCGCGGTGCGCGCGGGGGCGACGCGGCTGCAGCTGGTCGGGATCCATCCGAGCTTCGCCGAGCTGATCCAGGGGATCGCGGTGCTGCTCGTCGCCGCCCCGCGATTGTTCGCGCCGCTCCTCATCAGGCTGCGCGCCCTCTCGCGCGCCCCGGGCGCCCCGCCGTGAGCGCGGCGCTTTCCGGAGTGCTGGAGTTCGCGCCGCCCCTGGTGCTGGCCGCGCTGGGCGGAGTGCTCAGCGAGCGCGCCGGCGTGGTGAACATCGGCCTGGAAGGCATGATGCGGTTCGGCGCCTTCGCCGCGGCGGTGGGCGCGTTCTTCACGGGCTCGCCCTGGCTGGGCCTCGCCTGCGGAGCGCTGGCGGGTGCGGCGGCCGCCGCGGCTCACGCGCTTCTCTCGCTCCGCTACCGCGCCGACCAGGTGGTGAGCGGGATCGCCCTCAACCTCGTAGCGCTCGGGCTGGTGACGTTCTTGCTCGAGGCGACCTTCGGCTCCTCCGGGGTGAGCCCGCCCGTCCCGGCGCTGCCGCGCGACGCCTCCGGACGCACCGCCCTGGCCTGGGTGGCCGTTGCCCTGCCCATCCTGCTGCACCTCGTGTTCGCGCGCACTCCGCTCGGGCTGCGCATCCGCGCCACGGGCGAGAATCCGCACGCCGCCGCCACCGCGGGCGTACGGGTGCTCCGCTTGCGCGCGGGCTGCGTCCTCGGCAGCGGCCTCCTGGCCGGTCTTGGCGGCGCCGCGCTCTCGGTGGGCATCCTTGGTCAGTTTGACGCGCGCATGCCTGCCGGGCAGGGCTTCATGGCGCTCGCCGCCATGGTCTTCGGTCGCTGGACACCGCTGGGCGCCGCCGCAGCCGCCTTCTTCTTCGCCGCGGCGGACGCGTTCCAGCGCCAGCTCTCGTTCTCCGTGCACGCCGCCGACCTGCGGCTCCAGGGCATCTTCCTCGCGCTGCCCTATGCGCTCACCCTGCTCTTGCTCACCGCCGGGGCGGGGCGCATCCGCGCTCCCGCCGCCGACGGCATTCCCTACGATCCAGAAGGACGCTCGTGACCGGGCGCTACATCCGGTGCGGCCGCTTGCCGCTGTCCTTCTTCGGCGGCGGAGGCTGCGTGAGCGTCGTGCCGGCGGTGTTTGCCGTGGTCACGTTCCCGGTGAAGGTGGGCTCGAACCGGGCGTGCGTCGCGGCCTCGAATCCCGAAGCGAGCTTGATCAGCGTCGGCTCGCTGAACGCCGTGCCGAGGAAGCTGATGCC
>VBKO01000058.1 GCA_005888115.1 Deltaproteobacteria bacterium
CGGCGCACGAGTGCGAGCCCGCTGACGCTGGCCAACCGCCCGCCCGGCCGCTTTCTGCACCGGTCGACGACCACGGCGAGCCGCGCTGCCTCGCGCCGCTTGGCGCATTGGACACGGACGGTCGCGCCGCGGCGCGACAGATCGAGGGCCACTCGGACCATGGCGCGGACCGCGGGCCGCATCAGGCGCGTGTCTCCGCTGAACTCGGCGTGCGAAGGCTCACCCAGCACGAGGTGGACGCCCCGCTCGCGCGCCTCCGTCTCGGTGTCGCCGCGCGCCTCGGCCGCCATCCGATCCAGCTTGATGCGCGACAGGCGCAGCCCTCCCTGCGTCAACAGCTCGTCGAGGAAGGTGTCCTCGAGACCGGCCCGCAGCCGCGCCAGGCTGTCCTCCAGCAGCCGCACGGCGCGCGAGTCCTGCATCTCGCCGCGCTGTCGCAGCAGCCCCAGCGCGAGCTGGGCCGCGGTCATCGAATTGCGCAGCTGGTGGCCGAGGCGGGTGAAGCGGTCGCCGTCACGGCGTCGCCTGTCCAGCTCACTCTCGAGCTGCTGACGGACGAGCACTTCCATCGCGGCGTGCGCGAGCGAGTCGGCGAGCCGCCGTTGCTCCTCGTCCGACAGCGAGGGGTCGTGCTCCAGCACCGCGTCGAAGAGGAAGTCGGCGAGCAGGCTTCCCTGCACGGCGGCGCGCCTGCCACCCGCGGCCGGCGCGGGCATCCCCGCGGCGGGCAGCCGGAAGCGTTTCTGCAGGGCTTCGGCCGTGGCGTCGAGCAGCTGCGGCAACAGATTGGAGGTGGCGTGGTCGAGAGGGAAGCCGGCCTCGGCGGCGGCGCGCAGCTGCCGGTCCCAGCGATCCTGCAGCTCGGCGCGTTTCTGGAAGAGAAGCTCGCGCACGCGATCCATCCGCACGCTCCCGTTCAGCACCACGCGCTGGAGCTTCGCCATCTGGTCGAGCTCCCGCACGCAGGGGTCGCAATGATACATGCGCAGCGACACGATGCGCACGCGCGATACTTCTACCTGGCGCCAGTGAAAAACGCAGCAATTGCGGACCTTGGTGGTCCCCAAGACGTGCACGCACCCTCCAGTCCGCAGGGCGTGATAGCAGTGCCGCGGGTGGCGCGATGCGCTCTCGCCGGTCGAGTGATGAGCGCTCGACAGCTCGGGCAGGGTATTGCGCCTACGCTTTTCGACGCCTGGCTGTTAACTTCCGAGCGTGGACGCCCGCCTCGCCCGCCTGCTGGAGCTCGCTTACCGGACGGCGCCGGCAGCGGAGGCGAACCGCGCCATCTCCGAAGCGCGCGAGGAGGCGGCGGCGGCAGGCGCCGCGGCGGCCAGGCCTCCGCGCTCGCCGGAGGGGTCGTTGCCGCTGGCCCGGTCCTACGAGCTGGTGATCGATCCGGACGAGCCGTGGGAGCGGTTCGCCAGGGAGGCGCTGCCGCGGCTCGTCTACCATCTCGAGTCGGTAGGCGCGCACCCGCCGTCCTGCAAGGGGATGGTGGTCGCCGCCTTCGTGGGCGACCGGCTGCACTTCCTGCGCGCGGGCGAGGTGCTCCGGCGCGCGGCCGAGCTCATGGGCGTTGCGGTCGAGGAGCTGTTCCGCCGCCACGGGACTGGAGAATCGCGGACCGCGGTCAGCTCGCCGCCCCTCCCGCTGCCGCCGGGTGGCGTGAAGAGCTGATCGAGAGCGACGCCTTCAGCTCGTTGGCTGGTCTGAAGCCGACCGTGCGCGCGGCGGCGATGCGCATCTCGGCGCCCGTGCGCGGATTGCGGCCCCGGCGCGCCCTGCGCAGCCGGACGCTGAAGGTCCCGAACCGTGGGTAGCTGAAGCGGCCGTCGTTCCGGATTGCCCGGCCGACCGCAGCGAACAGCGAATCCACCAGGTCACCGGCGGACTTCCTGGACAGCCCGCCCGCTTGCGACGCGATCGCCTCGACCAGGTCGGCTTTGGTCATCGATGCGCGCCTCCCGTCGCGCCACCTTTTTATGTAGGACGGCCGCGCCAAAGGACATACGTCGGTCGGTGGACGCCGGCTGCGAAAAAACCGGGCGCCCGCGGGCGATCGCTGGTGTGTCCGGGGACCAGGCACCATACTGCGCCGGGTGAGGCTTTGGTCCTTGGTCCTGCTCTACCTGACCGCGTGCGAGGCAGCGCCGCCGTGGCCAGCACACGCCGCAACGCCGCGAGACATCGCGCCGGCGGTGCTCTTCGTCGGCCCTCCCGGACCTCTTGGCGCCGCGGCCGACGGTTCCGCGGCAAAGCCGTTCGGCACCATCGCGGAAGCGGTGCGCGCGGCGCCGGCGGGAGCGCTGCTCCGCATCGCCGAGGGCACGTATCCGGAGACGTTGGTGCTGGAGAAAGCGGCGGTGCTGGTGGGCGCCGGCGTGGCGAAGACGCGCCTGGTCGGTCCGGCTGGACAGAGCGCGCCGGTCGTCCGCGTGCAGGGCGATGCGCGCGTCGAGCTCCGGGACCTGGCCATCGAGAACGCCGCGGTGGGAGTTTCGGTGGAGCGGGGCGGCGTCCGGCTGCAAGGGGTCGCGCTTCGGGAGCTGACCACGTCGGCGCTTCTGGCGCATGACGCCGAGGTCGCCTTCATCGACGGCGAGATGCTCGTCATCGGCGGTGGGAAGGAAGGCGTGGCGGTGCGCATCGACGGCGGCTCGCTCGAGATGCGCCGTTCGGTGCTGCGCCGCGCGGGCCGGCGCGCGATCGAGATCCGGCGCGGGCGGGGTCTCCTGGAGGCGGTCGAGGTGAGCGACTCCGCGCTGGCCGCGCTGCAGGCGCTGGACGGCGCGGAGGTGACCATCGAGGGCGGCCGCTTCGAGCGCATCGGCGGCTCTGCCCTTTACGCGGGGGCGGCGAAGCTCACCGTGAAGCGCGCCTCCGTGTCGAACGCGGAGTACGGCGCAGTCGGTTTCCGCGGCGCGGAGCTCGAGTTGCGCGACAGCGAGTTCAGCGACACCCGCGTGGCCAGCGTCGGGCTCGTCCGCGCGCGCGGGCTGATCGACCACTGCGTCCTCGCGCGCGGTGGCAGCGACGCGGCAGTGGTGATCACCGAGGCGCCCGGCACCGTGCGGCTGGTTGCGAACCGCATCGTCGAGCCCGGTCCGCTGGGCGTGCACGTCACCCATGCGACGGTGGTCGCGACCGACAACAGCATCGCCGGGGCGTCGCTCGACCGCGAAGGCGACATGGGAGACGGGATCTACGCGCTGGACGCGGACCTCTCGCTCGAGCGCAACGAGGTGCGCGGGAATGCGGGGAGCGGCGTCACCACGGCCCGCTCGCGGGTGCGACTGATGCGCAACCGCTTCAGCTCGAACGGCCGCGCCGGGCTGGTGCTCCTGGACCGGTCCTCGGCGAGCGCCAACCAGAATCGTTTCGAGGGGAACCGCGGCCCCGGCGTGCAGGTCGCGGAGCGTTCGGCGGCGACGCTGCTCGGGAACCGGTTCAGCGGCAACCAGGCCTACGATGTGGACCCGGTCTGCGGCGGCGGCGGCAGCGTGGACGTGCGCGGCGGCAATGCGTTCCTCGGCCCGGCGGAACCTCACCGGAGCTGCGAGTAGTCGCGGCACCGTGGATGTCGGCACCGAGTGGACGGCCGCCCGGCCGACCGGAAGAACGCGGCCGCCGGAATGGCAGGTGCTGGACGCGCGTGCTAGCGTTCCGCGGTCGATGCCCGAACCAGCACGCGAGCGGCGCCGCCGCAGGCGCCCCGACCTGCGCAAGCTCATGTTCGTGCTGCCCAACCTGTTCACGGTGAGCAGCATCTTCTGCGGCGTCTACTCGATCATGCTGGCGGCGGGCGAGGCCACCGGGGACAACTTCTACCGGGCGGCGGTGGCTATCTTCTTCGGGAACTTCTTCGACGCGTTCGATGGCCGCGTGGCGCGCATGACGCGCACGCAGAGCGAGTTCGGTGTCGAGCTGGACAGCCTCGCCGACGTGATCACCTTCGGCGTCGCGCCGGCCATCCTGGTCTACAAATGGGCGCTGTACGAGCTCGGCTTCGCCGGCATGGCGATCGCGGCCGTGTACGCAGCGTGCGGCGCCATCCGGCTGGCCCGGTTCAACGTCCTGGCGCGGTCGGAAGCCGGCGTGCAGCGCTTCTTCGTCGGTCTGCCCATCCCGCTGGCCGCCGGCATGCTGGTGTCGCTGGTGATCGCCCTGCAGCACCAGCGTTCGAACGACGCGCTCGCGGCGTGGCCGATCGCCGTGGTGGTGCTGGTGCTGGCGTTCCTGATGGTCTCGACCATCCGCTACCGGACCTTCAAGGAGGCAGGCCTCAACCCGCGGACCTTCCTCGTCTTCCTTCTGGTGCTCGCGGTGGGCGTGGTGGTCGCGTACCGGGGCCGTCCGTCGCTGGTGCTCCTCGTCTACTTCTCCTTCTACATCTTGCTCGGACTGGCGGAGGAGCTGCTCTTCGGACGCCGCCGCCGCGCCGCCGCCCGGGCTCACACGGCGGCCACCGCACCGGCCGGGCCCGAATGCGAGCCGGACGAGCCGCTCTTGCCCGCGGAGGAGGACGACGTGGGCCTGGAGGGCACACCCGCGGCTGCGGCGGCCGGTGACGATGGCGAGCACGACGCTTGACCACGCCGTCCGCGCAGGCGCCTTCTTCAGGACAGAGCCCGCCCGACGCCACGGCACCCCGGGTCACTCGCAAGCCGCGGCGCCTGCCCGGCGACCGCGGTCCGGCTCCGCTGCTCGCGCTCGCCTGGGCGACCTACTTCGGCGCGGGCTACGTTCCCCTGGCGCCTGGCACGGCAGGGACCCTCGCGGCCATCCCGCTCTGGTGGACCCTGTCCCACCTGCCCTGGCCCGTCTATCTGCTCGCCACTGCCGCCATCGCGTCGACCGGGATGGCGGCCGCGCAACGCGCCGGGCGCTATTACGGCGTGGCCGACTCCGGACACATCGTCATCGACGAGGTGGCGGGTTATCTGGTGACCATGCTCTTCCTCCCCCGCGGCTGGCTTGCTGCGCTGGCCGGGTTCGTCTTCTTCCGGCTCTTCGACGTGGTGAAGCCTCCTCCGGCGCGCTTCTTCGATCGGGATCCACGCTGGAAGAACGGCGCCGGCGTGGTGCTGGACGACGTGGCCGCCGGCGTGTGGGCCTGCGCGGCGACCTGGCTGGTCCAGCTCGCCGCGTCGCGCATGGGAGCGACATGATCGCCACTCCCCCGATCGTCGAATTCGTCGTCACCGGTGACGAGGTGATGCGCGGCACCATCGCCGACACCAATACCGCCTGGACCGCCGCCCGCCTGTATCCGCTGGGCCTCTCGCTGCGGCGCACGGTCGTGGTGGGCGATCGGGGCGAGGACATCCGCCGCGCTCTGCTCGAGGCCAGTGTCCGGGCCGACTTCTGCATCGTCTCGGGCGGCCTGGGTCCCACCTCCGACGACCTCACCGTGGAGTGCGCCGCGCAGGCGGCGGGCGTGGGGCTGCGCCTGGACGAGGCGTGGCTGCAGCGGATGCGCGAGCGGTGGGCCGCGCGCCGGCGCGAGCCGATGCCGAAGAACAACGAGCGCCAGGCGTACCTGCCGGAAGGCGCTGAGATGCTCGGCAATCCCGACGGGAGCGCGCCCGCCTTCAGCCTGCGCATCGACCGGTGCACCTTCTTCTTCCTCCCTGGCGTGCCGCGCGAGTACCAGCGCATCCTGAACGAGATGATCGTGCCGCGGCTCGCGCGCGCCACGGGCAATGCCGCGCTGCGCACGCGCGTCCTGCAGTGTTACGGCGTGACCGAGAGCCGCCTCGACGAGATGGTGGCCCCGATTCGCGCCGCGCACCCGGAGGTGCGATTCGGATTCCGCACCAAGTTCCCGGAGAACCACCTCTCGCTCGCCGCGCTGGCCCCCGACGAGGAGACCGCGGCTCGCGCCCTGGCCACCGTCGAGGCGAGGTGCCGCGAGGCGCTGGCTGGATTCGTCTACGGCGCCGACGGTGTCACCTTCGCCCAGGCCGTAGGTGAGCAGGTCGCCGCGCGACGCGAGACGCTCTGTTGCGCCGAGAGCTGCACGGGCGGCCTCGCCACCCAGCTTCTGACCGAAGTGCCCGGCAGCTCGCGGTGGACCCAGGGCGCGTTCGTCGTCTATTCGAACGAGCTGAAGCAGAGCGCCCTCGGCGTCCCGGCCGAGCTGATCCGGCAACACGGCGCGGTGAGCGAGCCCGTCGCACGGGCCATGGCCGAGGGCGCCCGGCGCGCTTCCGGCGCCACCTGGTCCCCCGCGATCACGGGCATCGCCGGCCCCGATGGCGGGACGCCCGAGAAGCCCGTGGGAACGGTGTGGCTCGCGCTGGCCGGCCCCGGCGGGACCCGGACCAAGCACTCGCACTTCCGCGGCGATCGCGGCCAGGTGCGGACCCTCGCCGCGTACGGCGCCCTGCAGCTCGTGCGCGAGGCGCTCGGCGCACCTCCGCTGCCTCGGCACTTCTGGGAAGTCGGTCAAGGCGCTTCCCCGGGCAAGGCGTGAGCGAGGCCGGCTGGCGCTCCTGGGCCAGCGCGCACCGGGTAGACCTGCTCCTGTTCGGGTTCTCCCTCTTCGTCTACGTCCTCTCCAGCGGGAGCCTGCTCGCGGCGCAGTCGCAGGCGCCGCACTTCGTCTGGCAAGCCGACGCCTTCCTCCACGGCCAGCTGCACCTCACTGCGCGCCCGCCCAACCTGAACGACTGGGTGTTCGAACGGGGCCGCTGGTACGTATCCTTTCCGCCGTTGCCCGCCGTGCTGATGATGCCGTTCGTCGCGTTCTGGGGGCTCTCGTTCAACGACGTCGCCTTCACCTTGCCCTTCGCGGCGGCCAACGTCGCGCTCCTCTACCGGCTGCTGCGGCGGATCCAGCAGGTGGAGGGCGGGAGCCGCTCCGAGTGGGACCACGCGGTCTTCGCGCTGGTCTTCGGATTCGGCACCTTGGCGTGGTCGTGCTCCATTCGCGGCGAGGTGTGGTTCACCGCCGAGGTGGTGGGCGTCACCTGCACGCTGCTCTACCTGCACGCGGCGTTGCGGGCGAAGCATCCAGTGCTGGCCGGGGCGGCGCTGGCCTGCGGCACTCTCTGCCGCACGCCCATCGCCTTCTCCGCGGTTTTCTTCCTGCTCGAGGCCTTCCTCGACGGCGGCCGTCTCGACGGGGCGAATCTGCGCGCGGCGCTCGGCGACCCGCAGCGACGCAACAAGGCGGTGAAGCGTGTCGCACTGTTCGCGGCACCCGCCGCCGTGATCGCCGCGCCGATGGCCTGGATGAATGCCGTCCGGTTCGGCAATCCCGCCGAGTTTGGCCACTCGCACCTGTACGCCAACCGCGTCAACCTGGACATCCGCGCACACGGGCTCTTCAGCTTCCACTACCTGGGGCGCAACCTCCGCTCGGCCTTCCTGCTCCTGCCAAAGCTCGATCTCCAGCCATTCCGGCTGGGATACGACCCCAACGGGATGAGCTTGCTCGTCACCACCCCGCTGTTCGCGCTGCTTCTCTTCCCGCGCGAGCGTCCGCGGCTGTGGCGACTCCTCTGGATCACCCTGGCGGCCGTGGCGCTGCCTGGCTTCCTCTACCAGAACAATGGATGGCAGCAGTTCGGGTTCCGCTTCTCGCTCGACTACACGCCTTACCTGATCATCCTGCTCGCGCTCTCCGGGCGCGCCCTGGATGGCGTGTTCTGGGTGCTCGCCGCGCTCGGCGTGGCCGTGAACGCCTGGGGCGCGGCAGTGTTCAACCGGACGTGAGCGTCTCCACACCTCGACCCAGATGAACCCGAGCCCGTGCTCGCATGCGTCCTCCAGGCGCAAAAGCACCACCGACTCGCGCCGCTCGGCGCGCCGCGCCCTCGCCAATGGTGCGCTTCCGCCGCCGTCGCCCGCCACGACTTCGAGGAGCGGGGGCAAGCCCCGCCCGCCCCCGCTCCCCTGCACGCCGCCCTCCCCACGCCCCCGCCTCCGCCCTGGGCCGCGACTCCATCCACAACGCTCCAGACTCACGCCGCCGCGACCTCGAGCTGAGGCGGAGCCGCCGCCGCTGCCGCTCCCGCCGCTGCCGCTCCCGCCGCCTCGCGCACGGCTCGCGAAAGGCCCGCAGCCAGCTCGCCGTTCTGCTTCAGCGCCTCCGCCGCCTTCTCGCGGCCGGGGCCGAATCGCTCTCCGCCGAGCGTGAACCAGGCCCCGCTCTTCTCGACCAGGCCACGGTCGCACGCGAGGTCCAAAAGCTCGTGCGGGCGCGAGATGCCGATCCCGTAGAGGATGTCGAACTCGGCCTCGCGGAAGGGCGGGGCGAGCTTGTTCTTCACCACCTTGACCCGCGTGCGTGAGCCGATTACCTGATCGCCTTCCTTGACGGCGCCGATGCGGCGGATGTCGAGCCGTACCGAGGAGTAGAACTTCAGCGCGTTGCCGCCGGTGGTGGTCTCCGGGGAGCCGAAGACGACGCCGATCTTCATGCGCATCTGGTTGATGAAGACGACCGTCGCCCCATTGCGGCTCACCACCGCGGTCAGCTTGCGCAGCGCCTGCGACATGAGCCGCGCCTGCAGGCCCATGTGCTGGTCGCCCATCTCGCCCTCGATCTCCGCCTTGGGCACCAGCGCCGCGACCGAATCGATCACCACCAGATCGACCGCGCCGCTGCGCACCAGCGTCTCGGTGATCTCCAGCGCCTGCTCGCCGGTGTCGGGTTGGGAAATGAGGAGCTCCTCGATCTTGACCCCGAGCTTCCTGGCGTAGCCCACGTCGAGCGCGTGCTCGGCGTCGATGAAGGCGGCGCATCCGCCCTGCGCTTGCACCTGCGCGATGGCGTGCAGCGTGAGCGTCGTCTTGCCGCTCGACTCGGGCCCGTAGATCTCGACCACGCGGCCGCGCGGGTAGCCGCCGCAGCCCAGCGCGATGTCCAGCCCGAGCGACCCGCTTTCGATGACCGACACCGGCTGCGCGGCGCGGTCGTCCTCTCCCAGCCGCATGATGGCGCCTCTGCCGAACTGCTTCTCGATGGCGCCGATCGCCGCGAGAATGGCCTTCAGCTTCTCCGACACCTTGCTCACGTCCCCTCCGGAATGGCCCCGGACGACGCGTCCGGGGGAACTGCCCGCGCCGCGGCCTCGCGCGCGAGATGGATGCTCGGAAGCGGCGGCCCCGGGCGGCCTTCGACGGGCCGATCCAGGCAGCGGTACTGCACCGCCTCGAGCACGTGCTTGGCCTCGATGGTGGGATGGTCGTCGAGGTCGGCTACGGTGCGAGCGAGCTTCAGCACGCGGTCGTGCGCCCGCGCGGACAGGCCCAGACGCTCCATTGCGGCGGCCAGCGCCGCCCGCGCCTCGCTCGAGGCGCGGCACAGCTCGCGCAGGGCCCGCCCTCGTAGCTGCGCGTTCGCGTAGACTCCGCGGATGCCGCGGAATCGCTCCCGCTGCAGCCCGCGCGCCTTCTCCACCTTGGCCCGCACAGTCGCCGAGCTGTCTCCGGTGGGCATCCCGGCCAGCTCCGCCGGCTTGAGCGGGCGGGCTTCGACGTGCAGGTCGAGCCTGTCGAGGATGGGCCCAGACACCCGCCTCCGGTATCGCTGCTTCTCCGGGACGGTGCATTGGCAGCGCGGGTCGCCTTCGTGCCCGCAGGGGCAGGGGTTCATGGCGGCGATCAGCATGAACCGGGAGGGGAGCAGCGCGGCGCCACGGGCGCGGACCACCGCCACCTCTCCGTCCTCGAGCGGCTGTCGGAGCGCCTCGAGCGCGGCGCGCCCGAACTCTGGGAGCTCGTCCAGGAACAGCAGTCCGTTGTGGGCAAGCGAGACTTCCCCCGGCCGGGGCGGCGACCCCCCGCCGACGAGACCCGCGACGGAAATGGTGTGGTGCGGCGCCCGGAACGGACGCTGCGTGAGGAGCCCCTGCCTGGCGCCGAGCCGTCCCGCGACGGACCACACCGAGGTGGCCTCGACAGCTTCCTCGAAGGTGGGCGGCGGCAAGAGTCCCGGGATGCGGCGGGCCAGCATGGTCTTCCCCGCGCCGGGCGGGCCGACGAGGAGCGCGCTGTGTCCACCCGCCGCTGCGATTTCCAGGGCGCGCTTGCAGCTGTCTTGCCCACGCACGTCTGCCAGATCGAGCGTCGCGTCGGCGTACGGCTGCGGCGCCGCGGGCGAGGGCGGAAGGGAAAGCTCCCCCGAGAACACCTGCGCCGCCTCGGCCAGGGTGCGGACCGCGTGCACCTCCAGGTCCTCGACGAGCGCGCCCTCCGGCCCGTTCAGCTCGGGCACGATGATGCGGCCCACGCCCATCCTTCGCGCGAGCAGCGCGATGGGAAGCACGCCGCGGACGGGCAGCACGTCGCCGGAGAGGGACAGTTCTCCCATGACGAGCGCCGGCACGGCGGCGGGCGCGACCAGGCTCGAGGCCTGCAGCAGCGTCAGCGCGATGGCCAGGTCGAAGCCCGCGCCTTCCTTGCGCACGTCACCGGGCGCGAGGTTCACGGTCACGCGCTTGTGCGGAAGCTCCCAGCCGGCGTTCCGCACGGCGGTGGCGACGCGGACCCTCGCGTCGATGCAGGCCGCATCAGGCAACCCGACCAGGAAGAACCCCGGCAAACCGCGCGCCAGGTCGACCTGGACGGACACCGGCACGGCCGTCGCCCCGAGCAGCGCGGCGCAATGGAGCGAGGCATGCACGCGTCCCTGCCTTTGCGAGCCGCGTGCCGCGCGCGCGCAGAGGGGAGCTGGCCTCGCCGACCCGTCCGAAAACGAGAGGGGGTCTCGAAATGGGACGGGGCCGGCCTGCTACCACCAGCCGCGCGACCCCCACCAGTAGCGCCGGCGCGCCGGCGTGAAGAACGCCAGCAGCACCCCCAGCGACCCGAAGAACAGCCACATCGGCGTCGGATGGCGCGTGTGCAGTGCCGCGATGCCGGTGCCGCCCAGCCACAGCGCTACGGCGCCCCCCGCCCGCCAGCGCCAGCGCGGCGGCATGGCCATGACCGCCCGGATGCCGAAGGGAACGTCCACGGCTCCGGACATCCAGGACAGGCGCCCCTCCTCGCGCTCCGCGACCTCGCGGGCGAGGACCTCGCCGAGGGCGTAGCGCGCGTCGTGGACGGGTTGCGCTCCGCCGTCCGTCGCCACGGGCGTGTGCATCTTGCGCAGCGCCTCCTGCTCCGCGGCCGCCTCGGCGCGCCGCTTCTGCCAGAGCTGCCGGTTGTAGAGGTCCTGCTCCGGCGTGTGCAGAGGCGCGCCGCAGTTGGCGCACCGATCCGCGAACCGCGTGTTGTCCATCTCGCACTGCGCGCAGCGCAGGAACGGCTGCGCGTCGGCGGGTTCCTCGTCGGTCTCGATGCCGCTCGCCGGCGCACGCCGCTCTTCGGGAGCGAAGCGCGCCGGGTTGGCCACGGGCGTGTGCTGCTCCCCGGGCTGGTGCGGGCGCTCCAGCCGCAGGAAACGGGTGAACCGGCCGGCCATCAGGCTACCTTCGGCGGCTTGACGCGTCCCGAGGCCGGCCGCGCGCGCGTCTTGGCCCACTCGCGCTGCCGCGCGATGTCCTCGCCCATCGTCGTCGCCAGCGGGATGGTCTCCTGCACCGCGCGGACGAGGTGCTTCTGCTGCAGCTCCGCCGACTCGGCGAAGGCGAAATGCAGGCCGGAGATCACCGCCTGCTCGATCTCGCTGCCGCTATACGCTTCCGAGATCTGCGCCAGCTCCGCCAGGTCGAACTGCGCAGGGTCGCGCTTGCGCCGGGAGAGGTGGATGGACCAGATCTCCCGCCGCTCGGCGCTCGCCGGCAGATCGATGAAGAAGATCTCGTCGAAGCGCCCCTTGCGGAGCAGCTCGGGCGGCAGCGCCTCGATCTTGTTGGCGGTTGCGACCACGAACACGGGCGCGGTCTTCTCCTGCAGCCAGGTCAGCATCGCGCCGAAGACGCGCGCGGTGACCCCGCCGTCCACCTGTCCCGACGAAGCGGTCCCCGCGAGGCCCTTCTCGATCTCGTCCACCCAGAGCACCGCCGGCGCCACGCTCTCCGCCACCCGGATCGCCTTGCGCAGGTTCTCCTCCGAGCTACCGATGAAGTTGGAGAAGATCCTTCCCATGTCGAGCCGCAAAAGCGGCAGCGCCCACTGGTTGGCGATCGCCTTGGCCGTGAGGCTCTTCCCGCAACCCTGCACTCCGAGCAGCAAGAGCCCCTTGGGCGCGGGGAGCCCGAACTTGCGCGCAGGCTCGCCGAACGCCGCTGCCCGGTTCCCCAGCCACTGCTTGAGCGAATCGACTCCGCCGACGTTGCCGAGGTTCTCGTCCACGCTGACGAACTCGAGCAGGCCGCTCTTGCGGATGACCTGCCGCTTCTCGTCGAGCACCAACCGGATGTCCTGGCCGCCCAGCATCCCGTCGGTGGCGATCGCCTTGGCGAAAGCGTTCTCTGCCTCCGACAGGGTCAGCCCCTGCGCCGCCTTGATGAGCTGCTCGGCCTGCTCGCGCGACAGGTCGATGGTCGCCTGGTTGCCCTGCCGCACCACGAGGACGATCTCTCGCAGCAGCTGATAGAGGTCCCGGAATCCGGGAAGCGGGACGTCGAGGACGGAGACCTCCTTCTCCAGCTCGACGGGGATCTGCAGCACGGGCGAGAGCAGGATGACGGTCGTGTAGGTGGACTTCAGATCGTGGGCCAGCTCGCGCAGGGCGCGCACAACCTGGGGGTCGCCCAGATATGGATGGAAGTCCTTCAGCACCACCAGCGACGGCTCGCCCAGCTTGGCGAGCGTGGCGAGCATCTCCACCGGGCTCTTCTGTGCGTCGAGGTGTGGGACGGCGCGCGCGCCGCCGATGCGCCGCAGGCCGCGCGTCACCGACCAGCCGAACAGTACCTTGCCGTGCTGGGCCGCAAGGTCTTGCAGGATCGCGTCGAGCCGCTGCTCCTCCCAGCTCACCAGATAGATGAGCGGGTAGCGGGCGCGGATGAGCGTGTCGAGCTCCGCGACGAATCGCGGCGGCGGCGGAGCGGGATGCTCGGCGAGCGCCTCGGACACCCGGGCGAGTGTAGCCGATCAGCGCGTGGCGGCCCGTTTCAGGCGGGCGATGGCTTCGCCTGCGCGCGCCAGAGGTACGTCGAGGTGGGTGACGAGGCGAACGCGCGCCTTCCCACCTTCCGCGTTGCACAGCACCCCTTCCGCCTTGCACGCGGCGGCGAAGGCGATCGCGCCCATCGGGAGGTCCACATCGACGAAGAGAAGGTTCGTTTCGGGGGTCGCGCAGCGCAGCCCGCGGATCCCCTGCACGCCTTCCGCGAGCGCCTTGGCGCAGCGGTGATCCTCCTCGAGGCGCCGCAGGTGGTGATCGAGCGCGTACAGCCCAGCCGCCGCGAGGATGCCCACCTGGCGCATCCCGCCGCCGAGCCGCTTCCGCAGCCGCCTGAGGAGCGGCAGCCGCGCGCGGGTGGTGGCCACCAGCGAGCCCGCCGGAGCCCCCAGCCCCTTACTGAGTGCGACGCTCACCGTATCGGCGCACGCGGCGTACTCGGAAAGCGCCACGCCGGACGCCACGTGCGCATTCCACAGTCGCGCTCCGTCCAGGTGCAGCGCGAGCCCGGCCTCGCGCGCCACCTGCGAGACGGCGCGCAAGGTGGCGATCGGCCACACCGCGCCGCCGCCGCGGTTGTGCGTGTTCTCCACCGCGACGGCCTTCTGCAGCGGCGCGTGCACGTCCTCCGAGCGCCGCAGCACGGCACGCAGCGCCTCCGCGTCGAAGATGCCGCGGGTCCCGTCGATGACCAGCGTCTGCGCTCCCCACAGCGCCGGTGCGGCCGCGCCCTCGTAGTTCACGATGTGGCTGCCGCGTTCGCAGACGATCTCGTCGCCCTGCGACACCAGCGCGCCGACCGCGATCTGGTTCGCCATGGTCCCGGTCGGCACCCACAGCGCGCATTCCTTCCCCAGCATCGCGGCGACGCTTTCTTGGAGTCGGTTGACGGTGGGATCCTCGCCGTAGACGTCGTCGCCGACCTCGGCGTCGGCCATCGCCTTGCGCATGCCGGGCGTGGGCCGTGTGACGGTGTCGCTGCGCAGGTCGAGCACGTCCATGCAGTACTGTGAAAGCATGCCTCGCGAATCGAGGGAAGCGAAAAGCGCGCGGGCCCGCCGCATCGTCGACGAGCTGGATGCGGCCATGCCGGAGGCGCGCATCGCGCTCGAATACGAGAACGAGCTGCAGCTCCTCGTCGCGGTGATGCTCTCGGCGCAAGCCACCGACGCGGTGGTGAATACCGTGACGCCGGAGCTGTTCGCGAAATACCGCACCGCGGAGGACTACGCGCGCGCCAGGTTGCCGGAGCTGGAGAAGGCGATCCGCCGCATCGGGTTGTTCCGGGGCAAGGCGCGCAACCTGCACGCGGCCATGCAACGCATCGCGCGCGAGCACGGGGGCAAGCTGCCTCGCACCCGCGAGGAGCTGTATCGGCTGCCGGGCGTCGGATGGAAGACGGCCGGGGTCGTGGTGAACCATGCCTTCGGTACGCCGGCGCTGCCGGTCGACACGCACGTGGGCCGCGTCTCCCGGCGGCTGGGGCTCACGCGCCAGGAGGACCCCGACAAGGTCGAGGCGGAGCTGTCGGCGCTCCTCCCGCCGGAGAGATGGGGCAGGGCGCACCAGCTGCTCATCTGGCACGGCCGCCGGACGTGCATCGCCCGCAAGCCGCACTGCTCACGCTGCGTGGTCGCGGCGGACTGTCCCAAGGTCGGCGTGAAGATCAGCGATTGACGACGCGATGTGGGATTCCCGCGCCTGCCGCGCTTCTACACCCTACCCCGTCTTCCTTCCTGCCTGCGCGCGCGGCTGATACGCAGGGCAGGGAGGGAGAGTGCTCCTGTTCCGCGCCGTCGCCATCGCGGCCGTGATGATCGCCGCAGCGGCCGGGTGCGCGCGCGGCAACGCGCCCGTCCAGGTCGCCCGTCCCGCCGCCGACGAGAAGCCCGAGCACAACTTCCGCTTCCGCCCGCCCGGTCCGGCCTGGGCGCGCGTCGATCCGCTCCACATCGATCCCGCCGCCGCGCTCGCCTATGCCCGATCGCGGCCGGACATCTCCTTTCTCGTCTACGTGGAACGTCCCGGTGCCGAGATGCCGGTCGAAGGTGTCCTGTCCTCGTGGAAGCGGCAGCTCGAGTCGCAGGCTGGCGGCGCGGTGGAGCTGACCTCGGGGCCGTTCGAGGCGCACGGCCTCCCGGGGACGCGCGCCGTCGCGATGGCGACGGTGCAGGGCGCGAAGGTCGTGTACGAGAACTGGATCGTCCAGCGCAATGGCCGGCTCTACCAATTGCTCGCCTGGGGAGCGGCGGCCGAGCGCGCCGCGGTGGAGAAGGAAGCTCGCACGCTCTTCGGCGGCTTCGAGCTGATCGATCCCGCGGCGCGAGCCGCGCCGGTCCGGCGGCCGGCCAGGCCATACGCGTCACGAGAGGCGGGGTGGTCGATCGATCTCGGCGCGCCCTGGATGGAGTGGCGCGCGGTCCAGGACCGCGTGCCGGCGGCCGAGTACGGTGCGACGTGCGGCGACGCGTCGGTCGTCGTCGCGTCCGTGCCGCTGCTCGGGCATCGGCCCCCGCTCGACGTGGCCGTGCCGGCGCTCCTCTCGCTGCTGGAGGTGCGCAACGCTCAGGACCTTCCCCGGCGTCCACTGCGGGTCGGGTCCTGGACAGGCGTCGAGCTGCCGTATCAACTCGAGATGAACGGCCGCTGGATGCGGTCGCGCCTCTGGGCGCTCATCGGAGACGAGGCAGCGCTGGTCGCGGCCGAGTGGCGTCCACCGGACCAGCCGGAGAGCGAGTGCGCCGAGCCGCTGGAGAAGCTCAACGCCGGACCGGGCCAGCGGCTGCGCGCGCAGGCGGTGCAGGGCAAGCTGGCGGCGGCGCGGTTCTTCGTCGAGGTGGGGCGGCGGCTCCGCGAATCCGGGCGCCAGGCCGAGAGCGCGGCGTACTTCGCCGAGGCGGGCTTGCTCACCCCCGCCGATCCGGCGCGTCTCGTGGACGAGGTGCGCATCCTGCAGCGCGCCGGCCGCCGCGACGAGGCCGTGCGGCGCATCGCCGGCAGGCTGCACGGTGTCCCCTGCGCATCCGCGCTCCGCGTCGAAGCCGCTCAGCTCCTCGCCGAGCTGGGGCGCGCGCCGGAAGCGATTGCCACCTGGACGAGCGCGTTCGGCTGCGGATACCGCGATCCCGCCGCCCTCTCCGAGTACCTGCGCTTCCTCGAGCGCGAAGGCCGCCTCACGCTCGCCTTCCACGAGGCGCAGGCATTCGCCGACCCCGCCGACCTGCCCCGCCTGCGTGGACTGCTCGCCGCGGGCGATCGTCAGTAGCGTTGCGCGCGTGCCCAGGCGGCGACGTCGCTGCCGTCCTGGATCATCGCCTCGAAGCGTTCCCACCCTTTCGGAGCGCGCTCCGCGTACCACGACCCGGCGGTGGTGGTGAGCGGGTCGTCCGCATCGGCCGTGTTCATCGCAAACGCCTCGGGCGGCGCGCTGGCCGGGCACGCGGCCGCCGGCAGCTTCCCGTTGGCGATGATCGACGCCGCCCGCAAGAAGCCGCAGACCTGTTTCGCCCCGGCTTCGAAGACGGGCGCGTGCGCGCTGGCGATGGTCAGCACGAGCCCGTCGGGAAGGCGCCGGACGATGGCCGCGGCGAGCGCGAGCACGTGGTGCGCGCCCGTCCCCGCGATGCGAGGCTCGGGCCCACAGGTCGCGTCGTCCCGCCAGGGAAGCGTCGCGGCCTTGAGCGCGTCGTGCCACAGCGCCGCCGCCACCAGCCACTCGTCGCGCAGCTTCACCCCGTAGACCTGCTGGTAGGCAGCGGCCAGCCCGCGCGCGTGGAGCACAGCGGCCCACGCGTGCACCGAAAGACCCCCAGGGTAGGCATGATGGTCACCCCCGCAGGCCGCTTGGAACGAGCCTCGCTGCGGCGGCAACTGCAGCCGGCCCTCGAGCAACCCGGCCTCCTGCAGCATCCGCTCCGCCTCGGCGGGGTGCGCGACCGCGTACGACTCGGGAGGCAGCCAGGGAGCCATCACCATCGCCTCCACCGCCGCGCGGAGTGGCTGGTCGGAAATGGCGGCGGCGGCGAGGTGCACCTCGCGCATGGCGGACCGCGCAATGGGCAGGCGCGCGGCCACGTCCTTCGCCCGCTCCGCCGGGGCCGCGGCGAAGAGCAGCAGCAATGCGAGCATCTCTCGTCCTCCGGTCCTTTTCTTGCCGGGCCCCACCGGCGGCCTACAGTTACAGGCATGCCCCGCAGGCGCCTCGCGCGCAAGGCAATCGAGAAGAAGCTCCAGCGCGCGATCCAGCTTTCGGCGCGCGCCGAGCGGACCCTCGCCCGGGCGGCGAAGCTGATCGCCGAGACCGAGGCCCGGTTCTCGCGCCTGATGCAACCGGTGTAGGGTTCACGCGACCCGCAGGTCCTTCCGAGGTGCGCCGTGGCTCTCTACGCGTTCGTCGTGCTCAAGTACCGCTATCCGCTCGAGCGCATGCAGCAGACTCTCGACCGGCATCGCGCCTACCTGCGCGAGCTGCTCGCCCAGGGGAAGATGATCGCTTCCGGGCCATTCGTGCCACGCGAAGGGGGCGCCTTGCTCCTGCGCGTCGAGGACGAGTCGGAGATCCAGCCCATCCTCGACAAGGACCCGTTCCAGGTCGAGCGCCTGGTGGAGACCACCATCCACCGTTGGGCACCGAACATCGGCACCGAAGGGCTGGAGTCGCTGGCCGTCCCCCGCTGAGCCGTCGCGGCCTCCTCCAGATAGGACACAGGTCTGCCTCGCGCGCTCGGCAAGTGGCCGAACGCTAGCCGCGTGACCAATTTCCGCGCCAGTCCTGGAGGGGGAAGCCGTGCGAAAGATCGGAGTTGTCGTTTGGTGTTCGCTTGTTGCTTGCGGAGGGACGAACCCCGAGGTGCCGCCGAGCAGTCCTGCTACGACCGCCGGTCCTCCTGCGACGCCCCCGAGCACGCCCCCGAGCGGTCCTCCGACGACGCCCCCGGGCGGTTCCGCCTCGTGCCCTGGGCTTGGCTCGGAGCAGCGCTCCTGCACGAGCGCCGGCAACCCCGGACTCAAGGTCTGCGCCGCTGGAACGGTCATTTGCGCGACGACCGTCGTATCGCTCACCTTCGACGACGCGCTCGCGCAGCAGGTCCTGGCCGCGGCTACGCTCGAGAAGCACGGCATGCGCGGCACGTTCTTCCTGAATACCTGGCGATTGCGGATGCGCAACACGGAGAACATGACCCCGGCGCAGGCAACGGATCTCCAGGATCGCGGGCATGAGATCGGCGGGCACACGCTCGACCATCCGCACCTGACCACGCTCACGCCGGACCAGCAGCACGTCCAGATCTGCAATGACCGGGCGAATCTCATCGGCCTCGGCTTCGACGTGCAGAATTTCGCGTACCCGTTCGGCGACTGGGATGCGTCCGTCCGGCAAGCCGTCGCCGACTGTCGCTACAACTCGGCTCGCAGTGTCTCGGGACTCAACACCAAGGTCGCGGCCGAGACATTCACGCCCAAGGACGCGTTGGTGCTCCGTGCGCCCTCGTCGGTACGGACGACCGACACGGTCGGGGATCTCGAGGCGCGCGTGACCCGGGCCGAGGCCCAGGGTGGATGGCTGCTGTTCACCTTCCACCACAT
>VBKO01000203.1 GCA_005888115.1 Deltaproteobacteria bacterium
TCCCGGCTGCGCAGGCTGGGCGGGCGGCTGCGAAGCGCGCTGCTGCTGCGCGGGAGGAGGCGGGGTCGGCTGCGCGCCGCGGGTGGGCGCCTGATCCGGCTGGTAGAGCGCACGGTTGTAGATGCTCGCGGCAGCGCCGGGGATGCTCTCGCGGCGCGGCTGCACGGGCGCGCCGGGCGGCGCAGTCGGCCGGCGGTACTCGGTGATCGGCAGGACGCCGTACCCGTCGACGCGGACGGAGATGTTCTCGCCGTCGATGAGGAACCGCTCCAGGACGGGATCCTTGCGCGAGGCCTTGAGGCGCTTGAGCATCTGCGCGAACGACTCCTCGCCTGCACCGTCTGCCGCGAGGTCGGTGCCCTCGCCCGCGCGCGCGAGCGGCAGCACGCCCTCCACCACGTACGTGTTCAAGAGCTGCGCGCAGAGCTCGACGATCTGGTCCGGTGGCAGGCCGCGCAGCCTGGCGCGCAGCTCTTGCGCCACCTGCGCCGCGGGGTCGAGATCGGTCCTGGCCTTCAAGTCGTCGCTCATGGCGAGAACCCCGCGGGGAACCGGCAGCCGATCGCCACCGCGCCGCGAAAATCCGCTCCCTCCAGCGCCGCGTCGGTGAAGTCCACGCCGACCAGCGTGGCGCCCGCGAACGACGCGCCTTGGAGATTCGCCGCTCGCAGCGAGACGTCCACCAGGCGGGCGCCGGAGAAGTCGGCCTTCTCCAGCGAAGGGCCGCCCATGCGCGAGTCGAGGAACACGACCCGCACCAGGAGCGCCTGGTCGAACCGCGCGCGGTACAGCTTGGTGTCCTCGAAGCGCGTCACGGCGAGCTGCGCGCCGCTGAAGACGGCGTTCATCGCCTCCGAGCCGTGCACCTTGGTGCGGCGCGCCGACACCTCGCTGGCGTCCACCTCGTTCAGGTCGCAGAAGTACAGCTCGACGCGCTCCAGGCGTGCGCCGCGCAACCGCGCCTTGCGCAGGGCGGTGTGCGCGAAGGTCGCTTCGCGGATGCGCGTGCCGGCCAGGTTCGACTGTGAGAGGTCCGTCTTCTCCACCACCACCTTGAGCCAGTCGCTCCCGCTGGCGTAGACGGTGGCGAGGGCACAGTCGGCGATGCGGTCGCCGTTGAAGCCGCCCTGATCGCGCAGCCTCTGCAGCGCCATCTGGTCCTGGTGCGCGGTGAACTCCACCTCTCGACGGTAGCGCACGTGCCGGGGGGCGGCAACCGGGCGGGCGAAATGCCGCCCGCCCTATAGATCGCCACAGCGGCCGCGGCTCGAAGAGCGAAAAAACACAGCGCCGCCCTAGCAGGCGGCGGCTGGCCGTTTGATCGACCTTCCGGGCGGATGGTACCATCCCCGTCCCCATGACTCCCATCGAGGCCGACCCGTTCGGCGCCCAGAAGCCGGCTCCCGTCTCGCTGGCCGGTGCGCCCGCGATGGCTCTGTCCGGCCAGCCAAAAGAAGTCGCGGAGGAGGTCGCCCGCGCCGCCCAGCTCCGGCGGGTGGACAAGGACCTCGAGCACCTCATGCGGGCGCGGTACCCCCTCATCTACATCCTCAGCTCGGAGGAAAAGCGCGTCGAGGAGTCGATCCGCCGCGTGCTGCACAGCCGGGAGCGCGACAAGGGCGTCAAGGCCAAGGTGTACACCTGGAGCGTCACCGAAGGCGTCCGCCTCGGCAGCGAGGCCCAGGGCGATTCGAAGGACCCGCTCAAGGCGCTGCGCTTCGTGCTCGAGGCGAAGAAGGACGAGCGCGCGGTCTTCATCCTGCGCGACCTGCACGCCTTCACCAAGAATCCCGAGCTGGTGCGCCTCTTGCGCGACGTGGGCCGGAACCTCAAGGAGACGCTGAAGACGGTCTTCCTCATCTCGCCGGTCCTGGTCATCCCGCCCGAGTGCGACAAGGAGATCGCCGTAGTCGAGTACCCGCTCCCGGAGCTGGCCGAGATCGGCACCATCCTCGACCGCGTCCTCTCCATGGTGCCGAACAAGGCGCCGCCCGGAGGGCAGGAGCGGGAGCACGTCATCGAGGCGGCGCTGGGACTCACCGCCGACGAGGCGGAGAACGTCTTCGCCAAGTCCCTGGTGCAGACGGGGACCTTCGACATCGACGTCATCCTGAGTGAGAAGGAGCGCATCGTCCGCAAGAGCGGCGTGCTCGAGTTCTTCCGCACGCACGAGAAGATGGACGACATCGGCGGCCTCGATCAGCTGAAGACCTGGCTGAAGAAACGCCAGAGCGCGTTCAGCGAGGAGGCGCGGAAGTTCGGGCTGCCGCGCCCCAAGGGAATCCTGATGATCGGCATTCCCGGTGGCGGCAAGTCGCTCACTGCGAAGGCGGTGGGCGCCTCGTGGCGGCTGCCGCTTCTGCGCCTCGACGTCGGCAAGGTGTTCGCCGGCATCGTCGGATCCTCCGAGGAGAACATGCGGCGCGCCATCCAGATGGCCGAGGCGGTGGCGCCCTCGATCCTCTGGGTGGACGAGCTGGAGAAGGGTTTTTCCGGCACGGGGTCCTCCAACCAGTCCGACGCCGGCACCGCCGCGCGCGTGTTCGGCAGCTTCATCACCTGGCTGCAGGAGAAGACGAGCCCGGTATTCGTCATCGCCACCGCCAACAACGTCGACGAGCTGCCGCCGGAGATGATGCGCAAGGGCCGCTTCGACGAGATCTTCTTCGTCGACCTGCCCACGCTTCCCGAGCGCAGGGAGATCGGCGCCATCCACGTGAAGCGCCGCGGCCGGGATCCGTCGCAGTTCGACCTGGACCGCATCGCCGAGAAGTCGGAGGGCTTCACCGGAGCGGAGATCGAGCAGGCGGTGGTCAGCGCGCTCTTCGACGAGTACGACCGGCACGGCTCCGCCGGCGTCCTCACCACCGACGGCGTGCTGCACTCCATTTCCGAAACGGTCCCGCTCTCGCGCACCATGAAGGAGAAGGTCGCGGCGCTCCGGACCTGGTGCCGCACGCGCGCGCGCCCCGCCTCGTCCGACTACCACCGCGAGGAGCAGGCGGGGTCGCGGAAGCTGGACCTCGACGCCGCCGGGGGGAAGGCCCCGTGAGCCACTTCACGCAGGTCGAGACCAAGATCAACGATCTCGCCTGCCTCAAGCTCGCGCTCGCGGACCTCGAGCTCGAGTTCGCCGAAGCTACCGAGGACCAGCTGGTCAAGGTGCGCGGGTGGAAGGGGTCGACGCTCACCGCCGAGGCGAAGATCAAGGCCTCGAAGAGCTACGACATCGGCCTGCAGCTCACCGAGGAAGGCACCTACAAGCTGGTCGCCGACTGGTGGGGCATCGAGGAAGAGACGAACGAGACGCAGGAGAAGATCACCCAGCGCATCGTCCAGCGGTACGCGTACCACAAGGTGAAGAAGGAAGTGGCCGCGCAGGGCTTCACCATGGACGAGGAGCAGGTGCAACCGGACGGCACGATCAAGCTCGGCGTCTCGAAGTGGTGAGGCCCTGATGGCGGAGAAGCAGAAGATGGAGATCACCATCCTTCCCAACGGGGAGGTGTCCATCAAGGTGTTGTGCGTACCCGGCCCCTCGTGCGAGCAAGTATCGGCGGCGCTCGAGGAGTCGCTGGGCAAGGTCAAGGCGCGGGAGCACACCGCGGAGTACTACCAGGAGCCGCTCGACACGACCGGGATCACCCAGAAGAGCGGCACGTAGCGGCGCGACATGGTTCGGTTGACCCACCTCTCCGGCAGCTTGCAGGGCACATCGTCGATGTCGCCCAAGGCGGTGATCCGCATCGGGCGCGGGGCGGCCTGCGACGTCCGATTCGACCCGCAGGTCGACACGCGCGTCTCCGCCTACCACGCCGAGATCCGCTTCTCGAAGGGGCACTACGTCATCGTCGACGTCGGCTCGTCGAATGGCACGCTGCTCAACGGCAAGATGGTCAGGCAGCACCGCCTGCGCTCCGGCGACAAGCTGCGCTTCGGGGCGCAGGGCGGGCCGGAGGTGCGCTTCGACATCGACGACTCGATGGCGCCGGTGCGCGCCTACTCGAACGGCGGGACGGCGACGCCGGTGGCATTCGCGCCGATGGCAGCGCCGGTTTCGCGCGCGCAGCCGCCGATGCGGCCTCCACCCATGGCCGCCCGGCCGGCCGCGCAGGACAAGGACGCGGCCGTGCTCGCGCAGGAGGCGCAACAGAAGATCGCCATGGCCCGCGCAATGAGCGGCGCGGAGTCGAGCGGCCAGACCATGTTCATCATGGCCGACACCCTCAAGCAGGTGGAGGCCACCACCGAGCGCAAGACCGGCAAGCACTGGAAGAAGATCGTCGGCTGGGTGCTGGCCGCCGCCTTCGTCGGGTTCGGGGCGATGGGCGTGGTGATCTGGCAGCAGAAGCAGCAGATCGAGAAGATCACCCACAAGAAGGAAAGCGCCGACAAGGAGATCCAGAAGATCCAGCTCCAGATGCAACTGGAGACGGACGCCGAGCGCCTGCAGGGCCTGGAGGAGCGGCTGCAGATGCTCACCGGCAAGGCGCAGGCGGCCATCGGCGAGATGGAGCAGAAGGACAAGTCGCGCGCGGCGGAGATGGCGGCCGGAGGCGACGAGCTGGATCGCGAGATCCGCCGCCTGCTGCGCAAGTTCGATGCCGACACCTACGTGGTGCCGCCCATCTTCAAGGAGCGGCTGAAGCACCACATCCAGCAGACGCTGCACCGCAGCAACACCAGGTCGGTCGTCTACAAGCGCAAGAAGCAGTACTGGCCGATCGTGGTGAAGGAGTTCTCCGCGCTCGGCCTGCCCGAGGAGATGGGCTACGTGGCCTGGGTCGAGTCGCAGTTCGACCCGTACGCCGAGAGTCGGGCGCACGCGAAGGGGATGTGGCAGTTCATGGATTTCCGCGCGCGCGAGATGGGGCTGCGCGTCGATTCCAAGGTGGACGAGCGCACCGACGTGGTGAAGTCGACCCACGCGGCCGCGAAGTATCTCGCGAACCTCCTCGCAGAATTCGGGAGCGACTCGTTCATGCTCGCCATCGCCAGCTACAACAAGGGCGAGAACGGGATGCGCCGCGTGCTGCACCAGATCGCGCAGGAGCCCGGAGGGTTCCGCAAGGAAAAGCGCGACTTCTGGCACCTCTACCGATTGAAGAAGCTGCCCGAGGAGACGCTCGAGTACGTCCCGCAGATCCTTGCGGCCGCGATCATCAGCAACAACCCGCAAAAGTACGGCCTGGAATAGCCAACCGGAAAGGACTTCCGTCGATGAAGACCGCCACCTTCCGCGCCCTCCTCGCGCTCGCCTCGGCGGGCCTCTGCGGCTGCCATGCCCGGGTCCCGCTGGTCGGCACCGCGCCGCAGTACCAGTTCCGGCAGCAGTCGCAGGAGGGCGTGCTGGGAAAGAAGATGGACGTGCAGCTCTCCGACGAGGGCGAGCTCTACGCGGGCGGCCTCCGCTACGAAGTGCCCGCGAACGGCGGCCTGATCGCCACCGCAAAGCCGGTGAACACCTCGGTGCCCATCACCATCAGCCTCTACACGGATGGAGGCGGGAACGAGCCCATCGCCCGCGGCGAGCCCGGCAAGAAGATGGAGGCGACCGACGTCACGCCCGGCACGTACTTCGTGGTCGTCTCCGAGCCGTGGAAGGACGCCGTGAAGACTCGCGTCGCGGTGACCACGGTGTTCAAGCCGCAGGATCCCGAGCTCGCGAACGGGCCGTACAAGACGCAGGCCGGCGCGCGCGAGCTTTCGCCCACCGGCAGCGTCTCCGACGTGGTGGACTACTCGAACATGAAGCGGACGCAGTTCTGGAAGGTTTCGATCGATCCGAACGCGGGCCTGAAGAAGGAAAAGCTGCAGGGCGGGGACTACTTCGTGAAGGTGTATGCGAACGAGCCGGGCGACGCCGGCAAGTACGAGCTGACCAGCAGCTTCGTGCAGGGCGACATCTGCGAGAACGGCGGTCCCGCCTGCGAGATCGCCGGCGCCGAGGAGCTGAAGCTGCCGCAGGACTCGAAGACCTCGGACGTCGACTTCAACAAGGCCAAGGCGCACCACTTCTACAAGGCGAGCCTGAAGGAGAAGGGCCGGCTGACCATCGTCTTCAAGGTGTTGCAGCCCACGCGCGGCTCCAAGGTGCAGGCTCTGTTCAAGAAGAACCCGGACGACGAGGGCGACCGGATCCTCGGCACTTCGGTCACGAAGGACGTCGAATCGCCCGGCGACTATTTCATCCAGGTCACCGCGCCCGAGCCGGGCGTCCAGGCCAAGTACGCGCTGCAGACCATCTGGCAGCCGGCGAACTTCATCAACGCCGAGCTGCTGGAGAAAGCGACCGCGGGGGGCTGCATGCTGACCGTCTCGGCGGGCACCAACCACGGCGTCCGCGCGGGCGCCGCCTGCACCATCGTGGCGGGCGCGAACACGGCGCCGATCGATTCGTGCGTGGTGGACCAGGCCTACGCGAACCTGTCCAAGGTGCGCCCCACCGGGAGCTGCTCACGCATCCCGTTGCAGAACGTGAAGGTCCAGATCGCGCAATAGATGTTCCGAGGGGGAGGGCGCAGTACCGGGGCCGGTCGGCGGATCTCGCGCCGCCCGGCCCTGATCTTTGCGGGGAGGTTCTCGATGACATGGATGCTGCTCGCGGCGCTGCTCGCAGCCGCGCCGCCTTTGGACGGCCGGGGACACCCGGTCAAGGACGACCTGCTCGAGCAACTCGCCGGTTCGTGGAAGCTCACCGGCACGGCCGCGGGCGGCCGCCCTGCGCAGAACGACGTTACGGCCGAGTGGGTCCTCGACCACCAGTTCCTGCGCATCCGCTTCGAGAACGGCCCCTACCAGGCGCACGTGTATCTCGGCTACGACAACCTGAGCGACCGCTACGTGGCGCACTGGCTAGACGTCTTCGGCGGCCGCTGGTCCGAGACGCTCGGCTACGGCCACCGTCAGGAGAACGCCATCGAGTTAATCTTCGAGTACCCAGACGGCCCGTTCCACACCACGTTCCGCCGCGAAGGCCCGGGCTGGCGGATCCTGATGGAGCAGCGCGACTCAGCGGGCCAGTGGAAGCCGTTCGCGGATCAGGTGCTGCGCAAGCCCTGAGCCCACCTCGCCAATGAACAATCAGCTAGGTTCGCCAGGTCACTGGGTCAACCGAGCGAACGGATCGGTCACTCTGACACGACAAGGCTCATAAA
>VBKO01000204.1 GCA_005888115.1 Deltaproteobacteria bacterium
GTACTTCACCAAGGCCTGGCGCCCGCTGTTCTTCCTCCGGCGCGGTCGCAAGCCCGTCGACGACTTCTCGGGCGGGCTGTGCATCTACACGGACGAGGAACCTAAACGAGGCGCCCGGCTCGGGATGGAGATCTTCCTCCCGGACGGCTCGAGCGTCGTCTGCAGGTCGGAGGTGGCGTGGGTCGAACGGCTCCCCGCGGGCGGTCCCGCCCGGTTCGACGTCGGACTCAAGCTGACGGCGATCCATCCTCTCGATCGCGAGCGCCTCTCCGGCGTGCTGCAGCACGCTTGACCCTCCGTCCGGCGTCTACTCTCCGGTTCCGCCGAGCACGATGCCGAACGTCCGCAGGGCGAGGTCCAGATCGAGGCGGAGGCTCCAGTCGTCGACGTACTTCAAATCGAGCCGCATCCAGTCGTCGAAAGACACCTGGTACCTGCGGGGGCACACTTGCCAGTAGCAGGTGAGGCCGGGCCGGACGGCGAACCGGCGGTACTGCCACGGTTCGTAGCTCGCGACTTCGCCGGGAAGGGACGGCCGAGGTCCGACGATGCTCATGTCCCCGACCAGCACGTTGATCAGCTGCGGCAGCTCGTCGAGCGAGTACTTGCGGATGAACCTGCCGATCGGCGTCACCCGCGGGTCGAGCTTCATCTTGAAGACGGGCCCGTTGGACTCGTTCCGGATCTCCAGCCTCGGCCTCAGCCGCTCCGCGTGGACGACCATGGAACGGAACTTCAGCATGCGGAACGTCTCTCCGCGCCGGCCCACCCTCCGCTGGACGAAGAAGATCGGCCCGCGATCGGTGAGCTTGATCGCGGCCGCGATGACGAGGAAGAGCGGCAGGAGGAAGAGCAGCGCAGCGCCCGCGGTCAGCACGTCGAGCGCGCGCTTGAGCGACAAGCGGGCGAGCCTCGAGATCGTCAGCTCGAAATCCCGGAACTCGTCCTCGAAGAACGCGACGGGATCGCGCGCGACCGCCGGAGCAGGCGGAACCGCGGCGAGCGTCAGTTCGGCGCCAGAGACCTGCTGGCAAACCGCGAGCGCGACCTGCACCCCGCCGGACTGCTCGAGTTGCTTGCCAGCGCCGGTATCGTCGCCCTTCAGGGGCTCCCCGGCATTCGTCGAACCCTCGGCGTCGGCGACGCCGACGAGGGGTGTGCGCTGCGGCGCGCGCGAGTCTACGGCCAAGGAGGTGAGAGGTGTCCCTGCCATGTGCATTGACGCTCCTGCCTGGTGCTGAAGCGGGACGCAGCCCTCCACCGCGCCGCCCGATGAAAAAGGTGGATGTTGGAATGGGAGGTGCTCGGGCCGCCCGATATCGCGGGGGTGCTGCTGATGGACTTCGGCATCCACGCCTCGGTCTTTGGGGGCACTCGAGCCCGAGCCGGTGCTTGACGTAGCTCGCGGTAGTCGTTAGCAACGTGCTTGCCAGTTCACGAAAGTGGACAAGCCGCCTCGTTTCGTCATTTTGGACGATGTGGCGGGGACTGCCGAACGCCACGTAAGTAGCAGCCGGTAATAAGGTACGGATTCTCGCCATCTTCATACGGTATTGTTTACCGGCGTCGCCGATTGCCAAAGTGCTCGTGTGTACAGCGATCGGCACGCGAAGCGCCCGGCCGAACGGACGCCGCGCGCATCTCGCGCGGCACCTAGGTGCGCCGGGGGCCCAGGACGGGGGCGAGCCGCGCGCGATCGTTCGGCCGGATGGCGGTGAACGTCAGGCCGACGTCGTATCGAGCGGGGGCGCCGTCGCCAAGCGCATCGACCCAGGCGACTTCGACGCGGCAGACCACGCTGGTGCCGTCGAGCAGGAAGATCTCGATGTGCAGCGGCACGCCTTGCTCGGGTGCCTCATCGGTGAAGATGCAAACGCCGTCGGGTGCGTCCGGGGCCGGGGCGGGCTCCTGGCGACGCAATCGAAGACCGGCCGGGATGAAATACACCGACGCGTGCAAGCGGGGGTACGGTTTGCGATCCGTCATCTCGGGCCATCGGTCCCCACTACCCAAGTCTGTGCATCCTTTGAACAGCCGGTCAACGGCCGGGCGTGCTACACGGTTTGCGATTTCCATCTCCCGCGCCGGAAGATCCAAGCGCTCGCGAGCGCTAACGCCGAGAACGCGATCGTGATGGCGGCGAACACTCCTCGGGGGCCGAGGCCGGTGAACTGCGACAGCGCCCAGGCGAGCGGCACCTCCCACAGCCAGAAGCACACGGCATTCAGAAGCGTCGGCGTCCAGGTGTCGCCCGCGCCGTTGATCGCGCTGGTGAGGACCATCCCGTACGCGTAGAAGACGAACCCGACGCTTACGATGCGCAGGCAGGCAGTACCCCACGGGACGATGGCCGGATCGTCGGTGAAGAAGCCGATGATGGGCCCGGCGAAGACGACGAAGAGCAGCCCGATGCCCCCCAGGACCCAGGTGTTGTAACGGGCGGCCATCCACACCGCCTGCTCGGCCCGCTCGGGCTTCTTCGCGCCCAGGTTCTGCCCCACCAGGGTGGCGGCCGCGTTGCTCAGCCCCCACGAGGGGAGGAGCGCGAAGATGATCACGCGCAGACCGATCGTGTAGCCGGCCAGCACGCTGCTACCGAAGACCGAGAGCACGCGCACCAGGCCCACCCAGCTCGTGGTGCTGATGAGCAGCTGGAGGATGCCCGCGGCCGAGAGGCGGACCAGCTGCCAGAGCACGCGTGGATCGGGCCGCAGGTGGCGCGTCCGGATGACGATGCGGCCGTCCCGCCGGACGAGCTGCGTGATCTGGTAGAGCACGCCGATGCTGCGTCCGATGGTGGTGCCTACCGCCGCACCGGTGAGCCCGAGCCGAGGGAAGGGGCCCACCCCGAAGATGAACATCGGTCCGAGCACGATGTTGCAGGCGCTCGCGAGCCACAAGGAGCGCATCGCGATGGTCGCGTCGCCCGCACCGCGGAAGACGGCGTTGATGAGGAAGAGCAGCAGCACGGCGGTATTGCCGCCCATCACCACCCGGGTGAAGCCCGCTCCCTCGCGCTGCACGATCTCGGACCCGCCCAAGCCGGCGAGGAGCTGGGGAGCATAGCGGATCCCGACCACCGCGATGGGCATCGCCACCAGCACGCCCAGGAAGATCGCCTGCGCGGCGACGTGGGCGGCCCCCTCGGGATCCTTCTCGCCCGTGCGCCGTGCCACCACTGCCGTTGCGCCGATGCCGAGGCCGATGGCGACCGCATAGACCAGGGACTCCATCGACTCGGTGAGACCGACGGTCGCGATCGCGTCCGCGCCGAGGTGCGCGACGAAGAAGATGTCCACCACGGCGAAGAGCGACTCGAGCACCGTCTCCAGCACCATCGGGACGGCGAGCATCACCAGCGAACGGCCGATGGGGCCGTCGGTGAAGTCCTGCTTCGAGCCCCGCAACGCCTCCCGGACGGTGGCGAGAACGGACATCCGCGCATGGTAACGGCATTCGCGCCGTACGGCTGAAGGACGCGCGAGGCGGGGCCCGGCCTCTCGGCCGCCCGGTTGCGTACAGTGCCCCACGCCTGCAGCTTTGCTGGTAGCAAAGGAGAACAGCCATGCTGAAGGGAACGCTCGCCGCCTCCACGCTCGTCTTCTCGCTCTCGCTCGCCGCTCCTGCACACGCAGCGGGACGCGACAGCAGCGTGGTCCCGCCCTCCCGTTCCGCCCTCGCGCAGGAAGTCGCCGTGGTCGAGTCCCGTCCGTCGGCCGGAGGCATCATCGCCCGCGACGCGATCGGCGGCGCGATCGCCGGCGCCGCCGTGGGCGGCGGAGTGGCCGTGTACCGGCGGTACATCGAGAACGGCAGCAACGGAACCTGGGGCAACTGGCAGCGCGATCTGGCCCTCGGGGCAGGGATCGGCCTCGCGGTGGGGCTCGTCCTCGGCGCGGTCGACGCCGCCTCGAACGCGGATCGGAGATTCACCGGGCCCGTCGCCGACCAGCGTCAGATCGGCTTCGATGCGCCGATGGCGCTGTACGGCGCCAGATTCTAGTAGTCTGCCCGGGAGGTGGATGCCGAGGTCGACGTCGCGGTGGTGGGCGGCGGCGTGGTGGGATGCGCCGTCGCCTCGGCGCTGGCGCGCGCGAACCGCAGCGTCCTGTTGCTCGAGGGAGGTCCGCGCCTCGGCGACGGCGTGACCAGCCGCAACAGCGGCGTCATCCACAGCGGCCTCTACTACCCGCCGCAGAGCCTGAAGGCGCGCGCGTGCGTGCGCGGCAACGCCCTCTTGTACGAGTGGGCGGCCGCCCGAGGAGTGCCGCACGCCCGACCCGGCAAGCTGGTGATCGCCCGCGACGCCGCGGACGTCCCCGACCTCGAGGCACTGGAGGCGAATGCCCGCGCCAGCGAAGCGCCCGGCGTCGAGCTGGTGCCGGCCGCGTTCGTGCGCGCGCGCGAGCCCGACGTCCCGGCGGCGGCCGCCCTGTGGTGCCCGCGAACCGGCATCGTGGACGCCGTCGAGCTGACGCGCTCCCTCGCGGCCGATGCGACGGAGCACGGCGCGCTGGTGCTGACCCAAGCGCGCGTGCGGGCCATCGCCCGACGCGGTCCTGCGTACGAGCTGGACACTGCGCGAGGACCGGTCCGGGCCGAGCGGGTGGTGAACGCAGCCGGGCTCCACGCCGACGAGGTCGCCGCGCTCGCGGGCGTGAACCGGTACCAGGTCCATCCCTGGCGCGGCGATTACTTCCGCTTCACGCCTTCCACTCCGTACCGCCACCTGGTGTATCCGGTGCGGCGGCGCGGAGCGCCCGGGCTCGGAGTGCATCTCACGCTCGACCTCGCCGGCCGCTGCCGGCTTGGCCCCGACGTCGAGCACGTCGCGCGCAAGGACGACTACTCTCCGCGAGAAGACAAGCTGCCTGCCTTCCTCGCCGCGGCGCGGGCGCTCTTCGGCGAGGTCCGCGCGGACCAGCTCGCTTACGACGGTTGCGGCATCCGTCCGAAGCTACGCGCCCCGTCGGATCCGGACGAGAAGGACTTCGTGCTTTCCGAGGACCTGCCCGGGTTCGTCAACCTGGTGGGTATCGAGTCGCCCGGGCTCACCGCCGCCCTGGCCCTGGCCGAGCGGGTCGCCGCCCTCCTCGCGTAGGCATGCAGGCCCAGATGCCAAGTGAGGCGGGGCGGCCGCGCCTCACCGCGCGCCGCCCCGCCCCGCCGCCGCCCTCAGTGGACCGCCGGCCGGGGCGGTTCGCGGTCGCGGCCGCGGCCAGCGCCGCCATCGCCGCCCGCGAGGGCCGCCGCCGCGCGTTCCGCGGCCGGGCCAGCCCGTTTCTCCCAGGTGACCCGGTCC
>VBKO01000205.1 GCA_005888115.1 Deltaproteobacteria bacterium
CTCCGGCGTCGAGCAGCGCCTCGGCGTGTCCGCCGCCGCCCAGGGTCCCGTCGAGGAACACCTTCCCGGGAGCGGGCGCGAGCAGATCCACCGCCTCGCGGCGCAACACGGTGCGGTGCTCGAAGGGCTGCACGGAAGATTGCTCCAGGTCGCGTTCGGGATCGGGTTCGGGGTTGGGGTCGAGTCGGGGCGCCCTATTGGTGCCGCCGCCGCGCCGCTCCCGCGTTCGCCAAGGCCGCCTCGGTGAACGCCTCGTCGGGAGTGCGGCACAACACGAGCTCCGCGCCGCCGGATGCCTTGAGGATGTTCGCCACGTATGGATTGCGCACCGCCACCACCAGCTCGCCGCCGCGGGCGCGCAGCTCGCGCCGCCGCGCCACCAGCTCAGGCACGCCGGCGTAGTCGAGGTGGGTGACCTCGCGCAGGTCGAGCACGATGCGGCCGGCCTCGATCGACGCGCGACCGATGGTGTAGTCGATGGCCCACAAGGCGTCGCGGTCCAGCTCGCCGCGCACGGCGACCGTCGCCTGCGAATCCTCCCAGCGCTCGCCGGCGGGACGCGGACCCGGCGCCGGCTGGAGCGCGAGCACCGCGGCGCCTTCCGCCCTGCGCGGGCGCGCCGGCTCCCGCTGTGCGACTCCCCGGATGCGCGTGCGTTCACTCATCGTCGTCTCCTAGAGAAGCTGGTGCAGGCGCGCGGCGAGCTGCGCCTGGGCCTCCGGCGCACGCGCGGCTTTCTGGGTCTCGAGCCACCGCTTGGGCGACCAGATCTCGATGCGCTCCACGGTGCCGGCCCAGGTGACCTCGTCGGCCAGGCCGGCGTGCTCGCGCAGCGGGGGCGGGATGAGGATGCGGCCCACCTTGTCGACCGGGCACTCCTGCGCGGGCGCGACGAAGCTGCGCACCAGGAGGCGCACCGAAGGATCGAACTGCGAGAGGGCGGCGACCTTCTGCGTGAACGCCGTCCACTGCGCCGGCGCGTACGCCTGCAGGCACGCGTCGAAGAGATCGGTGGTCACGAAGAGCTTGTCCGCGCCCTGCGCCGCGAGCACCTCGCGAAAGCGCGAAGGCAGGCTCGTCCGCCCCTTCGCGTCGATCTGGTGCTGGTAGACGCCGGTGAACGACACGACCGATGGCTCCTCGATCCGCGGTGGGGACCTTCATTCCATTCCTTCCCACTTCGATCCACCGCATGCGCACACTCTGCGAAGGGCACCGGCCTGTCAAGCAAGCTCCCGCTGAACCGCCGAGCAGCGCGACAGGTAGGGTCCGATCCCTGCAGCCAACCCTGCCGGTCGGGCCGACGGGTGGGAATGTGTAGGAACAAACACCCGGACGGACGCGAGATTTTTCAGGTCGCCGGGCGGACACACACCTCCCGGTCGCCATCTCGCGGCCGCTGCGCCAGGCGGCGTACACTGCCGCGCATGGCCGACCCGGCCCTGAAGGAGTTCCTCGCGAAGACACCGTTCTTCGGCGGGCTGGCGGGAACTCCCGTGTTCGACCGCCTGGCCGAGATGCTGCGCGACCGGGAGTTCAAGAAGGGCGCGGTGGTGCTCCGCGAGGGAGAGACCGGGACCTCGATGTACATCGTGCGCTCGGGCGCGCTCTACGCGACCCGGAAGTGCGAGGACGGCAGCGAGGTGCGGATGCTCCTCTTCCGTCCTGGCGATTTCGTCGGAGTGACCACGCTCATCGAGATGGAGCCGCGGCCGTTCACCATCACCGCGGAGAAGGACACGCAGCTGCTCGAGCTGGACAGCAAGGACCTCTACCAGCTCTACAAGCAGGACCTGAAGGCGTACGTGCTGGTGCTGCAGAACATCAACCGGGAGCTGGTGCGCCGCCTGCGCAAAGCTGGCGTGCGGATCGCATACCTGACGCGGCTCGCCGGTGTCGACCACGCGCCCGAGCACCACTGACCACGTCGATGCATCGCGCGCTCATCCTCGTGGCACTGTGGCCGCTCGTCACCAGATACGTTCTGGTCGACGACGCCCTACGTGCTTCCCCCAAGCCCGACCCCTGACGAGCTTGGCTACTCCGTCAGCCCAGGATCGACTCCACCACGGTGCGCGCGATCGGGTGATAGGACTCGCGCGCCTCGTCATAGATCTCCCGGGCCAGCGCCCGGGTCTGCGGGCGGCGCGCCAGCTCGGTGTAGATGGGCCGCAGGTACTTCATCCGGCCCGTCTCGCGCAGCACCCGGCGGGCCGCCTCGCGCCCCGCCTCCACGCCCGCGCGCAGCTGGACCAGCACGAACGTGTGCCGTAGCTCGAGGCTGCGGCGGCGCGAAAGGCCCAGCAGCGCGTCGAGCTGGCCACAGACCTCCGCCGGCAGCTCCGGCAGCGACTGCAAGAAGACGAGCAGCTCGGTGGGCTGCATGCGGACCGCGGTATTCTCGTCCGGCAGCACGCCCTGGCCGGTCCGCCGCGCCAGCTCGCGCAGCTCCTCCAGCCTTCGTGACTGCGGCCGCGGTGCGTCCGGCGGTAGCCCGGGACCGTCGATCCAGCGCTGCGCGCCGGCCCGCGCCGAGACCCCGGGAAGCCGCTCGTCGAGGAACCGCAGGAAGTCTTCCGTCGCGATCGACTGGAACCGGAACCGGTCGAGATAGGCGCGCAGGAAGCGGTCCCACCGTTCGCGGCCCGTCAGCTCCTCCAGCCTGCGCAGGAAGAGGTAGCCCTTCTCGTAAGGGACCGTCGAGTACGCCTCGTCCGGATCGACGCCGGCCATCTGCGTGCGCAGCCTGGTCAGCTCGGGACGCGTGGCGAACCGCTTCAGCGAGACTTCCAGCTCGTGCAGCCCGACGGCGGCGTGCAGCTCCGCCGCCTCGGCGCCCTCCAGCGCCTCGAGGATGCGGCGCTCCGCGTACACGGTGAAGCCCTCGTTGAGCCAGAAGTGCTCGAGGGTGGCGTTCGACACCAGATTTCCGGTCCAGGCGTGCGCCAGCTCGTGGGCGATGACGTTGACCAGCGACCGGTCTCCGGCAAGCAGCGAGGGCGTTGCGAAAGTCAGCCGCGGATTCTCCATGCCGCCGAACGGGAACGAGGGCGGCATCACCAGGATGTCGTAGCGCTCCCACTCGTACGGACCGAAGAGGTCCTCCGCGACCTGCAGCATGGTCTCGACGCCGTCCAGCTCCCAGGCCGCCGCGTCCGCGACGCTGCGCTCGGCCCACACCGCCGACCGCTGGGAGAGCTGCCGGGGCGAGAGGTCCCCCACCGCGAAGGCGAGCAGGTACGGCGGGATTGGCTGGGGCATCTCGAAGAGATCGATCACCTCGCCTTCGCCCGCGACCTCGCGGCCGAGCGGCGCCGCGGCCATCAGCGCGCGCAGGTGCGCCGGCACGGTGAACCTCGCTCCCGCGCGAACGCGGATGCGCGCCGTGTCCTGCAGCGGCGCGAGCGACCGCGCGTGGATCGGCTGGCACTGGCTGTAGAGGTATGGATGCTGCCCGCCCGCCGTCTGCGAAGGCGCGAGCCACTGCAGCGCGGACGCCTGGGGAGAGGTCGAGTACCGGACCCGGATCGCACGGGTGGCGGGTGGGAGCTGCACCCGGAGCCGCGTCCCCAGGATGCGCTCGGGCGCTCCCAGCTCGTAGCGCAGGGGCGCCCCATCAGGCGTCTCCACCGCTCCGATGCGCAGATCGCGCGTGTCCAGGTCGAGGGGGCCGGCGGACGGCTCGCGCAGGGTCAGCAGGACCTCGCCGGAGAGCACCCGCTGGGCGAAGTCGACCTTCAGCGCCAGGTCGATGCGCTCGGTGACGGGCTGCTCGGATTCGGCGTAGCTGTGCGGATCCAGGCGCGCCACGCGGCGTCTCGTATCATAGTCACGCGGGTTCGCACCGCGTCTCGATTGAATCGAGCGCGCGACTCGATTTTGCGGCAGCTACCGTGGGCCGCGGCGACGCGCGTCGGCGAGCCAATGGATCAGCCGGATGACCTCGCCGCAGTCGGCGACGTGCCAGCGGGCGGCGGTCCCCGCCCGCGGCGGCGGGCCGACGTGCACGGTGATCCCGCCGAAACGCTGGACTGTCGCGAAGCCTTCTTCGTCCGCGTCGCCGGCGCCGACGTAGACAGGCAGCGCGGCGCGGAGGCCCGCGAGAAGCCCGAGCGCCGCCCGTCCGAGACTCGTTTCCTGCGCGGCCGCTTCGATCGCCTCGTTCCCGCGGCGCAGCCGGAGACCCTCCGCCGCGGCGAGCCTGCCGAAGTGCTCGGCAGCGGCGATCTGATCGGCCGTGCCGGCGTGGCGGAGGTGCAGCACCAGCGACCAGATCCGATCCTCGAGGACGATGCCGGTCGCCTCGAACGCGGGGACCCGGGCGCAGGACTTCCGCAGGCGGCCGATCGCCTGCTCGACCAGCTCCAGATCGGGCTCGGTGACGAGCCGCAGCCCGAAATTCTGCACCTCGGCGCCGTTCACCCCGACGTAGCCGAGCCGGTGCAGCCGCAAGCGACGCTGGAGCGTCTCGACTCGCCGGCCGGAGAAGACCGCTCCTCGTGTGTTCGGTGCCGCACACAGCCGGATGAGCGCGGCACGCGCGGCCGGATTGGTGCGTAGATGGCCGTGCGACGCGCGCTGCGAGAGCGCCGCGTCGAACGAGAAGAACCCGAACAGAGCGGGCGCGTCAGCGACCCGCTCCCGCAGGCTGTCCGCTTCCGACCACAGCGGCCTGACCGCTCCCGTCCGTCCTAGCTCTGAATTCCGCACACGCCCCCCTCGCCCTCGTAGCTGCCCCCGCGCGAATCTGCGCACGGGTGTGGGAGGACGTAAGAGGCGAGTCAGTACGACAGCGGATATCCGCCGGTTTCCAGCAGGGAAGGAACGATGCCCTCGCGCGCCTCGGCGCTGTTCACTGGTGTGTACTTGTGCAGGCGAGCGAGCTGATCGAGCTGGGCATCCCGCTCCTCGGCCGGCACCACCGCCGCGATCGCAGTGCGCGCCCGGTCGTAGGCGCGCTCGCGGCTCTCCATGCAGTAGAAGCGGCAAAGCGCGTCGCGCAGCTGGGGCTGTTGCTCGGTGGCGAGCGTCCGCCCCAGCACGGAGTCCATCGCGTACACCTCGATGGCGACGTCGGCGAGAGCGGCCAGCACTTCCTGGCGCTCCTCGAGCGCGGTGCCCACCGACGCGGCCCACTTCGCCGCGAAGATGAACTGCCGCTTGGCCATCTCCGCCCCGCGGCGCTCCGCCGCCAGGCGGCCCACTGGTAGGAGGGTGACGGCTTTGCCGGCACCCGGGCCGGAGCCGAAGGCGGAGGCAGACGGAGGGAAATGACGGGGGTCGGTCAGCTCCTCGTCGAGCTGCTGGACCGCGGCCATGAGCGGCATCGCGCCCTTCACCGCGCGCTTGAAGATCATCCCCGGGATGAGCAGGCGGTTGATCTCGTTCGTGCCCTCGAAGATCCGGTTCACGCGGTTGTCGCGGTAGGCGCGCTCGATCGGATAGTCCTCGACGAACCCGTTGCCGCCGTGGATCTGCAGGACCTCGTCGATGATCTGGAACAGCCACTCCGAGCCGGTCACCTTCATGATCGAGGCCTCGATCGCGTATTCCTCGATCGCTTCCATCACCTTGGCCGGCGAGCCATCCGACTGCGCGATGGCGGTGTCGATGGCGCCGGAGGCGCGGTAGGTCATCGCCTCGGCCGCGTAGATCTGCGCGGCGGCGCGGGCGAGCTTCTCGCGGACGAGTCCGAACTCGGCGATGGCCCGGCCGAACTGCTTGCGCTGCGCCGCATACTCGACGCCGCCCTTGAGCACGTACTTCATCCCGCCCACCCCGAACGCGGCGAGCTTCAGGCGGCCCACGTTCAAGATGTTGAAGGCAATCTTGTGCCCCTTGCCGATCTCTCCCAGGACGTTCCCCACCGGCACCTTGCAGTCCTCGAAGAGGAGGGGCGTCGTCGAGCTGCCGCGGATGCCGAGCTTGTGCTCCTCGCGGCCCTGGGTGAACCCGGGAGTCCCGCGCTCGACGATCATCGCGGTGAACTTCGTGCCGTCGATCTTGAGGAACACGACGTACACGTCGGCGAAGCCGCCGTTGGTG
>VBKO01000206.1:0-2252 GCA_005888115.1 Deltaproteobacteria bacterium
CGGCTCCCGCCAACTGAAGCGCATCGCCTTGCGTCGCGCCATGGAAGCGCAGCTCCGCCCGGTCCGGCGGCGGCCGCCCCGCTGAAGTTGCTTGAACCCGGCGTGCGCACCGTTTAGAGACGGTGCGTGCCCGCGCGCGACCCGAGGCTGCGGACGTACCGGATCGCGCTGTACGCGCTATACGGCGCGTTCTGCGCCGGCCTCTTCTTCCTCCTGGTGCGCTCGGTGGCCTCGGACCTGTATGGCCACGCTCCTGCGGCCGTGCCGCAAGCGTCCGGCACTGCCTGCCTGGAGGACGTGGACCGCCTCTACGCGCAGCTCTCGGCGCGCGCGGTGCAGCCCGCCCCCGGCGGATTGGAAGGAGGAGCGCTGGGGCGCGAGTGGGACCTGTGGACGCGCCGCTGGGAGGAGGAAGTGGCGCGGGTGAGCGCGCGCTGCAAGCTCGAGGGCGACGCCGACCCTGCGCGCCAGCAGCTCGCCGCCGCGGTGGAGGGCCTGGAAGAGCTGCGGCGCGACCTGTCGCGCAGTGGCGAGAGCGCGTCGGCGGAAGCTCGCCAGGTGAAGGACGCGCTCGCGCAGGCGCGCAAGCTCCTCGGCCTCAAGCCCCGCTAGCCGCCGAGCTACAGCTTGGGGTTCGCGGCCTGGGCGGCGGCGGGAGCGGGGGTGGGGGCGGGCTGCGGCGCTCCCTTTTGCGCGCTCAGCCGCTTCAGCCGCCCGCGGATGAGCGAAGCGAACTCGCTGCCGGGGAAGAGGCCGAGCGCGCGCTCATACGACTGCCGCGCCTTCTCCGCGTTGTTGGTCTCCTCGTAATCGGTGCCGAGGAGGTAGCCCGCGTACTGCGACGTCTTCGTGCCGCCGCTCGCCTTGATGAAGCTCTCCAGGGCAGGGATGGCGCGCTGGTGCTCCTTCGCCTGCGTGAGCGCGTTGCCGAGGCGGAACCACACCATGCTCTCCTCGACGCGCGGCTCGAGCTCGATGTACCGGGTCAGCTCCTGTGCGGCGCCGGTCCAGTCGTTCCGGTGGAAGGCAGCGTTGCCGCGCTCGAGCGCGGCCTGCGCCATCTTCGCCCTCATCCCGGCGGTGCGCTCGTCGAGCGCCTTCGCCTCCAGGCGGGAGAGGAGCTGGCGATCGGCGTGCAGCGCCTGGTCCATCGCCAGCGTCTGCCCCGGCCCCTCCTTCTCGGAACCGAGCAGGTCGTACGCGCGGGCGGCCTTCTCGCTGGCGTCGCGGCGCGAGCCGTCCGCCCGGCGCAGCGTCTCGACCTCCTGCGTGAGCTGCTTCACCTTCCCCTCGTTCGCCGCCGATTCCTCGCGCGCGCCGCGGATCTCGCTGCGCGCGAAGCTGAACGCCCCCAGCGTCGCCAGCGCGGCGAAGAGGAAGTACGCCGCCACGCTGGTCATCATGTGCCGCTTCTCGAAGAGCTCCTGCTTGCGGCCCATCTGCTTGAGCTCGGCGTGCAGGTTCTTGAGCAGGTTGTCCGTCTTGATGACCAGGTTGCGCGACTCGATCACCTCGCGTCGGAGGTCCGAGAGGTCGCACTCCGCGGCCGGCTGGTGCTCGACGACGGGGGGCACGGAACGTGGGGTGCTGATCTCTTCGCTCATCGGCATTCCTTGGCTCGCTCGCGTCGAAGGGACATCGGCCGGAAGGGCTGCGAGCATACAGCAGGGCGACCGGTTTCCCGCATCCTTTTTGAGCGGGCGCTCGCCGGGCGCGGGTGGGACATCGTCTCCCTCGCGGCCGTCTCAACTGCCGGGCGCGCCGGGGTGGCCTTTGTCTTCCGGCGAGAAGAAGTGGAACATGATGCCGGCGGTGAGAAGGTTGCCGCCCATGTTCACCGTGTTCGAGAAGGCGGGGTCGGCGGCGGCGGACGAGAGGCTGTAGCGATCCTCGATGACGCCTGCGACGTGGTCCGCGATGTGGAACCGGAACCCGATGGAAACGAAGCCCACCGCGGAATTGGCTTCCAGGTCGCCGGCCGGACGCGTGATGCTGTTCAGCGAATACCCGATGCCGCCGCCCGCGTAGAGCGTGAACCAGCTGCGCTGCACCAGTGCCGTGTCGAGCGCGAGCAGGATCTGGAAGCTGCGGATCTTGAGCGCGGCGGGATTGTCGCCGTACTGATCGAGCCCGTAGCCCAGCTGGATGCCTCCGTGCAGCTCGTCGTCGGGCTGGAAGCCCAGGCCGAGCAGGAAGCCAGGATGCCACAGCGAGTGCTTGTTCCCCGACTCCGTCTGGTACTCGCCGCCGGG
>VBKO01000206.1:2261-8112 GCA_005888115.1 Deltaproteobacteria bacterium
ATCGATTCCTCCGGTGAGGGGGGCGCGGGTACCATACCGGCAGGGCCGCGACCGTGGAATTTCCCGCCCGGCTGCCACGTCCGGCCGACAGCGCGGTGCTGCGCTTTTCACATCGCGGCGTGATGGGATACGTTTTGGCGAATGGCGCGCGCGCCGGAGACTGGCTTCTACTTCGAGCCGATGGCGGAGAGGCTCGTGCTGGTCGTGGAGGGGTCGCCCTTTCCCACCGACGACCACTGGGCCTACGTCGGCGACCCGATCGAGATGTCGCCCGAGCTGGCGCGGCTCGAGTGTGCGACCCGCTGGCCCGGAGTCGATCCAGACGCGCTCGAGGTGGAGTTCGACCTCGACTTCGAGCGGGCCGTGGAGGAATCCGAGCGCCGCCAGGCGGAAGACGCGGCCGGGCTGGTGCGGCGCGCGACGGAGCTGGACCTCGATCTGGATTTCCTCTTCGCCCAGGCGGAGGCGCTGCGAAGCGCAGCCCCCGAGCCCTCTCGCGAGGCCACTCGCGCCGCCCTCGACGAAGCGGCGGAGAAGCTCGACTCCGCTGACACGATCGGCGCCGACATCGCCCGCGCCGCCAAGGATAAGGACTAAACGATCACCGCGGAGCCGCGGAGATCGCGGAGTTTTCCTCGTGAAGAAAATCCTCCGTGCCCTCCGCGGCTCCGCGGTGATCCTCTTGGTCCTTACCTGGCGCTTTGCGGCGGGAGGCGGATCAGATCCTGGAATTCGGGAGTGGCGCGCAGCGACTCGAGATCGGAGTCGGCGCGGGCGTGCGCGGCGAGCTCGCCGTCGAGGCGGATGGCGATTCGCAGGTGGTCCAGCGCCTGCTTGCGGTCGCCGAGGCGGGCGAGCGCGCAGGCGTAATTGTATTGGGCCTCGGCCAGGTCCGGCGCGCGGACCACCAGCTCGGCGAGCGTCTCGGAGGCGTCCTTCACTTCGTTCTCGGCGAGCTGCATCACGCCCACCGCGCGCAGCGCGAGCTGGCGCTGCTCGGGAGTGAGGTCGCGATCCCCCTTCAAAGACTCCTTCCCGTGCGGCAGCCCGCGCGCGTAGGCTGGCGGGCCGAGCTCGAAAGCGGCCATCAGGGCGCCGAAATGCGCCTTGGCGAACGCGGGCTCGCGGCGCGCGAGCGCTTCGAATCGATCCAGCGCGGCGCCGGGCTCGCGGCGCTCGAGAAATCCCATGCCGGCGAGGAGGTCCACCTCGCGCTGCTGCTCGGGCGGCAACGCCAGCACCTTGAAGGTGCGCGCCGCCGAGTCGAAGACGCGATCGGCGAACCCGTCGCCGCGCGGCCCGCTGACCTGCAGCATCAGGCAATCGGCGCCGCGGGCGAAAAAGCCCCACCGGCTGCGCACGGCCGACGACGAGGGCCCGCGGCTGAAGCTCCAGGTCGCCGTCGGCGAATCGTCCGTCGACTGGTCGCGCGGCGCATCCGCCTCGGCATTGGCCTCGGGTGCGCGCTTGCTTTGCGCCTCGTCAGACCGCTGCTGCAGGACCGCGAGCCGCCTGCGCGCAGCGTCGCGGCAGCCCGACGGCTCGGCCGCGCCCGTAAGCGGGAAGGAGCCCACCTCGACCTGCACGCCCGATCCGGAGACGTGCGCCGCGCCTTCGTGCGCGACCTGCCACCCGTCCGGCGCGGGGGGCAGCGTGTACTTCACTCCGTGGAGCACGTCGTCGACCTCGACGGTGCCCTCGGGGGTGCGGTTGCCGGCCGGCTTGCGCGCGCCGCCGGTGGCGCACGCGGCAGCCAGCGCGGCGAACAGGACGAGCCGGTTCACTGGCGCTGCTCCGGGTGCACGAGCCGACCGCCGGCGGAATGGTAGACGAGGTGCATCTCGCGCGCGGTCTGTCCCTCCAGATCGTAGGCGAGGCAGAGATCGTACGGCCGGGAGTAGACGTGGAGGCTCACGGCGCGCTCGTCGAACGGATTGGAGACACGGTGGATGGCGTCGTCTCCCTGCTGCAGGTCGACGCAGCCCACCGGCGCGCGATCGATGCCACCCCGGGGCACCAGGCGGATGCGGTCACCCGGTCCCGGCCCGTCGAGCGAGTGGAAATTTTCCAGGCGCAGCGCGCCCTGCTGGATGGCGAGCCAGCACAGCTGGTTCGAATGGTTGTGGATCGGGCTGGCGGTGCGCGGGTCCCAGCAGAGCGCGAGCAGCTCGAACAGCTCGTCGCGGTAGATCATGTTGCGCGTGTAGCGGCCCGGAGCGAAGTGCAGGAAGGGCTGCAGCGTCTCGGGCCGGACGGTCAGATCGTGGAGCAGCGCGCAGATGTGTCCCGGCTGGAAGCGGGGCGGCGGCACCCCGCGCAGCGTCTCGACGATCCCCTCCACCGCGACGTGCATCCCTGGCTCCTTGCTCCGGCTTCTATAACGCGCTTCTGCCCGGCGCGGGTGCTTCCGCGCCGCGGCGGCTCCGGGCGGTGGGAGAAAGTGCGCAACGCGCGGCCGTCCTCCAACCAGGCCAGCCACCGCCCCCAGGGCGCCGCGCCGCGCTTTACGCGAGGCACGTTCTGGAATCCGTGCCGGGCTCAGGGGTCAGAGCGCTTCGGGCGGCGCCGCGTGGGCGTGCGACTCGTAGTCCCGTCCGAAGCGCTTCTCGATCTCCGCCTCGGTCCACTCCGCCACTACCGGACGTCCGTGCGCGCAGCGCGCCCCATAGTCGGTCGCGTCGAGCGCGCCGAGCAGCGCGCGAGCTTCGGCTTCGCCGAGCGCATCGTGCGCGCGCACGCTGGCGTGGCAGGCGGCTCGAGCCAGGAGCGCGTCGCGCCGGCGCTCGAGCGACTCGCCGCGGCCCGAGGCGGAAAGCTCCTCGGCGAGATCGGTGAGGAGCGCGGCCAGCGACGGCTCTTTGAGCGAGGCGAGCGGTCCCGGCAAGGCCTTCACCGCCAACGAGCCTCCGCCGAACGGCTCCACCTCGACGCCGATGGCGGCCAGGTCGGTGGCGCCTTCCGCGATCCGCGCCGCGGCGGCCGGCGCGAGGCGCAGCAGGATGGGCATGAGGAGCGGCTGGACGTGGCCGCGCCGCTCGTCCGCCGCGCGCCGCAGCCTCTGGTAGTTCATGCGCTCGTGCGCCGCATGCTGATCGACGAGCACCAGCCCGCGCGGCCCTTCGCACACCAGGTACGTCCGATGGAGCTGCCCGAGATACCGCAGACCGGCGAAGTACGGCTGCGGAGGGATCAGCGCGGCCTGCGCCCCGGCGACGACCCCGGCCGGTCGGGCTGCGCCGGCGCCTTCTCCACCAGCTCGCACGTTAGCCGCGCCCTCCGACATGGGCCGGACCCCGGCACCGGACCTCGCGTCGCCTTGCCAACGCGGTCTTTCATACACGGCGCGCTCGCCATAACGCTGCAACGCCTCCGCGACGCGGGTAGTGCGATCGTCCGCGGGGGCGATCGCGTACGAGCGCGCGGGCGCCACTCCCGCGGTCCCGTCGAGCGGCAACCACGCTCCGGATGCCAGCGCCGGCCGGAGCGCGGCCCCGATCGCCTCGTGCGCGGCGCGGGCGTCTGCGAGCCGCACCTCCGCCTTCGCGGGGTGGACGTTCACGTCCACGTCGCGCGGGGCCACGTCGATGAACACGAGCGCGGCCGGGTACCTGCCGTGGGGCATCACCTCTCCGTACGAGCGCAGCACTGCGTGCGTGAGCTGCCGGTCGCGCACCGCGCGCCCGTTCACGAAGAGCCATACGGCGGCGGCATTGGAGCGCTCGATGGCGGGCGAGGCGGCCAGCCCGCGCGCGCGCACGCCGCGGACGTGCGCGGAGACGGGCAGCAGGCGCCCGCGCACCTCGCGGCCCAGCGCCTCCTCCGCGCGCTCCTCCTGCACCGCCGCCGCCTCGCCGGCGGGCAAACGGAGGAGGACGCGCCCGTTCTCGCGAACGGTGAACTCCACCTCGGGGCGCGGCAGCGCGAGCCGCAGCACTGCCTCGATCGCGTGCGCCTGCTCGGTGGCGGCGCGCTTCAAGAACTTGCGGCGGGCGGGCACGTTCCAGAACAAGTCCCGCGCTTCGACGCTGGTCCCTGGCGGAGCTCCAGCGTCCTCGACGGACGCCACGCGGCCGCCTTCGACCTCGATGCGCGTCCCCGCGGCGGCCCCCGCTTCGCAAGTGAGCAGCGTGAACCGCGAGATCGCCGCGATGGAGGGCAGCGCCTCGCCGCGGAATCCGTATGTGGCGATGGCGAAGAGGTCGTCCTTGCTGCGCAGCTTGCTCGTCGCATGACGCTGCAGGCTGAGCAGCGCGTCCTCGCGCCCCATCCCCGAGCCGTCGTCGCGCACGCGCACCAGGCGGCACCCGCCGTCCACCAGGTCGACCTCGACGCGCCGGGCCCCCGCGTCGAGGGCGTTCTCGACCAGCTCCTTGACCGCGGCGGCGGGCCTCTCCACCACCTCGCCGGCAGCGATCTGGTTGGCGAGCGTCTCGGGGAGGACCTGGATGCTGGGCGGCACGACGCGGCAGTAACCGGATCGGCGGGCCGCGGTCAACGACGCACCAGCGGTGCCGCGGATTTCCCTGCCCTGATGAAGCCCGGCGACTCGCCACTGGCGAACCGGAAAGCGACTTCGCGCGAACCCGAAATGTCACCTTGCCCGGCGGGCCGCGCGCCTGTACACCGCCCCGTCGTGAGCGCCCGCGTCCGGCTTGCCTGGCTGGCCTGCTGCGTCCTGTGGGGCTCGACGTGGCTGTTCATCAAGCTGGGGCTGCGCGACCTGCCGCCGCTGCGCTTCGCGGCGCTTCGCATGACGCTCGCCGCCTTGTTGCTTTTACCCTTCGCCATGCGGGCGGGGTTGCTCCGCTCGGGGCGAGCCGCGGCGCTCCGGGTCGGCGCCATCGGGCTGATCCAGATCGGCGTCCCTTACGCGCTGCTCTTCGCGGCCCAGCAGTGGGTCGCGTCGGGACTGTCCGCCGTCCTCTTCGCCACCTTTCCCGTGTGGCTCTTGCTCCTCGCTCGCGTCCTGCTCCCCGCGCAGCCACTCTCGCCTGCGAAGCTGCTCGCGGCGGCGCTCGGCATCGCCGGCATTGTGGTACTGCAGCTCCCGGCGCTGCGATCCGCGGGCGCCGGCGATCGGGCCGCGCTCGGCGGCTCGCTCATCGTCGCCGCGGCGGTCCTGGTGGCGCTCGCGAACGTGCTGGTGCGGCGCGGGCTCGAAGCCGTCCCGCCTGCCGTGCTCACCTTCGGGCAGGTATTCGCGGGCGCGGCGCTCCTCATCGTGCTCGCCTGGACGCTCGAAGGCGGGCGCTCCGCCTCCTGGACGCCGCGGGCCGCCGTCGCGGTCGTGTATCTCGCCATCTGCGGCACGGCGGTCCCGTATCTCCTGCTCTTCTGGTTGTTGCCGCGCATCCCCGTCGCCGCGATCGGCGCGATCCCGCTGGTGGATACGACGCTCGCGGTCTTCCTCGGATCCGTCGTCCTCGGGGAGCGCCTCGGCTGGCACCTGCTCGCCGGCGGCGCGCTGGTCCTCATCGCGGCCGCCATCGCGAATGGCGTGGGCGCCGCCCGCCTCGAAACCCAACCCAGCACCCCGTGAACGCCGCGAACGAGCGATGGCTTGGGCGCGGTCGATTCAAGGATCACCGCGGAGGCGCGGAGGTTGTTTTTCAAACGCAAACCTCCGCGCTCTCCGCGCCTCCGCGGTGATCTGTTTGTCGGTAAAAAGGGGACGCCCCGCGGCTCGGATGAGCGGCGGGGCGTCTTGGAGAAAAATTCCGGCAGCGACCTACTCTCCCACACGCAGGGCGTGCAGTACCATCGGCTCTGGAGGGCTTGACTGCCGTGTTCGGGATGGGAACGGGTAGGACGACTGGCGACCGATGTTGACGCGCCGCCGATCAGCCCCTCC
>VBKO01000568.1:0-1116 GCA_005888115.1 Deltaproteobacteria bacterium
ACATCGAGGTCTCCGACGTCCAGCGCTACATGCAGGAGCTGATCGAGTTCATGGACACGCGCCATCCACAGGCGCTCAAGCTCCTGCGGGAGAAGAAGGACCTGACGGACGACGTGCGAACCGCGCTCGATCAGGCGTTGGAGGACTTCAAGAGCGTCTTCAAGCCCACGGCCGCGAAGGCATAGATGGTCTCCCTCCGCGCCATCCGCACCCGGATCAAGTCGGTGCGGAACACGCAGAAGATCACCAAGGCGTTGAAGCTGGTCGCCGCCGCCAAGCTGCGCCGCGCGCAGGACGCGGTGGTGCGGACGCGGCCCTATGCGCAGGCGCTGGACGAGTTGCTCGGGTCTCTCGCCGGAGCGCGGGCAGCGGCTGACATGCCGCCGCACCCGCTGATGGAGGCGCGCGAGAACCCGCGGCGCATCGAGGTGGTGCTGCTCACCAGCGACCGGGGCCTGTGCGGCGGATTCAACTCGAACATCATCCGGCGGGCGCAGCGCTTCCTGGTGGAAGAGGGCGACAAGTTCGAGGCGGTCCAGTTCTCCACCATCGGCCGCCGCGGGCGCGACTTCGCGAGGAAGCGCGGAATCGAGACGCGGAAGGACTATGCGGCCTTCTTCGGGCGGCTCCGCTACGCGATGGCGAAGGAGGTCGCCGACGACCTGATCGTCGAGTTTCGCGAGCGCAAGCTCGACGCGGTGTACCTGCTCTACAACCAGTTCAAGTCGGCGATCGTCCAGGCCATCACCTTCATCCAGTTGCTGCCGATCGCCGCGCCGCCCTCCGCGACCCGCGAGGCGCAAGGCGGCTTCATCACGCCGGAACACCTTTACGAGCCCTCGCGGCCGCAGCTGCTCGAGACGCTGATCCCGCGGCAGCTGGCGATGTCGATCTGGCGCGCCCTGCTCGAGTCCGAGGCCTCGGAGCATGGCGCACGGATGACGGCGATGGACTCCGCCACCAAGAACGCCAACGAGATGATCGGGCGACTTTCGCTCGAGTACAACCGCGCCCGCCAGGCGTCGATCACCAAGGAGTTGATGGAGATCGTCTCCGGCGCCGAGGCGATGAAATAGGGATCCATATATGGCTGCTGTCGCGATGAACGAAGTATCG
>VBKO01000568.1:1217-2360 GCA_005888115.1 Deltaproteobacteria bacterium
TGGGCAGCCCGCCAGCAACACCGGAGGCCCCATCTCGATGCCGGTCGGGAAGGAGGTCCTCGGGCGCATCCTCAACGTGGTGGGTGAACCCATCGACGAGTTGGGTCCTGTGCACGCCAAACGCCGGCTGCCGATCCACCGCGACCCGCCGACGTTCCAGGAGCAGGACGTGCGGATGGTCCCGTTCGAGACGGGCATCAAGGTCATCGACCTGCTCGCGCCCTACCTGCGCGGCGGGAAGATCGGACTGTTCGGCGGCGCCGGCGTGGGCAAGACGGTGCTCTTGCAGGAGCTGATCAACAACGTCGCCAAGCAGCGGGGCGGCTTCTCCGTCTTCGCCGGCGTCGGCGAGCGCACCCGCGAAGGCAACGACCTGTACTTTGAATTCCAGGAGGGCGGCGAGAACGCCGTCATCAAGACGCACGATCTGGAGAAGTCGTTGGCCGTCCTCGTTTTCGGGCAGATGAACGAGCCTCCCGGCGCCCGCGCCCGCGTCGCGCTGAGCGCGCTGGCCATCGCCGAGTACTTCCGCGACGAGGAGGGGAAGGACATGCTCCTCTTCATCGACAACATCTTCCGCTTCACGCAGGCCGGCTCGGAGGTCTCCGCGCTCCTCGGCCGCATCCCCAGTGCCGTCGGTTACCAGCCGACGCTCTCCACCGAGATGGGCGAGCTCCAGGAGCGCATCACCTCGACGAAGAAGGGCGCCATCACCTCGGTGCAGGCGATCTACGTGCCCGCCGACGACCTGACCGACCCGGCGCCCGCGACCGCGTTCGCGCACCTCGACGCGACGACCGTGCTCTCCCGCGGCCTCACCGAGATCGGCATCTACCCCGCCGTGGACCCGCTCGACTCGACCAGCCGCATCCTCGACGCGCAGATCGTGGGCGAGCGCCACTACACGGTCGCCCGGCGCGTCCAGGCGGTGCTCCAGCGCTACAAGGAGCTGCAGGACATCATCGCCATCCTCGGCATGGACGAGCTCTCCGACGAGGACAAACTCACGGTCGCGCGCGCCCGCAAGGTCCAGCGGTTCCTCAGCCAGCCCTTCCACGTCGCCGAGCAGTTCACCGGGTTCAAGGGCAAGTACGTGAAGATCGAGGACACCATCCGCTCCTTCGAGGAGCTCCTCGACGGCAA
>VBKO01000207.1 GCA_005888115.1 Deltaproteobacteria bacterium
AACCGGACGAGGCCTACCAGGTGCACGAGCTGATCTCGGAGGAGCGGTCCCTGTGGCAGGGGAATACCGCGCAGGTGCGGTTGACCTTGGACAAGCCCGCCGCGATCTGGTCGGTGCTGCGCTTCCGACGCACCGAGCAGGGATTCGATTATTACTTCTAGTCGCCGCCGATAGGGCGGCGGGACGCTTTTCATACCGCGGAGGGTCATGGCGCTTCCGATCGACATGCAGTCGCTGCCGGCCTGGCTGTCCCAACAGCGGTGGTTCGGCGGCAAGGGCGC
>VBKO01000210.1 GCA_005888115.1 Deltaproteobacteria bacterium
GTGGGACACCGGCCCGATTGGGTCAACATCCCGGCAACCGACCTGCTGGAGGCGAGATGAGGCGCCCCGCCGCGCTCGCCAAGGTCGACGAGCAGATCCGGCGGCTGCTGGATCTCTCGCACCCCGACCCGCACTCCGTCCTCGGGATGCATCCCGACGGCGACGGGGTCGTCGTGCGCACGTTCCGACCCGACGCGGAGCAGGTGACCGTGCTGCCTGACTTCGGCGGGCGCGTCCCCGCGGTCCACCGGCGCGGCGGCGTCTTCGAGGCGCGGCTCAACAACCGGCACGACTTGTTCGGCTACCTGATCGAGGTGCGGTACCCGGGCGGCGCCATCTTCACCCTGCGCGACCCGTACAGCTTCCCGCCGACGCTCGGGGAGCTAGACAGCCACCTCGCCGCCGAAGGCCGGCACGAGCGCCTGTGGGAGCGGCTCGGCGCGCACCCGGCGCACCACCGCGGGACGTACGGCACGTCGTTCGCGGTCTGGGCGCCCACCGCGCGCTCCGTCTCGGTCGTCGGGGACTTCAACTCCTGGGACGGGCGCCTGCACCCGATGCGCGCGCTGGGCTCGACCGGCATCTGGGAGCTGTTCGTCCCCGAGGTGGGCCCCGGCACCCGCTACAAGTTCGAGGTGCGGCCGGGCAGCGGCGGAGCCCGCCTGCTCAAGGCCGATCCGCTCGCCTTTCGCACCGAGGCGCCGCCGCAGACCGCCTCCGTCGTGCACGATCTGGGCAGGTACCAGTGGCGCGACGCGAAGTTCCTCGAGCAGCGCGCGGCAAAGGACCCGCTGCGGAAACCGATCTCGATCTACGAGGCGCACATCGGCTCCTGGCGCCGCGTGGTCGAGGAGGGAGATCGGGCGCTCAGCTGGGCCGAGGCCGGAGCGCAGCTCGCCGACTACGTCGTGGAGATGGGCTTCACCCACGTGGAGCTGCTGCCCGTCGCCGAGCACCCCTTCGGCGGATCCTGGGGCTACCAGGTGACCGGGTACTTCGCGCCGACCGCGCGGCACGGCCACCCCGACGACTTCCGCGCCCTCATCGACGCGCTCCACGCACGCGGGATCGGCGTCATCCTCGACTGGGTGCCGGCGCACTTCCCCACCGATCCCCACGCGCTGGCGCGCTTCGACGGCACCGCCCTGTACGAGCATGAGGACCCGCGGCAGGGATCGCATCCGGACTGGGGCACGCTCGTGTTCAACTATGGGCGCAACGAGGTGCGCAACTTCCTCCTCGCCAGCGCGCTCTTCTGGCTGGAGGAGTACCACGCCGACGGGCTGCGAGTGGACGCGGTCGCCTCGATGCTCTACCGCGACTACAGCCGCAAGCCCGGCGAATGGGTTCCGAACAAGTACGGCGGTCGCGAGAACGAGGAGGCCATCGCGCTGCTCAAGGAAGTGAACGAGCGCGTGCGGGACTTGCATCCGGGCGCGCTGATGATCGCGGAGGAGTCGACCGCCTTCCCGAAGGTGACCGCGCGCGCCCGGGACGGCGGCCTGGGGTTCCACTTCAAGTGGAGCTTGGGCTGGATGCACGACACGCTCGACTACTTCGCCTCCGACCCCGTCTTCCGGAGGTGGCGCCACAGCGCGCTCACGTTCGGTCTCATGTATATCTTCAGCGAGAACTTCCTCCTGCCGCTCTCGCACGACGAGGTGGTGCACGGGAAGGGCTCGTTGCTCTCGCGCATGTCGGGCGACGACTGGCAGAAATTCGCCAACCTGCGCGCGCTCTACGGCTGGATGTGGGCGCACCCCGGGAAGAAGCTGCTCTTCATGGGCGGAGAAATCGCCCAGCGGGCGGAGTGGAACCATGACCGCAGCCTCGACTGGCACCTGCTGCAGGCGCCCGCGCACGCGGGCGTGCAGCGCCTCGTCCGGGATTTGAACCGCGCCTACCGGGATGAGCCCGCGTTGTTCGAGCTGGACGGGGATCCGGCGGGCTTCCAGTGGGTGCAGGTCGAGTCGGCGGACGTCAACGTGCTCGCGTTCCTGCGCCGGTCCGGCGAGCGGCACGTGGCGGCCATCGCCAATCTCTCCCCCGTGCCGCGCCACGGCTACCGCCTGGGCCTGCCGCGCGCGGGAGAGTACCGGGAGGTGCTCAACACCGACGCGGCCGAGTACGGCGGGTCGGGCGTGGGCAATTCCGGAAGCGTGCAGGCCGAGCCGGTGGCGCACGATGGCCAGCCCGCGTCGGCAGTGTTGACGCTGCCGCCGCTCGGCGTGGTGTGGCTCGCGCCAGCATGACCTCCGAGCGTGAGCTGGTCCGCGCGGCGCTCGACGCGCTCGGCATCCGTCGGCTGGCGCTGGCCGTGCACGACGCGGCGTTCCCGGGCGATCCACGCGACGACGTGGGACGCGGGGCGCCGCTGTCCCAAGGCGGGCTCGCCTTCCTGCGCTTCGCTGCGGACCTCGGGTTCGACGCCGTGCAGCTCGGCCCTCAGGGAGAGACGACCGAGCACGACCAGTCGCCGTACGACGCGAGCATCTTCTCGCGCAGCACGCTGTCGCTCGCGCTGGCGCCGCTCGAGGCGGCCGGTCTTCTCCCAGCGCGGACGCTGCGCGAGGCGGTCGCCGGCCGCCCCGCGGGCGCCCTCGAGCGCGCCGCGCACCGACACGCGCACGCGGTGGCGCGCGAAGCGCTGGACCAGGCATTTGCGCGCTTCGAGGCGCGCCGCCCGCGCGACCAGGCCGAGTCGCTCGAGCTGTTCGTCGCGCGCCAGCGCGAGTGGCTGGACCGCGACGCCCTGTACGCCGCCGCCGCGACGGAGCACGGCGAGCTCGACTGGCTCCGCTGGCCGCAGGCAGACCGTGCGCTATGGGAGCGGATTCCGGGCGCGCAGCCGGCGCAGCAGGCGCGGCGCTCCGAGCTTGCGGCGAAGCACGCGCGCCCCATCGAGCGGTACCGATTCGGGCAGTGGCTCGCGCACGAGCAGCACGCCGCGCTCCGGCGCGAGGCGCACGGCCTCGGCCTCCTCCTCTACGGCGACCTGCAGATCGGCGTCTCGCACCAGGACGTCTGGAGCTGGGGTGAGCTCTTCCTCTCCGGCTGGCGCATGGGCGCGCCGCCCAGCAGGACCAATCCCGAGGGGCAACCGTGGAGCTATGCCGTGCTGGATCCGGCCCAGTACACGGGGCCGGCGCTGACGTTCGTCCGGCGTCGCATCGGCAAGATGGCCGAGGAGTTCGACGGACTGCGCATCGACCACCCACACGGCCTGATCGACCCGTGGGTGTACAGGGCGGCGCAGCCGGATCCGCAGCTCGCCGTGCAGCACGGCGCGCGCCTCTTCTCCTCGCCGGACCTGCCGGATCTTGCTCCTTTCGCGGTGGCCCGCCCGGAGCAGCTCGATCGGGCCGCGCGGCGCTACTCGGACGGGTGGGTGCACTCGCTCTCCGACGAGCAGGTCGCGCGATACGCGGTGCTCTTCGACGCGGTGGTGGACGCCGCGCGGGCGCATGGCCGCACAGTCGACGACCTGCTCTGCGAAGTGCTCAGCACGCAACCGTATCCGGTGGAACGAGTGGTGGCGCGTCACGGCCTCGGCCGCTTTCGCGTCACGCAGAAGGTGGTGCTGGGCGATCCCGCCGACGTCTACCGCAGCGAGAACGCCGCTCCCGTCGACTGGATCATGGCCGGGACGCACGACACCGAGCCTGTCTGGCGCGTGGCGGAGCGATGGGTGGCGGGCGGATCCGCGCCGGCACATGCCGCGTACCTCGCGCAGCGGCTGGTCGCCGACGAGTGCGTCCGGTCGGGATGGGTAGAGCGGGTGGCGGGCGATGCCTCGCGCCTCGCGCTGGCCAAGCTGGCCGAGCTGTTCGTCGGGCCGGCGCGCAACGTCATGGTCATGTTCACCGACTTGCTCGGGATGCGCGAGGTCTACAACCGGCCGGGGACGGTCTCCGAGGAGAACTGGTCGCTGCGCGTGCCGCCGGACTTCGAGGCCCGCTACGCCGGCGCGCGCCTCGCCGGCCGGGCGCTGGACCTGCCCCGGGTGCTCTCGATGGCCATCCGGGCGCGAGGCGTGGACTTGTCGCGCTCGCACGCCGCGCTCCTGGCGGCGCTGGATCAGCGCGC
>VBKO01000208.1 GCA_005888115.1 Deltaproteobacteria bacterium
GCCCCGCCCGGCGGAGAGCTATGCGCTCGCCCTGCGGCCCTGGACCGGCAAGGGCGGCATCGTGGAGGGGCTGGACGACGATGCGGCGCGCGCGCTCCTCGGAATCGTGCGCGGGCGCCTCCGGATCGCCACTGCCGCCGGTGCGCTGCAGGGCGAGCGGTTCGACGGCCCGGACTCGCCGATGGAGCGGCTGTCGCGGGTTCCCGCGGTGCGGCGCCTCGACGCCGAGCAGAGCAACACTTCGCTCGTGTTCGACGACCGCGTCATCCTCAAGCTCATCCGCAAGCTCGAGCCTGGCCTGAATCCCGAGCTGGAGATGGGCGCATTCCTCGCTCGCAGCGGGTTCGCGGGAACGCCGCGGCTCCTGGGATCCATCTCGGTGACCGGCGCGG
>VBKO01000209.1 GCA_005888115.1 Deltaproteobacteria bacterium
GCCTCGGACGAGGCCGACGCCCGGTTCGCTCCGGAACCGATCCGCCGGGAGGACCTGCGCCGCTGGACGGAGACGCTGCTCGGCGAGCTGGAGCGCACCGTCCGCGTCGGTCGATCGGCCGTGCCCGAGCTCGCCGGGCGCCAGCAGGCACTCGCGGCCCGGATCCACCGGCTGGGCGGCGTGAGGCCCGGCGGCGTGCGCATCCGGCAG
>VBKO01000211.1 GCA_005888115.1 Deltaproteobacteria bacterium
GATCTTCGGCAGGCACGCTTCGATGAAACTCTGCCCCCCGAAGCCGGGGTTGACGGTCATCACCAGCACCATGTCCGTCAGCTCGAGCGCGTAGTCGAGCACGTCTGGCGGAGTGTGCGGGTTCAAGCTGACGCCGGCGGTGGCGCCGGTCGAGCGGATGTGCTGCAGGGTCCGATGCAGATGCGGAGACGCCTCTTCATGCACGGTGATGTTCGCCGCGCCCGCTCGCGCGAAGGCGTCGACATACTTCTCCGGCTCCACGATCATGAGGTGGCAGTCCAGCGGCCGGGTGGCGGCGCGCTTCATGGCGGCGACCACCGGAGGTCCCCAGGTCAGGTTCGGCACGAACCGCCCGTCCATCACGTCGACGTGGATGATGTCGGCTCCCGCCGCCTCGACGGCGCGGATCTCGTCGCCGATGCGCGACAGGTCGCACGAGAGGAGCGACGGGGCGATCTGGATCGGGATCATGCGGGCTCCTTCCGCAATCGTACCGCGAAGAAGCCGTCGGTCCCGGTGCGGTGGGAAAAGATTCGCAAGCGTCCTTGCTCGTCGAGGCAGTCGGCATCCGCGGCGGGCAGTGCCCATCCGGACGGCGGGCGCTCCGGATGGAACTCCGGATGCGCCGCCAGGAAGCGCTCGACTTCCTCGTCGGACTCCTCGCGCGTGAGCGTGCACACCGCATACACCAGCAGTCCGCCGGGCTTCACGGAGCGTGAAACCTGCGTGAGCAGGCTCGCCTGCAATGCCGCGAGCCGGTCCACGTCCTCCGGCGTGCGGCGCAGCTTCACCTCCGGATGGCGGCGCAAGGTGCCCAGCCCGGAGCAGGGCGCGTCCACCAGCGCCACGTCGAACGGCCCTTCGCCCGGAAGAGGGAGGGTGGCGTCGGCCGCGAGCGCGCGGACCTCCGGAAGGCCTAGCCTCCCCGCCGCTTCCTCGATGTTCCGGGCCTTGCGCGCGTGCAGATCCACTGCGAGCACGCTGCCCGCGCCGAGCTCCGCGAGGTGGCACGCCTTCCCGCCGGGGGCGGCACAGGCGTCGAGCACGGCCGCTCCCGGGGGCGGCGCCGCGTAAAGCGAGACGAGCTGCGCGGCCTCGTCCTGGGCCTGGAACATGCCCTGCTCGTGACCTTCGATGTCCAACGCGGGCGGCGCGCCAGGCGCGAGCACCAGCGCGTCCGGCGAGTACCGCCCCGGCGTGGACTCGATGCCGCTCTTTCGCAGGACCTCCTGCACCCGGTCGCGCGTGGCACGGCGCCGGGCGACCCGGACCACGGCGGGCGCCTGCTGCTGGTTGGCGGCAGCCAACTTCCCGGCCTCCTCGATGCCGAGCCACCGCGCCCAGCGCTCGACGAGCCAGCGTGGATGCGCGGTGAGTGCCGCGACGTGCCCGACCGGATCGGCCTCTCGCGAGGGAGGCGGCGGTGGCGCTCGGTTCTCCGACAGGCGCCGCAGCACCGCGTTCGCGTACCCCGCCGCGCGCGCCAGGCCCAGTGCGCGGACCAGCTCCACCCCTTGGTCCACTGCCGCGCGCGCGGGCACGCGGGGATGGTGCAGCAGCTCGAACGCGGACACCCGCAGCGCCGCGCGGACCGGCGCATCGAGCTCGGCGGGAGGGCGCGCGCCGTGCGCTGCGAGCGCGCGGTCCAGCTCCAGCTGCCAGCGCAGCGCTCCGTACGTCAGCTCGGTGCAGAGCGCCGCTTCGCGGGGCTCGATCGCACCCGCCGATCGCAGAGCGCCGTCCAGCGCCAGGTTGGCGAAGGCGCCGCCCTGCTCGACTCGCAAGAGCACCTCGGCCGCCAGCCTGCGCGCAGTGGAAACCGCCACTCGCGGGCTTCTACAGCCCCAGGTCCGTTTGCGTCCACCGGCGCCCACCGCTAGAGTGCCCGCCATGAAGACCCTGCACCGGAGCCGTCTTTGGGTGCCGCGCGGCCGCCGTCGAGCTGCCCGGTGATTTGCTGACGCCATTCGGCGTCTTCTGCCTCCTCGACCAACAGCAGCCTTCCGGCGGCGACGCCTTCCTCTTCGAGGGCGCGCTCGGCCGCTACAGTTACGTGGGCGTGGGCGGAGGACGCGACGGCCGCCGCGGGCGCGAGCCGGCGCCGCGGCTGACCATCCGCGGCGGACGCTTCGACTCGTTGCCCGGCTTCCCGCCTCTGTCCGGGCAGCCGCTGGAAGCGTTGCGCGAGGCGCTCGCATCGATCGAGTGCGATCGCTCCGACGCGCTTCCCCCCTTCTGCGGCGGATTCGTCGGTTACCTCGGCTGGGCGGCGGCCATGTGGAGCGAGCGGCTGCCCCAGCGGCTCGGCCCCGATCCGCTCTTCCCGGAAGCGGACCTGCTCCACGTTTCCGAGCTGGTCGCCTTCGACCATCGGCAGGGGCGCACCTGGGCGATCGCCAGCGGTTCGGGCGCAGGTGACGATTCGCCCGAAGCGCGTGCCCGGGTCCTGGCCGACCGCGTCCTGGCGGTCTTCGCGGACCGGCGCGCGGGAGTCCACTGGCCGGAAGCGCTCCGGCGGCCGGCGGCGCAATCACTGGGGACCCGGCTGGTGGGCGGCGTTCCGAGTCGAACATCCGTTCAGGGGAACGGCGTCCGCAACGGTCGTGCCCGTGGGGCGCCGCTGCGGCGGCTGCCGGAGCCGCGGCCGGTCAGCGGCGGCGAGGCCCCGTTCAAGGCGGCCGTGCGCCGCGCGCTGGAGTACATCCGCGCGGGCGACGTCTTCCAGGCGGTGCTCTCGCAGCGATTCGAGCTGCCGGATTGCGACGGGTTCTCGCTCTACCGGACCCTGCGCGCGGCCTCGCCCGCGCCGTATCACTTCTACCTGCGGCTCGGCGGCCGCGAGCTGTTCGGCGCCTCGCCGGAGCTTCTCGTCCAGGTGGACGCGGGAGAGATGACAGTGCGGCCCATCGCCGGCACGCGGCCGCGCGGCGCCACCGCTGCGCAGGACGAGCAGCTGGAGCGGGATCTCCGAGCCGACCCGAAGGAGCGAGCCGAGCACACCATGCTGGTGGACCTGGGCCGGAACGATGTCGGCCGGGTCTCGCGGATCGGCTCGGTGCGGGTGGCGCGCCTCATGGAGACGGAGCGGTTCAGTCACGTGATGCACCTGACCAGCGAGGTGACCGGACAGCTCCGCCCCGGGCTCGGCGCGGTCGATGCGTTCGCGGCGGCGTTCCCGGCCGGGACTCTCTCGGGAGCGCCGAAGATCCGCGCGCTCCAGATCATCGACGAGCTGGAGACGGTGCAGCGCGGACCCTACGGTGGCGCGGTGGGGTGGTTCTCCGCCGCGGGAGACGTGCAGCTCGCCATCGCAATCCGGACGCTGTTCCGCTCGGGAGGGCGCCTCTTCGCCCACGCCGGCGCGGGAATCGTGGCGGACTCGAACCCCGAGAACGAGTGGCGCGAAGTGCTGGCCAAGGTGCGCGCCTCGGTCGGCGCGGCGTACGGCGCCGTGGCCGGGCGCACCGTGGAGCCGGATACGTTCACCGCCGGAGCGGCGCGATGAGCGCCGGGCGCCGGAAGGGCGGGAGCGGCGGCGCGCCACGCCGCCGGAGCGGCAACGGCGCGCCGAGCGTGCTCGTCATCGATAACTATGACTCGTTCACCTACAACCTGGTGCAGCGGATCGGAGAGCTGGGCGCGGACGTCGAAGTTGTGCGCAACGATGCGGTGGGTGCGGCCGAATTGATCGACCGGCTGCCCGAACGCCTCGTGCTCTCCCCGGGCCCGTGCACGCCAGATGAGGCTGGCATCTCGCTCGAGCTGATCCGGAAGGTCTGCGGGCTCGAGGGAGCGCCGGTCCGGCGCGTGCCCATCCTGGGCGTGTGCCTCGGCCACCAGTCGATCGGTCAGGCGTTCGGCGGGCGCGTCGTGCGCGCGCGCGAGCCGGTGCACGGCAAGGCCGAGGAGATCGTCCACGATCGCAGCGCGCTGTTCCGCGGCATGCCACGGCCGCTGCTCGCGGGCCGCTATCACTCCCTGGTGGTCGCCGAGCGGGGATTGCCGCGCGATCTTCTGGTCAGCGCGCGCACCCGTGACGGCATCGTCATGGCGCTGCGCCACCGGACGCTGCCGGTCTTCGGAGTGCAGTTCCATCCCGAGTCCATCCTGACACCGGACGGGCAGACGCTGCTGCGCAACTTCCTGGAGGTGAGGGCCTGATGCTGCGCGAAGCGATCCAGTGCGCCGTGGAGGGCCGCCACCTGTCCCGCGTCCAGGCCGCTGCCGCGGTCGACGCGATGCTCGACGGGAGCGCGCCCGCGTCGCTGATCGCGGCGCTGCTCGTTGCGCTCCGCGTGAAGGGCGAGACGCCGGACGAGATCGCCGGCGCCGCGCAGGCGCTGCGCGCGCGGGCCGTGCGCGTGGAGGTCCCGCTCCATCGCCTGGTCGACACTTGCGGCACCGGCGGCGATGGAGCGCATACCTTCAACATCTCCACCACCTCGGCGTTCGTGTGCGCAGCGGCGGGAGCACGGGTGGCCAAACACGGGAACCGGGCGGCATCGTCGAAGTGTGGCAGCGCCGACGTGCTGGCGGCGCTGGGCGCGGAGGTGGAGCTTGCGCCGGAAGGAGTCGCGGCGTGCATCGAGGAATGCGGCATCGGATTCCTCTTCGCGCCCCGGCACCACGCGGCGATGCGGCACGTCGCGCCGGTCCGCAAGGAGCTGGGCATCCGCACCTTGTTCAACCTGCTCGGGCCGCTGGCGAACCCGGCCGGCGCGCGGCGGCAGCTCCTCGGGGTGCCGGTGCCGCACCTGGTGCCCGTCCTGGCCGCGACGCTGGTCGAATTGGGAGCGGAGCGCGCGTTCGTCGTGCACGGGCACGGCGGTCTCGACGAGATCTCGCCGGCGGGGGCCACCCGGGTGGCCGAGGTCCGCGGGGGCGGCGTGCGCGAGTACGAGGTCACGCCCGAGGAGCTGGGCGTGACCCGCGGCGCGGTCGAGGATCTGCGCGGCGGCGATGCGGATCGCAACGCGGCGCTGCTCCGCGAGGTCCTGCGCGGAGAGAAGGGCGTCCGGCGCAGCGCGGTGCTGCTCAACGCCGGCGCGGCCATCGCCGCGGCCGGAGTGTGCGAATCGATGCGGGACGGCGTCCGCCTCGCCGAGCAAGCGATCGACTCCGGCGCCGCTCTCGACCGGCTGGAACAATTCGTGCGCGCTTCGCGGGCCCACAAGCCGCCGCCGGTGAGCGGGCCATGAGCGCGACCCACCTCGACCGGCTGATCGCCTCCGCGCTGGAGCAGATGGCCGGCCGGGCGGCCCGCGTCGGATTGAAGGAGCTCCGCGCCCGCGCATCGGCGGCACCGCCGCCGCGCGGGTTCGCCGCGGCGCTGCAGGCGGCCAAGGAGCGCGGCCGGGCGCTCATCGCCGAGGTGAAACGCGCCTCGCCGAGCCGCGGCGCGATCGCTCCGCACCTGGATCCGGGCGCACTGGCGGCCGCCTACGAGCGCGGTGGCGCCGCGTGCGTTTCGGTGCTCACCGATCGCGCGAACTTCGGCGGATCGCTCGAAGACCTGGACGCCGCGCGCCGCGCTTGCGCCCTGCCGGTCCTGCGGAAGGACTTCCTCGTCACGCCGTACCAGATCTACGAGTCGCGGGCGCACGGGGCGGACGCGGTGCTCCTCATCGCCGCCGCCTTGACCCCGCCCCTCCTCTCGGAGCTGC
>VBKO01000212.1 GCA_005888115.1 Deltaproteobacteria bacterium
GAACCCCTCCGCGGCCTTGTGGTCGAACTTGTCCGCGGTGCCGTAAGTGGCGAGGGCGTGGTTGTACACGCCGTGCGGCGAAGTGCGGCCGACCACCCTCAGGGACGCCTTGTGCAGCCGGAGCGTGACTTCGCCGTCGATGGTTCGGGCGTGCTCGTCGTTGAACGCCTCGATGGCATGGCGCAGCGGCGAGAACCAGAACCCGTCGTAGGTCAGCTCGGCGAACTTCTGCTCCAGGAACTGCTTTACCTGAAGCGACTGGCGCAGCGTGGTGAAGCGCTCCAGGTCCTGGTGCGCGGCGATGAGCGCCACCGCGGCCGGGCACTCGTACGTCTCCCGGCTCTTGATGCCGACGACGCGGTCCTCCATCAGGTCGATGCGCCCGACGCCGTTGTCGCCGGCGACCTTGCCGACTCGGGCGATTAGCTCGGGGGGCGGAAGCCGCTGCCCATCGACGCTGACCGGCAGCCCCTTCTCGAACGCGATCTTGAGATACGTCGGCTTCTCGGGCGCGTCCTTCCAGGAGCGCGTCCAGGCGAACGCCTCTTCGGGCGGCTCGACGTTCGGGTCTTCCAGCGCGCCCCCCTCGATGCTGCGGCCCCAGAGATTCTCGTCGATGGAGAACGGGCTCTTCTTGCTGGCCGGCACCTCGATGCCGTGCTTCTGCGCGTACTCGATGGCCGCGTCGCGGGTGATGTTCCGCTCGCGCTGCGGCGCGATGATCTTCAGCTCCGGCGCCAGCCCTTTCACGGCCAGGTCGAAGCGGACCTGGTCGTTGCCCTTGCCCGTCGCGCCGTGCGCCACGGCGTCCGCCCCGTGCTTGTGCGCGGCGGCGACCAGGTGGCGGGCGATGAGCGGCCGCGAGAGCGCCGCCGAGAGCGGGTAGACGCCCTGGTAGAGCGCGTTGGCCTGCAGGGCGGGGAAGCAGAACTCGCGCGCGAACTCGTCCTTGGCGTCGACGATCTCGCACGCCACCGCCCCCGATTGCCGCGCCTTCTGCGCCAGCTTCTCGCGGTCCTTCGCCTCGCCTACGTCGGCGTGGCAAGCGATGACGTCATACCCGTATTCGTCGCCGAGGATGCGCACCAGGATGCTCGTGTCGAGGCCGCCGGAGTACGCGAGGACGATCTTTGGCCTGCTCATGTCATCTCCCTTCCGAAGAGTGCGCGCAGCCGCTGCGCCAGCCGCCGCGTGGTGACGCCACGGACCGGCGTGGCGAAGATGGTGTCGTCTCCCGCCAGCGTGCCGAGGCACTCCGGCAGCCGCGCTCCGTCGATCGCCAGCGCGACCGAGGGCGCGGCGCCGGGCGGGGTGCGCAGCACGACCAGCGCGTCGTTTTCGGCCCAGGAGGTGATCAGCTCGCCCAGCTCGTGGACTCGCTGGGCGGGCGCGGGCAGCGCCGCGGGATCCAGCTCGTAGATCGTCCCTTCCGGGCGCGACACGCGCAGCGCGCCGAGCTGGGCGAGATCGCGCGAGAGGGTCGCCTGCGTGACCTCGAACCCGTCGCGCGCCAGGAGGCCGACCAGCTCCTCCTGTGTGGAGATCCGCTGGCTGCGGATCAGCCTGCGGATGGCCTCGTGCCGGGCCGACTTGTCGCGCACGAGCTTCAAGGGCCTCATGGCGTCACCAGCGTGCCCACGCCTTTGTCGGTGAACAGCTCGCCGATGATGCTGTGGGGGACCCGCCCGTCGATGAGGTGTACGCGCTGCACTCCGTTCTGCAGCGCCTTCAAGATGGAGCGGACCTTCACCCGCATTCCGCCCTGGACGGTGCCGTCCTCGAGCTGGGCGGCGAGGCCGGCCCCGTTCAGCTCCTCGACCAGCTCTCCAGCCTTCATGATGCCGGGGACGTCGGAGAGGTAGATGAGCTTCTGCGCGCCCACCGCGATGGCCACCTCGGCGGCGACCTGGTCGGCATTGATGTTGTAGCTCTGCCCGTCCTCGCCGATGCCGATCGGCGAGATGACCGGCACGTACCCTTGCTGCAGCAGCAGGTCGAGGAAGTCCTTGTTGACGCGCGTCACCTCGCCGACCTGCCCGAGGTCCCGCCCGCCGCTCTCCGGCTGGAGCTTGCGTGCCCGGAGCAGCGCGCCGTCCTTCCCGGAGACGCCCACCGCGTGGCCGCCCTCCTGGTTGAGCAGGGTGACGAGATCGGCGTTGATCGAGCCGGTCAGCACCATCTCGACGACCTTGAGGTCGCTGGTGTTGGTGACCCGCTGGCCGTCGACGAACTCGGCCTTGCCGCCCAGCTTCTCCAGGGTGCGGGTGATCTCCGGACCGCCGCCGTGCACCACGATCGGCCGCAGACCGACGCTGCGCAAAAGGCCGATGTCGTCGCAGAACGATTTCTTCAGCGACTCCTTCACCATCGCCGCGCCGCCGTACTTCACCACGCAGCGGGTACCTGTAAATCTCCTGATGTAGCCGAGCGCCTCGACCAGGAGCTGCTGCTTGAATCCCGGACTGTAGTTCGCCAGGCGGTCGTCCTTGGCCACCCCTCCGTCCGGCCGCGGGACGATGAGCGAGGTGTAGTCCGCGTTGATCTTCACGTAGTCGTAGGAGAGGTCGCAGCCCCAGGCGACGGCGCTGCCGGCGCCGCGGCGCAGGTCCACCTCGACGCGGACCTCCGGCTCGCGCATCCGCGCCTTGAGCACCGCTCCGTCGTGCCCGGTCGGCGCGCGATCGTACACGTCGACGCCTTGGACGGAGACGCGGGCCTCCGCCGGGGCGACGTCGTAGCCCGCCGTCCCGGCGCGTGCCCCGATGGAGGCCAGCACGCGGCCCCAATTGGGGTCGGCGCCGAAGATGGCCGCCTTCACCAGGCTGGATCCGGCGACGCTCTTCGCCAGCTCCATGGCGATCTCGTCGCTGGGCGCGCCGTTCACCTCCACCTCGAGGAGCTTGGTGGCGCCTTCGCCGTCCGCCGCGATGTCCTTCGCCAGCTCCTTGCACACCTCGGTCAGCGCGGCGGCGAAGCGGTCCAGCTCGGGTCCGGGATCGACCAGCGGCTTGTTTCCGGCCAGCCCGTTCGCGAGCGCGAACACGACGTCGTTCGTGCTCATGTCGTTGTCCACGGTAAGCGCGTTGAAGCTGCGCTCCATGGCCTTCTGGAGCGCTCCGGCGAGCGCCGTGGGCCCGACCGCCGCGTCGGTGGTGACGACCGCGATCATCGTCGCCAGCGACGGCGCGATCATCCCGGAGCCTTTGCAGATGGCGGAGATGGTCGCGTCCTTGCCGCCGATCCGCACCGCGCGCGCGGCCATCTTGATGCGCGTGTCCGTGGTCAGGATGGCTTCCGCGGCGCGCTCCGGCTCGGGGCGCAGCGACTGCGCCAGCAGCGGCGCCGCGGCGACGATCTTCGCCGCGGGCAGGCGGTGGCCGATCACGCCGGTGGAGGCGCTCAGTACGGCCGAGGCGGGCACGCCCAGGGCGTGCGCGACCGCCTCGCAGACGGCCTTGACGTCCTGAAGCCCTTCGGGGCCGGTGAGCGCGTTGGCGTTGCCGCTGTTCACCACCACCGCGTGCACGCCGGCCGACGGCAGGCGCGCCTCGGCGTCGAGCACCGGCGCGGCGCGGGCGGTATTGCGGGTGAAGCAGCCCGCGGCGGAGCAGGGGGCCTGGCTGTAGACGAGCGCCAGGTCCTTCCGGTTGGGCTTGATGCCCGCCTGTATGCCGGCGAACTGGAAGCCGCTGGGGATCTTCACGGATGGAACCCCCTCAAGGTGTCGAGCCCGCTGGTCTCGGGCCAGCCGAGGGCGAGGTTCAGGTTCTGCAGCGCCTGCCCGGCGGCGCCCTTTACCAGATTGTCGATGGAAGCGATCACCACGATCCGGCCGGGGTCGGCGCCGCCCGCGGAGAAGCCGATCTGGCAGCGGTTGGTGCCGACCACCGCCTTGAGCGAGACCTCGTCCGCCACGGCCGCCAGCTCGATGAACGGCTCGTTTGCATAATTATGCGAGAAGGCGGCGCCGGCGTCGGCGGCCCCCTTCCCGCCGCCCGGAAGAGGGCCTGCGCGATCTCGGGAGTGTGCTGGTGGCGCAGAACGCGGTACGCCCGGAAGTCGTCCACCACCTCGCTGAAGCTCATCTCCTCGCTGGCCTTGCGGCCCGCCCCGGTGGTGCCCGAGGCGGCATCGACGATGACGTCCCCGGCCGCGAGCACGCCCGCGCGGAGGAGCGGCGCTAGCGCCAGGGCGGCCGCGGTCGGATAGCAACCGGGATTGGCGATCAGCCGCGCCTTGGCGATCGCCTCCCGCCCTCCCAGCTCCGGCATTCCATAGACGGATTCGCGCACGAGCCCGGGGTGCGGGTGGTCCAGGCCGTACGCGGTGCGGAACGCGCCGGCGTCGGCGAGCCGGAAGGCCCCGGAGAGATCCACCACCTTGAGCCCGGCGGCGAGCAGCGCCGGAGCGAGCTGCAGCGATGCGTCGACGGGCGTGCAGAGGAGCGCGGCGGCGCATTCCCGCGCCAACTCGAGCGCGCGCTCGGGTGAGGCGTAGCGCAGCCGGCCGGCGGGGCCGCGTACGCCGGCGCGCCGCTCGACCGTCTCTCCCTGCCAGCGATCGCTCGCCACCACCTTCAGCTCGGCGCGGGGGTGCTGCGCCAGGAGGCGCGTCGCCTCGATGCCCGAGTAGCCCGACGCGCCCAGGACGGCGATGGGGGTGCGCTGCATGGATCCGCATAATTATGCAACTCTATGCAGAACGCAAGCAGATTCATCCGGTCGCGTCGCGTGAGCTCAGAGACAGAAGTCCGTGTCGCGGCGCACCCCGGTGCACTGCGGTGCGCTGGGGGACCAATCCTCTCCCGCGCAAGCGGACCAGGCCAGGGCCAGAGCGAGCATCCCGTTCCTCATGCTCATCTCCCGAGCGGGCGTGCTGACAACATACACACGGCAAGGTGGAAAGCAGGCCTTCCGGTCGGCCCGGGCAGGTCATTTCTCATTGACGCCTCCAGCGCGGCTTGCGATGCTTCCGGTGCGGCTGGACCCGGTTGGGGCCGGCCGCCGTCGTTTCCCCTCACGGACGTGCCATGGCTGAAAGCATCCCGATGACTCGCGCCGGCGCCGAGGCGATCAAGCGCGAGCTCAAGCGCCTCAAGTCCGTCGAGCGGCCCAAGAACGTCCACGACATCTCCGTGGCCCGCGACCACGGTGACCTGCGCGAGAACGCCGAGTACCACGCGGCCAAGGAGCGCCAGTCGCACATCGAAGGCCGCATCCAGATGCTCGAGGATCGCCTGGCGCGCGCCCAGATCATCGACGTCGGCAAGCTCTCCGGCGACCGGGTGGTGTTCGGCGCCACGGTGAAGCTCGAGGACAGCGACTCCGGCGCGCGGACGCAGTACACCATCGTCGGCGAGACCGAGGCAGACTTGAAGAAAGGGCGCATCAGCATCACCAGCCCCATCGCGCGCGGCCTGATCGGGCGCGAGGTGGGCGACTCGGTGAAGATCCGGACCCCCGGCGGGGAGCGCGAGTACGAGATCCTCGAGGTGCTCTTCGTCGAGTACGCGCTCGACCCCGAGGAGGCCGAGGCTCCGTGACCCGCGGCGGGGGAGCGCCCGAAGCGCTGGCGCTCGCGCTCTCGCCGCTCCTGTCGCCGCTTCGTTTCCTGAGCCGCGCCGGAATAGCCCGCGTCGCCGCGCTGCGGGAGATCGAGCCGCTCGTCCAGCGCGTCGTCGAGCAGGCCCGCCCCTATGCCGGCGATCTCGGGCCGGGTCTGGATCGTCTGGAAGAGACGGCGCGGGGATTCGACTCGGCGCCGGAAGATCGGCGCAGGAATGCCATCGCCGCGCTGGTGCGCGAGCTCTCGACCCTCCTGGACGTTCCGGCGGAGATCGCCGCGCTGGGACAAGCCGCCCCACCGTCCACAATCCCGACTCCGAGCTCCCCGCCGACGTCGAAGTCCCGCCGCGCCGCCATCGCGGCCGCCGCGCAGAAGGCCGGCCTCATCCCCGACCCCCTCCTCACCCCCGTCGATCGCCTCCGCGGCGTCGGCCCGGCCATCCACGAGAAGCTGCGCAGCCGGGGCCTCGCCACCGTCCAGGATCTGCTCCTCAACCTTCCGCGCCGCTACGAGGACCGGCGCAAGCGGCGGACCGTCGCCGAAGCCCCGCTCGGCGAGCGCAGCGTCATCGCGGGCACCGTGGCGTGGGTGGACGAAGTGCGCGCCAGGCGGGGGCGGCGCCTCGAGGTACGCCTCAAAGACGACGCGGGCGACTACCTCATGCTCCTCTGGTTCCACTATCGCCCGTCCCTGGTGCAGCGCCTGCGCACGGGCGCGCGCATCGTGGTCAGCGGGGAGGTCCGAGCCGGCTGGCGCGGCGGCGGCAAGACGATGTCGCATCCGGACGTCGAGCCGCTGGAAGGCGCGAGCGGGCCCGCGCTACCGTTCGAAGCCAGCTCCGACGATTCCTTCGGCCGCGTGGTGCCGGTCTACACGGACGTGGAAGGCGTCCCGGCGCGCACGTACCGGCGCATCGCCCGGCGCGCGGTCGACGAGTACGCCGGCCATCTCGCCGACGTCCTGCCGCACGGCGTTCTCGAGCGCCGGGACTTGTGGCCCCTGGCCGAGGCGGTACGCGAGGCGCACTTCCCCGACCGCAGCGCCGACGTGGCCGCCGCGGCGCAACGCCCCGCCGGAGAGCCGCACCGCCGCATGGCATTCGAGGAGCTGTTCATGGTGCAGCTCGGCCTCGCGCTCCGGCGGCGCGGGGTCAAGGTGGAGCCCGGCATCGCCTTCCGCGCCACCGACGCGTCCATCGAGCGGGTGGTCCGGTCGCTTCCGTGGCCGCTCACCGGTGCGCAGGGCCGCGCCGTGCAGGGCATCGCGCAGGACATGCGCAAGCCGGAGCCGATGAACCGGCTCCTGCAGGGCGACGTGGGGAGCGGCAAGACCGCGGTGGCGCTCTGCGCGGCGCTGCTCGCCGTCGAAGACGGGTACCAGGCGGCATTGATGGCGCCGACCGAGATCCTCGCCGAGCAGCACACCCGCTCTTTGCGCCGGCTGCTGCGCGAGCGGCGCGACGTGCACGTCGAGCTGGTCACCGGCAGCCTCGGCGCCCGCGAGCGCGCCCATGCCGAGCGCCTGGTGCGCGGCGGGGCGGCGCACATCGTCGTCGGCACCCACGCGCTGGCCGAAGAGGACACCGACTTCCACAAGCTGGGCCTCGCCGTGATCGACGAGCAACATCGGTTCGGAGTGATGACGCGCGCCCGCCTGATGAAGAAGGGCGCCCGCCCCGACGTGCTGGTGATGACGGCAACCCCCATCCCGCGCACGCTGGCCCTCACCTTGTATGGGGACCTGGACGTGAGCGTGCTCGACGAGCTCCCGCCGGGACGCACTCCGATCGCCACCCGCGTGTACCGCGACGCGCAGCGCGAGCGGGCCTACGACGTCGTCCGGCGGGAGCTGAAGGCCGGGCGGCAGGCTTATGTGGTGCTGCCGCTCGTCGAGGAGAGCGAGAAGCTCGCCGACCTGAAGGCGGCCACCAAGGAGCGCGACCGCCTCGCGGTCGAGGTGTTCCCCGACGTGCCCATCGGGCTCGTCCACGGCCGGCAGACCGCGCAGGAACGCAACGAGGCGATGGACCGGTTCGTGCGAGGCGAGGACCGCATCCTCGTCGCCACCACCGTCATCGAGGTGGGCGTCGACGTGCCGAACGCCACCGTCATGCTCGTCGAGCACGCCGAGCGGTTTGGCCTCTCGCAGCTCCACCAGCTCCGCGGGCGCGTGGGCCGTGGCGCGGCGAAGTCCCACTGCCTGCTGCTCACCGGGACCTCTGGCGCGGAATGGGGGCCGGCCGCGCGCGAGCGGCTCAAGGTGATGGAGGAGACCACCGACGGGTTCCGCATCGCCGAGGCCGACCTCGAGCTGCGCGGGCCCGGGGAGTTCCTCGGCACCCGCCAGAGCGGCATGCCCGACTTCGCCGTCGCGGAGCTGACGCGCGACCAGGCCATCCTGCAGGAGGCGCGCGAGGAGGCATTCGCGCTCGTGCAGTCCGATCCCGATCTGCGCAAGTCGGAGAACGCCGCCCTGCGCGACGCCTTCCAGAACCGCTGGCGCGGCCGCCTCAGCCTCGCGCGGGTGGGCTGAAGCTCAAGCGGATCGTCTACCCTTCGAGCCGCCAGTCGAAGATCACCTTGAAATCCTCGTAGCAGCACTCGCAGATCCAGCGGTGGTCCTCGGTATGGAAACCTTCGCTCGCGCAACCCTCGCGCTTCTGCGGCGCGAACCGGGTCCAGCAAAACTCACAGCGGTCGTGCGTCCACCCGGGGCGCGGCGGCCGGTAGGGCGCGTAGCGCAAGAGCTCCCCGTGCAGGTAGTTGGCCTGGTGGCCAGTGAGTCGCCAGTCGTGTTTGTCGATCATCGAAGTCCTCTTCATCAAGGCACGGGGATGCCGGCGCCGGCGGGCTCGTCGAGGAGCTTCTCGCAGGCAGAAACCTTGGCCGGCTCGCCGAGACCGTTGGCAGCCGCGAGCGGGTCGCCGGAAAGGAGATTGAGGGAGAGCCCGTAAGCAACGCAGCCGCGCGCGTCGGTCACGTCCACCGCCTCCGGCGGCGCGGCGGCCAGCGCCTTGGCCAGGGCCTTGACCCAGGCGAGGGCGGCGCGCCGCTTCAACTCCGCCTCCGCAGGGACCTGCGGATCGGACTTGGCGGCCACGGACGTCCTGGGCGCTGCGGCCCAGGTCAAGTCGCGCGCCTCTTCGGTGGCGCGGATGGTGCGCGTCTTTCCTGCGAGCTCCACGTCTCCCTGAGCGCGCGCGATGAAGCGGTGCTGCACCGCGGGAACCCGCTGCTTGCCGCCCTTGGTATCGGCCACCTGCGCGACGGTGCTGTTGGTCGCGTGATCGACGGTGATGAGCACCCTCCCGACGATCACGTCCGGCTCGTCCGCTTCCCATCCGAGATTGTAGGCGGGCCCCAACTCGGCCAGAGCCCCGGCGAGCGAGGGGTCGGCGGACAAGCCCGGTTCCGGTGGGCCGAGGGTGAGTCGCGGCCGGAGCTGGCCCGCCAGCGAAGCGATCGCCGCCGAGTCGCAAACCGCGGCGGCCGAGGCCGCCTTGGCGCGACCGCACCACAGCATCGCTTCCGCGGGGGTGGCGGATGCGACGAGCGCGTTGAGCTTGTCTTGAGCGCATCCGGCGGCCAGGCTCGAAGCGAGCCCGCCCTGCTCGCGGGCGCGCGCCGCATCGGCGGCCCGCAGAAGCTCGGCGCAGTCGCCACGCCGGACCATCGTTTCCTGGTCCGGGGTGAGGGCATGTGCGCAGGCGCTCAGGCACAGCAGCCCTGCCAGGGCATGGACGGACGCTCTCATCTCGCGCCTTGCAACAGGGCGCGCGGTCTTTTCCCTCCCCCGAGCGAAGCGCGCAAGAGGATTCAAGTCCCGGGAGCGGGCAGGCGGCGTGTGCTAGAAAAGAAGCCGCGCATGCGCATCGGCGAGATCCTCATCCGCGAGGGCCACCTCACGCAGGACGGGCTCGAAGAAGCGCTCGACTGGCAGGTGCTCTACGGCGGCCGGCTGGGGACCAACCTGCTCGAGCTGAAGCTCGTCGAGGAAGAGCAGGTGGCGCGCGCTCTCGGGAAGCAACTCGGGTGCGAGGTGGCCTGGGGCGAGCTGCAGCCGCAGGACGAGGTCGTCCCGCTGCTCCCGAAGCACGTCGCCGACCGCGACGAGATGGTGCCCTGGAAGATGGAGAAGCGCCGGCTCAAGGTGCTGTGCACGGAGATCCACCTCCAGAAGATGGACCAGCTCGGCTACAAGGTGGGCCGCGCCTGCCTGCCGGTGATCGCCCCCGAGTTCCGCATCTTCCAGCTCTTGCGCGCGAACTACGGCGCCACCCGGCAGATGCGCGCGCTCGACTTCGGCGTGGTGCCCACCGAGGGGCGCGAGGAGCGACGCAGGAAGAAGCAGAAACAGGAGAGCGGGCCCGCGCAGCTGGGCGGCGAGCTGATCGACGAGGCCGCCTTCAACGACATCTACAATCGCGTCGTCCAGGGTCGGGCCCCCACACCGCCCCG
>VBKO01000213.1 GCA_005888115.1 Deltaproteobacteria bacterium
CGCTCGACGAACTCGCGGTAGATGCTGCGCTGCACCAGGTGCCGGCTCGCGCAAATGCAGGTCTGGCCCGCGCCGACGAACGCCCCGAAGGCGGCGTAGTTCACCGCCTGGTCCAGATCGTAGTCGTCGAACACGAGGACCGGCGTCTTGCCGCCAAGCTCGAGCGTCTGGCGCGCGAAGTTGCGGCCTGCGCACCCGCCCACGATGCGGCCCGCCTCCGTGCCGCCGGTGAGCACGAATTTATTCAGGTCGGGGTGCTCCGCCAGCGCCTTGCCCGTGGTGGCCCCGAGCCCGGTGACGACGTTGAAGACGCCGGGCGGAAGCCCCGCCTCGCTGAAGATGCGCGCCAGCTCCAGCGTGGTCAGCGGCGTGTACTCGGAAGGCTTCACCACCGTGGTGCAGCCCGAGGCGAACACCGGCCCGAGGCTCTTGCAAAGGATCATCATCGGATGGTTGAAGGGCGTCGAGTTGCCCACCACGCCGATCGGAGTCCGCTGGGTATAGGCGAGGTACGGCCCTTCCACGGGGACCACCGCGTCGCGGCGCGAGAGCGCCAGGCCGGCGTTGTAGCGGAAGAAATCGGGAAGCCGGCTGATCTGCGCGCGCGTCTCGTTCACGGGACGGCCGTTGTTGTTCGTCTCCAGGCGGAACAGCTCGGGCAGATGCTCCTCGAGCGCGTCCGCCAGCCGGTTGACGAGCCGGGCCCGGGCGCGCACCTCCATGCCGCCCCACTCCTTGCTCTCGAACGCGCGGCGGGCGCTCTGGATGGCGCGGTCGACGTCCTGCGGTGTCCCGTGGGCGATCCGGGCGATCACCTCGCCGGTCGCGGGGTTGAGCACGTCGATCTGCTCGTGAGACGGCGCCGGCACTTCGCTTCCGTCGATGAAAAGGCCGCGGTTCGGGGACGCTCCCGCCCCCACCGCTCTGCTGGTCATGGCGGTCATCTGGTTTCTCCGCTGCGTGATATATCACCGGCGCCCGCCCGCCCGCCGCGCGAATTCGCGTGAGCGGGCGCCTGTCACCTCGAGGAGAGATCGACCATGTCCAGGCATGTCTTCGGCCTCGCGGTGCTGCTCGCCGTGCTGCCGGCCCGCGCCGCCGAGAAGGAGCCGGTCCGCGTCGGTTTCCTGACCGTGAACTCTGGCGCCCTCGCCGCCGGTGGCCGCCAGATGGGAGAAGGGCTGACCCTGTACCTCAAGGAGCACGGCAACAAGCTCGCCGGGCGGTCGATCGAGGTGGTGACGCTCGACACGGCGGGCCAGCCGGCCACCACGCGGACGCGCACGCAGGAGGCGGTGGAGCGCTACAAGGTGCACGTCATCATCGGGCCGCTGGCGGCATTCGAAGCGCTGGCCATCAACGACTACGTGAAGCAGGTGAAGGTACCGGTGATCTCTCCCTCCGCCGCCGCCGAGGACTTGACGCAGCGGTCACCCAATCCGTGGTTCGTGCGCGCGGTGGGCAGCTCGGCGCAGCCGAACCAGCCATTCGGCGAGTACGCGGCGAAGACGCTCAAGTACAAGCGCATCGCGACCATCGGCGACGATTTCGCCTTCGGGCACGAGACGACGGCCGGGTTCCAGCGCGCATTCGAGGACTCGGGCGGCAAGGTCGTGCAGAAGCAATGGGCGCCGCTGAACGTCGCCGACTACGGCTCGTACGTCGCCGGCATCAAGCCCGATGTCGACGCGATCTACGCGAGCTTCGCCGGGGCCAACGGGCTGCGCTTCCTGCGCCAGTATGCCGAGTACGGCCTGAAAGTCCCGGTCCTCGGCAACATGACCACCGTCGACGAGGGAATCCTGAAGAACATGGGGGACGAGGCGCTCGGAGTCGTCTCCTGCGGCTGGTACAGCGCCGCGATCGATACGCCCGCAAATCGCAAGTTCGTCGAGGCCTTCCGCGCTGCCCACAGCGCCGATCCCGGCTACTACAGCGCGGGCGCGTACACGGCCGCGATGTTCCTCGACCTCGCGCTGCAGAAGGTGCACGGAAAGGTGGAGGACAAGGACGCCTTCATGAAGGCGCTTCGCTCGCTCGACGTTCAGGACAGCTTCCGCGGCCCCATGCGGATCGACGAGCGCGGCAACCCCGTGCTGACCGTCTACATCCGCAAGGTGGAGCGCAAGGACGGGCGGCTACAGAATACCGTGGTGCAGACCTACCCGGGTGTGAGCCAGTTCTGGAAATACGATCCCAAGACGTTCCTGGCGCAGCCCGTCTACTCGCGCGACAACCCGAAGGCGTCGAACCTGGAACCGTAGGCCGCCGTGCGGTTCTGGGTCATCCAGTCACTGAACGGGCTCGCGCTGGGCGGGCTCCTGTTCCTGCTCTCGTCCGGGTTCTCCCTCATCTTCGGCCTGATGCGGGTGGCGAACCTGTCGCACGGCGCGTACTTCATGCTGGGCGCCTACGTCGGACTGTCGGTGCTGAATGCCGGCTACGGTTTCTGGACCGCGGTCGTCGCAGGCGCCCTCACGATCGCGATCCTGGGCGGCGTGATCGAGCGCGTCCTGCTGCGGCGGCTCGCGGGGCGCACCTTCTCGCAGGTGCTGGTGACGCTCGGGATCGCCTTCATCATCGCGGACTCCTCCTTGCTCGTCTGGTCGGGCGATCCGATGCCACTGCCCGTTCCGCGAGGGCTCATGGGCGCGGTGCCCGTCTTCGGCGTGTTCTTCCCCAAGTACCGGCTCGCGGTGGTCGGGATTTCCATCGTCACGGCGGTGGCGCTGTGGGCGCTGCTCGAGCGCACCCGCCTGGGCGCGATGATCCGGGCGGGGGTCGACGACATGGAAATGGCGCGCGCCCTCGGCATTCCCGTGCCGCGGCTGTTCACCGCCGTATTCTGCCTGGGCGCGGCACTCGCCGGCATGGGCGGCGTCCTGGGCGGACCCATCCTTTCCGTCTATCCGGGCCTCGACATGGACATGCTGCCGCTCGCGCTCATCGTCCTCATCCTGGGCGGTCCCGGCAGCCTGCCCGGCGCCTTCGCGGGCAGCTTCTTCATCGGCTTCCTCTACACCTTCGGCCAGGCGCTCTTCCCGCAGCTCGCCTACGTCATCCTCTTCCTGCCCATGGTTGCAGCGCTGGTGCTGCGTCCGAAGGGACTCTTCGGGGCCCGCGCCGCATGATCCGCGTCCTGCTGGTCGCCGCGTTTTCCCTGCTCCTGCTCGCGCCGGCGCTCTCGCCGTCGGACTTCTACGTCAACGTCGCCACCCAGATCCTCATCGCCGCCATCTTCGCTCTCAGCCTGAATCTCCTGGTCGGGTACGGGGGACTGATCTCGCTCGGGCACGCCGTCTATCTCGGCGTCTCGGCGTACCTGACGATCTGGCTGGTCACGCGCGCGGGCCTTTCGCACCTGCCGGCCGCCGTCGCGGCCGTGGTCCTCACCACGGCCATGTCGCTGCTCTTCGGGATCCTTGCGCTGCGCGCCACGGGTCTGGGGTTCCTGATGATCACGCTGGCGCTAGGCCAGATCCTCTGGGGCCTCGCTTACCGCTGGGTGAGCGTCACCGGCGGGGACAACGGCCTCTCCGGATTCCAGCGCCCGCAGCCGTTCGGGATTGATCTCGCCTCGCCTCGCACGTTCTACCTCATGACGGTGGCGGTCTTCGCCTGCGCGTTCGTGTTGATCGCCGTGCTGGTTCGCTCCACCTTCGGCGCCGGCCTGCGGGGCGTCCGCGACCAGCCGCGACGCATGCAGGCGCTGGGCTGGCACGTGTGGATGGTCCGCCTGGTCGCGTTCGTGGCGGCGGGGTTCTGGGGAGCGGTCGCCGGCGTCCTGTACGCGTACTACAACCAGTTCGTCAGCCCGCACGTCCTCGCGCTGACCAACTCCGCGGAAGCGTTGCTGATGGTCATCGCCGGCGGCGCGGGGACGCTGCTCGGACCGGTGGTCGGCGCGGTGGTGGTGGTGATGCTGAAGAACGTGGTCAGCGCGTACGTGACCCGCTGGGTGATGCTGCTCGGCCTGGTCTTCGTCGCCATCGTGGCCTTCATGCCCGAGGGCCTGGTCCCTGGAATCGACCGGCTCCGCCGGCGGCGGCGCCCGGCGGGGACCACATGAGCGCGGAAGCATTGCGGCTCGAAGGTCTCTCCAAATCGTTCGGCGGCGTGCCGGCCGTGCGCGGAGTGTCGCTCGCCATCGCCGACGGCGAGCGGCGGCTGCTCCTCGGTCCCAACGGGGCGGGCAAGACGACCCTGTTCAACCTCGTCACCGGAGATCTTCCCCCGGACACCGGAAGCATCCGTCTGTTCGGTCGCGAGATCTCGCGGATGGCCGCGCACCGCCGCGTGCATCTGGGCCTCGCGCGGACCTACCAGGTCATCACGCTCTTCCCGCGCGACACGCTCGCCCACAACCTCGAGCTGGCGCTCCTCGGCCTGTCTCCGCTGCGCTGGAACCCCGTGGCGCTTCTTTCGCGCCGGCCCGAGCTGCGCGAGCGGGCACTCGCGGTGCTCGATCGCCTCGGATTGCGCGCTGCCGCGGATCGGCGCCTGTCGGACACTTCGTACGGCGAGCAGCGGCGGGTGGAGATCGCCATGGCGCTCTCGCAGGAGCCGCGCGTGCTGCTGCTCGACGAGCCGTTCGCGGGGCTCTCGCAGGAAGAGCGGCGCGACATCCAGCAGCAGCTCGCGGCCATCCCGCGCCGGGTCACGGTGGTGATGATCGAGCATGATCTGGACGTCGCGCTCTCCTTCGCCGAGCGGATCACCGTGCTGCACCAAGGGGAAATCATCGTCGAAGGCAGCCGCGCCGAGGTCGTCGCCGACGCCAGGGTGCAGGAGGTCTACCTTGGCACGTGAGGCGTTGGCGCTCTCGGGCGTGAACGCCTTCTACGGCGACAGCCATGTGCTGCACGACGTCTCGTTCACGCTGCACGAGGGGTCGCTCCTGGCCCTGTTGGGTCGGAACGGAGCCGGCAAGACCACCTGCATCCACTGCATCAGCGGGCTCATCGCCCGGCGGAACGGGTCGGTCGCGCTGTTCGGACAGCCCATCGCCGAGCTGCCACCCGAAGCCATCGCGAGGCGCGGGATCGGCCTCGTGCCGCAGGGACGACGCGTGTTCCCCAGCCTCACCGTGCGCGAGAACCTCACTGTCGCTGCGCGCGGCAGGGGGCAGTGGGATCTGCCGGCCGTCTATGACGCCTTTCCTCGCTTGCGCGAGCGGGAAGGCCAGGCGGCGTGGTCGCTCTCCGGCGGCGAGCAGCAGATGCTGGCCATCGGGCGCGCGCTGATGATCAACCCCCGGGTGCTGCTGCTCGATGAACCGTCGGAAGGGCTCGCGCCGCAGATCGTGGCGGAGGTTGCGCGCGTGCTGGGCAGGCTGCGCGCGAGCGGGCTATCGATCGTGCTCGTGGAGCAGAACACGAAGCTGGCGCTCGGCCTGGCCGATGTCGTGGTGACGCTCAACAGCGGCCGGGTGGCGTACGAGGGCGCCGCCGAGGCGGTGCGGGGCGACGCCTCGTTCCTCGCGCAACATCTCGGAGTGTACTGAAGGAGGCAGCCAT
>VBKO01000569.1 GCA_005888115.1 Deltaproteobacteria bacterium
CCTTCACGCTTCCTCTGCTTGCGCGAGTTCGTGCGGATGCGACGGCCGTAGACGGCGCTGAGCAAGGCGACCGCAGGCATCGAGGCGATGGACACCGCAGTCAGTACGGGATCGACGCTAAACATCACGGCCAGCATCAACCCCACCATCACGACGCCCGTACCGACGTTGACGATGCTGTCGACCAGCATGTCACGCAGCACGACGATGTCTGACGTGAGCCGCACCATCGTGTCGCCCGTCCGCTGGCGCTGGTGAAAGGTCACCGGCAGCTGGTGCAGATGTCGATAGAGCCGCGCACGAACCCGGTAGACGATCTCCTGGGCGGCGCTCGAGAGCAGGTAGTCCTCGTAGTAGTACGAGAACCCTCGAACGACGCCGGCGACAACCAGAATCAACGCCGACGCAGCGAGGATCTCGTACGCGGAGGTACCGAAGATCGCGAAGGGTCGAAACCACGCCCCGTGCGCGTGCTTGTGGAAGAGCACCTGGTCGAACACAACCTTGAGTGGCCACGGTTCGGCGACGCGGGTGAGCGCGTACACGAGCCCGAACGCCATCCCGCCGACGAGCCGGCTGCGCTGCCTCCTCACATCGGGGACGAACGCGCGGACAATCTCACCGGCCTGAGCAGGAGGCGTCGATGCGCTAGGTGTGCGCATACGCGGCCGAGTCGGAGACGTGTGAGTGCAAGGAGTCGAGGATGCGGATTGCGTTTCGACGCCAACTGAACGATGCGCGTGCGCGGCTCCGCGCTCGGGCCCCCACGGCGGCGGCACGCGCCCGATCTCCGGCGAGCTCGACGAGGGTCGAGGCGAGTGCAGGCGCGTCCCCAGGCGGAACGAGGAAACCGCACTCGCCGTCACCGAGCAGCGAGGGTATGTCTCCGAGGTGGGAGGCGACCGGGCAGACACCGGCGGCCATGTACTCGAGCACCTTCAGAGGACAGAAGTAGAAAGTCGGGGCGGCGGCAACGTACGGCGCGAGCCCGACGTCCCACGAGGAGAGAATCCCCAGCGTTTCCCCGTGTGGCCGAGCTCCGTGCATGATGTACCCCGTTCGCGACAGCCGAAGACGCTCGAGAGCACGAGCGCACGGCCCGTCGCCAACGATCTCGAGTCGCAGACTCGCGATATCGGCCGCGGCACGCCGCACGGCGTCGACCATGACCTCAATGCCGTGCCACGGCTTGAGGCTGCCGGCGAATCCGACGACGAAGTTCCTCGCCCCTCCGCGAACAAGCGAATCCGCGAGCGCGACAGAGACGGCGAAGATCCGATCCGCCGAGCCGTAGGCGTACGCCTCGGTCTCCACGGCCAGCTCGGGATGAGAGAGCGATCTGAATCGGAGCTCCTCGTCTCGGAGCGGTGCGTTCACCTCGAGGAAGTGGGGAACTCCCAATGTCGTTGCGACGCTTGCGCCGGCCCGGCTGTGGAGCGAGTAGCGCTCGTAGACGGCCTCCGGCTTGTACTGCTCCGCGAAGCGCAGGAGCTCGTCGGCCTGTGTCTCGATCGCCGCGTGAAGCGACGCCTCCCCAACGTGGGTACTCGCGATCACAGGTGGAAGCTCGACGAGATCGACACTGACTTCGAGGCCGTCTCCCTCCGGGCAGATCCGCGGGGAGGCGATCGCGACTCGAGCGCCCTCCGCGCTGAGGGCGGTAACGAGCTCCCTTACGTGGACGGACGCCCCCTTGTGTCCGAAGACCGGCACGCCGGGATCGGCGCTGACGTAGAGCAGACGCATCAGGCAGCCGTCCACTGCTTCGCTCGCGTCCCTACGCGCTCGACCTTGCTCGGGATGAGCCCGGCCCCGGCAAGCGCCGCGTGTACGGCCGGCAGGTTGGCCTGCCGCTCGAACCGGTCTTGCACCCGGCGACGTGCGCCCTGGCCGAGCCGCGCACGCAGCTCTCTCGCCGTGAGCAGCCGCTCGAGGGCATCTGCGAGACCCCGCGAGTCGCCGGGTTGGACGAGGAGCCCGCATTCGCCGTCCACCACCGCCTCGCGCACTGAGCTCAGAGTCGTGCTTACCACGGGGAGTCCATTCGCCATCGCCTCGACGATCACGTTGGGCACACCGTCTCGGTCGCCGTTCGGTAGCACCCTGCAGGGAAGGGCAAAGATGCTCGCGCGACCGTACTCGTTCACGACCTCGTCCTCCAGCAACGGCCCAAGGAAGGCGACCCGTTCCGCGACACCCAGCTCGTGCGCGAGGCGCTGAAGCCTCGCCCACTCCGGTCCTTCTCCGCCGATCCGCACCTTGAAGTCGATGCCGCGGAGCAGCAGCAGCGCCGCTGCGCGGATCAGCGTCTCGAGCCCCTTCTTCTCGACGAGCCTGCCGATTGCCAGCACGACGGGGGCGTTCAGCTTCTTGTCGGTCGGAGCGGTTCTCGGCAGGTCCACCCCGTGGTAGATGCGGTGCACGGGAGTCGCGTTGCCGACGAGCTCCCGCAAATACGCCGAGGCTTCCTGCGTGCACGTCAAGACGGCTTCCGCGTCGCGCGCTTTCGCGCGGAGTTCTTCCGGCGGCGTGATCCAGACGTCCTTCGCATGTGCGGAGAGCGCGAAGGGAACACCCGCGAGACGCGCGGCGAAACGTCCGAAGGTACCCGGCTTATGGATGAAATGGACGTA
>VBKO01000214.1 GCA_005888115.1 Deltaproteobacteria bacterium
ATTTGCACGGTGCCAAGGTATCCGGTCGCCGTGTTGCCGAACGTGTCTCGCGCGGTGACGGTCACCGTGCCTGCCGTCCCGGCCGTCACCGTGTTCGCGAATCCCGTCACCACGAGCGTAACGGCCGATGCCGGGTTCACCGTGATGCCGGGCTTCGTGATGCTGAGCGAGCCGTCGCCTGCCGTTACGGAACGCGTCCCCGCGGTCTTCAGGGTGAGCGAGAACTGATGCGCTCCCGCATCGTTGGCCGAGAAGGCATATGCGGAAGGAAGCGTCGCGGCCCCGTCGCTCGAGGTGAAGCTGACCGTGCCTCGATAACTCACCGCGACGTTCGCGAACTTGTCCTGCGCCGTCACCGTGAAAGGCTGGATAGCGCCCGCCGTGCTCGAGTCCGGGCCGGACAGCACCAGCGTATTCGCGACGTCCGGAATCCCCGTCGCTGTGAAGTTCCTCCCCGTCAGGCCCGCGGCCGACGCAGTGAAGGTATTGCCGCCGGCCGTCGTTCCCACCGTGGCGGTGATCGACGCCTTTCCGTCCGGGCCCGTGTTCGTCGATCCGGCCGAGACCTGGCCGGCGCCGCTCCCCACGCTCCAGGTCACGCCGAAGTTGGGGACCGCGTTGCCGTTCGTGTCCAGGACCCGGACCACCAGCGACTGCGCCAGCGCGTTGCCGACCACGGCAGTCTGGGCATCGCCCGACACCACCTCGATGGTGGTCGTCGGCGTGCTGTTCACGCAGTACCCGGCAGCGCTACAAGTCGGATAGTCGCTCGGGCAATGGCTGGTGTCCCGGCACGGGATCTTCCCGATCTCGTTGACGCTGCAGCCAACGCCCGCAGCGACGAGCAACAGCCCGCAGCACAACCTTCGCAAGTCGTTCCAACGAATCGGCTTCTGAATCATACGCTCCACTCAAGCGGCCGGGTCACCCGCCCCCCACACGCCGCGACAGGCACCACGAACCGTGGATTAGAAGGCAAACAGGGCCGCCGACACGCCGGCCGCCACCAGGCCGCCCGCGAGCCCGATGAAGCTCATCGTCTTGTATTGCTTCTCGTCGTCGAGCAGCGATTTCGCGCCCGCGCTGTCGTGGACGGAGCCGGTCAGATCGCTCTGCGCACTGTTGGACCTGGCGTACGCAAATGCGCCTCCTCCGAGAGCGACGACCGCCACGCCCGCGGCAACCCAGGCGACGGTGCGCTTTGCGCCGCCGGCCGAGGCCGCCGGAGAGGGCCGCGGCGCCTCCGCCACCGCGATCGCGTCGAGCGGTGCCTTTCGCGGCTCGGGCGCCGACCCAGGCTTGGCGACCGCGGGATTGGCTCCAGCCGCCGGCGGCACGGCCGCCAGCGTCTGCGCGGTTTGCGCGGGCGCAGGTTGCGCCGCCGGAGGCGTCTGCTTCTTACCGGCATCGGCGGGCGGAGCCCCAAGCAGCTCCGGAAGCGCGAGCGCCCGATCGTCCTTCTTCGCGGGCGCGGCAGTCTTCGCCGGAGGCAGATCGAGATCCGGAAGGGGCAGCGGCTGCGGAGCGGGCATGGCAGGCAGGGGCGGAGCGGCGGCGAGCTGCTTGCCCTTGGGGTCCGCGGCGGACCGCGCGGGAAGCTTCACCGCCATCGCCCCCTTCGCGGGCGCTTGCAGAGCAGCGATCTTCTTCTTCACGCGCGCCGCGTTGGCGGGCAGCGCAAGCGGATCGACGAGGTACGCTTCGTACTGCCTGCGCGCCTCGGCCTTGTTGCCCAGGCGCGCGTGGGCATCGGCGATGCCGATCAGGTACTCGGCGTTGATCTCCATCCGGTAAGCCGCCTGCCACTCGCGGAGCGCCTTGCGCCACTGGGAGCGCTTCTCCGCGACGCGGGCCGCAGTGACGTGCTGCTGGGAGGTCTCGGCCCAGATCGGCGCAGAAGCCGCCAGCACGAGCGCAAGGGCCCACGATCTCACGGTCATTTCGCTTGCCCCCTCGCCGGGCCGGGGGAGGACCCGGCGCTCGGATGCTCTCCCACCATTCCGCGGATTCGGGGGATGCTGTCAAGTTGTGAGCTTTTCGTCCGCTTTCGGCCCGGATTTCGCGGATCCGCCGGAGAGATCGACGAGGGAGATCCCCAGGCGACGCGCCACGTCGAAGATGCGATCGTCGCGGTAGAATTCGCCGTACACGATACGCTTGACCCCGGCGTTGGCGACCACCTTGAAGCACGGCCAGCACGGGCTCGCAGTGGTGTACAGGTCCGCACCGTCGATGCGTACGCCGTTCCGCGCGGCCTGCAGCACGGAGTTCGCCTCCGCGTGGATGGTCGCGACGCAGTGTCCGCCTTCCATGAGGTGCCCGACGTCGTCGCAGTGGGGCATCCCGCGGATCGACCCGTTGTAGCCCGTGGAGAGGATCATGCGGTCGCGCACCAGCAGCGCTCCGACATGCTTGCGATCGCAGGTCGACCGCGAGGAGACGACCCGCGCGATCTCCATGAAATAGGTGTCCCAATCGGCGCGCATGCGCCCGATTGTAGCGCGGCGGAGCTACAGGCGCGGCGCGTGGGGGCGCGGCAAGAGCGGACCGCGCCGGGGAGATCCTGCGGCCATGGGACGCCGGTCGGCGCGCGCGTCGACGGGCAGCGGCCCCTCGATCCCGGCCGTCCTGGCGAGCCCGGCGCGCGCGACGAACGCGCGCAGCTTGCTGGCCGGCGCGAGGAACGTCTCCCCAGGCATCGGCACGTCGAAGGAGAAGTCGTTCCCGGCGACGCCGCCGAAGGCAACCTTGGCGGTGCGATAGCCCTCGACCAGCCCGACCAGCTTGCCGGAGGGCACGCTGAAGACGCCGCCGCCCGAGGCGCCGTACCCGATGGGCGCGTCCGTCTTCATGCTGCGCTGGATGCGCGAGTCCGCCTCGTCGGCCTCGAGCTGGCTGACGATGCCCGAGCTGACGCTCAGCGACCGGCCGTAGGGCGCGCCGATCACCACCACGTCGTCGCCGACCTGCACTTCGTCCTCGGCGGCGATCTGCGTCGGCGTGAGCTGCTCGGGAACGCTGAGCAATGCGAGATCGTCGTCGGGGACCTCGCCCTCGGCGACCAGCTTCGCCTCGAGGCGGTGGAGCTTCGGCCGCTCGATCACCACCACGAAATTGGCGGAGCCCCGCAGGCCCTCCCGCTGCACCACGTGCTGGTTGGTGAGCACGTAGCTGCGTCCCTCGTCCGACGCGACCACCACGCCGCTGGCGGCGCGCACGACCTTGCCGGCGACCTGCACCTCGACCCGGACACTTTGCCGCAGCGCCTTCTGCACCACGCGCGACTTCTCGCTGCGCGCTTGCGCGGCGGCGGGGATGCCGAGCGCGACGGCCGCGAGGGCGGCGAGCAGGCGGTTCCACCTCGGCAAGGTCGACTCCCTCTCCCCCGCGCGGCGGAATTGCCGCGCCTGCACCCTGTGAAACAGTACGCGACGGACCGCCGATTCCGAAATTTTCCCGACCAGCGCACATGTAGGTGCCGCTCGCGGAGAATGCGTTCGTGTCTTCCGCCGGGCCCCGGACAGCAGTACGGTGGAGGAGTGCTGAAACGGTACAGACCAACGATCACCATCGTGGTGGGATTCCTGCTCGGCTTGATGCTGGCCACGCTGGACAAGATGTTCCCGCCGCGGAGCTCCGGTGGACCGATCGCCGTCATCGCGGTGATCGTCGACTGGACCGCGCCGCCCCTCGCTGGAGCGCTGGTCGCCGCCGCGCTGCTGGTCGCGCAGCGCTACAAGCGGCTCCACGATGCCGAGCGGGCTGCTTCGAGGATCCTCGCCGAACGGCTGACGGGAACCGAGCGCCGCCAGGCGCTGTGGGTGGTCGCTGCCGCGATCGCCCACGACCTGAAGAACCCGCTGCACAACCTGCAGCTCCTGATGGAGGAGCTGGACGAGGAGTCCGATCCGGCCAAGCGCGGAGAGCTGATCGGGCGCCTCCGCGAGAACGTGGATCGCGCCTCCGGCCGGGTGTCCGAGCTGTCGCGCGCCGGCCGCGCGCCAGAGGAAGTGCAGGAGCCGGTCGACCTCGCCATCGCGCTGCAGGAGCTGCAGAAGCGGGTGGCGAGCGCGGCGCGCATGACCGGGACCGAGATCACCATGGAATGCCCGCGCGGCCTCGCGGTGCGGGCGGACGCGCTCGCGGTGCGGAGCGCAGTCGAGAACGTCGTCGCCAACGCGCTGGAGGCGCTACAGCAGAACGGGTCTGGAGGCCGGCTGACGGTCCGCGCACGCCAGTTGGACGGGGCGGTTGTCGAGTTGACCGTCGAGGACAACGGACCCGGCATCGCTGACGACGTGCGCCCCCGGCTCTTCATTCCTTTCGCCTCGGGCCGGGAAAGCACCGGGCTCGGGCTGGCCATCGCCCGCGCGCTGGCCCGCGCGAGCGGCGGCGAGCTGACCTGCGTGGACGCGCGGGCGGGGCACACCTGCTTCCGCTTCACCTTCCAGGGCCCCGCTCGCCTGTCCTCCGACCAACGCCGCTTGCCCCAGACCCAGACGACCGAGAGGATGGACGCGTGACTACCTCCGAAGCCCCCGCCCGGGCACCCAGCCCCAGGCTGCTCTTGCTCGTCGAGGACGAGGCCGACGCGCGCACCATCCTGGCACGGCGCCTCCAGGCGTTTGGATGGAACTGCCTCGCGCACCCCAGCGCGGAGACGGCGTTGCGCGACCCGCAGCTGCGCTTCGTCGAGGCGGTCGTCGCGGACGTGGTGCTGGGCGAGGGACGGATGAGCGGCATCGATCTGATCCCCGCCTTGCGCAAGGAAGAGGTCCGCGCGCCGGTGGTGCTGGTGACCGCGTTCGCCGACCAGCAGCGCGTCAAGGACGCGCTCAACGCCGGGGCGGCGTACCTCCTGGAGAAGCCGTTCACCACGGAGGCGCTGCGCGGCGTGCTGGACAAGGTGACCAGCGTGGACGTCGACCTCGCCAAGCTGGTGAACAAGGCGCTGTCGAAGGCGCGGCTCACGCGCAAGGAGGAGGAGGTCGCGCGCCTCGTCCTCAAGGGGCTCACCTCCGCCGAGATCGGCGCGATGATGGGAAACTCCGAGAAGACCATCAAGCAGCACCTGACGCAGGTCTACGCGAAGCTAGGCGTCGCCGGCCGCGCCGAGTTCTTCCACCTCGTCTTCCCCTCCTAAAAGATCACCGCGGAGACGCGGAGAGCGCGGAGAAAGCGGGGGCTGTCGCGAACGGGCGCGTGCACGTGCGATCTCGGAGAACGAAGACCTCCGCGACCTCCGCGCCTCCGCGGTGATCTTTTGGGCTAGTCTGTGTAGCGCTTGGTGATCAGCAGCAGAAGGGCGTCTTTGGCGCAGTGGTCGCAGTAGCCGAAGCGGGACTTCATCCCGGTCAGGGTGGACTCGACCTGCTGGACTTCCTTGGCGGTGAGGAGGCCCCGCTCGTCGCCGAGATAGCGGAGCATCTTCTCCGAATTGCGGCGCAGGGTGCGCTTCCGCTCGTCGAAGAAATGGTCGCGGAGCCTGCGGAACAGGTCGGGGAAGATCTGCGAGTAGTCGATGTCCCCCTCGGGATGA
>VBKO01000059.1 GCA_005888115.1 Deltaproteobacteria bacterium
GCCACGGCGCGGAACCCGGCAGCCGCGAGCGCGGGCATCTGGTTGCGCCAAGTTACCCAGCACTCGGGGAAACCGTGCAGGAGCAGCACGAGCGGTCCCTGCCCCATCTCGGCGCAGTGCAGCCGGACCTCGCCGATGTCGACGATGCGGTGAACCACGCCCGTCAGTCCCGATCCCATCTCCCGTGGTTCCATCTCCGCCCCCAACCCGGGTGGCCGTGGACCGCGAGGATCTCGCCGGACCATGCGTCCAGGTCGACCACCATATCGCTCTCGCGATGGCGCCACCCGGCCACGTCCAGCCGCACGCGCCAGACGTTGCCCCGAGTCAACCGCGCCCCGTCGGGGCGACACGCGAGACCGCGGTCCCGGCAGTACCAGAGCGCTTCGGCCACCGCCCGCCGCGGCGACAGCATGGCGGGAGGGGGTGGCGGTGGGGGGCGAGGTGGGGCGCCCCAAGCGGCGTGGAACGCGAAGACCTGCGCGAGCAGTGCAAGCACGTTGTCCTCCGTCGTGGTTGTCGACGGATCGACGCGGCTCGCCCGGCCGGAATTCAAACGCTCGGCGGCTCGCCTGCGGGGATGCAGCAGACCCGCTCCTCACCGCAGTCGCAGACGTGGACCAACCGGTCGTCCGGACCTGCCGGCGACATGGTCAGCAGGCACCAATAGATCGCGCTGGAGTCGTTGCGGATCGCCCACAGGGCGCCCGGGTCGCCGTGCACGCCGCTCGTCTTGGCGCGCAGGAACTTGCAGAGCCTCGGCGTCTCGTCCGAGCTCATGCCAGCCCTCCCGCCGCGCGCAACGAGCGCAGCACCGCCGCCTGCAGCGCGGCGAGCTTGTGGCCGTTCTTGTCCAGCGGAGTCGCCCCGGAGGTGGCGAGCTGCGCGGCGGCGCGAGCCGAGGACTCGTCCAGCTTCTTGCCGACCAGCGCCTTTTCCACCGCGGACGCGCGCCAGGGCACCGGGGCGGCGGCACCGAGCACGACTCGCGCCTCGCGGACCGTGCCTCCGTCGAGGTCCAGCACCACCGCGGCGTCCGCCAACGGCCAGTCGAAGGTTTGCTTCTGCATCAGCTTCACGTATCCGCCACGGCGGCCAGCGGGGACCCGCACCTCGACGATCAGCTCGCCCGGCTGCAGCACGTTCTCCCGCGTCACGTCTTGCTCCGGCCGGACGAAGAATTGCTCGATGGGCAGCGTGCGCTCTCCGCGCGGGCCCCTCAGCTTCAGGGAGGCTCCCAGCGCGACCAGCGCCGTCGCGACGCCGCTCGGGTGCACGATGGCGCACAGGTCGTTGCCGAACACGGCGTGTTCCTGGTTCTCGCCCAGCATCGCGAAGCACTCCGTCCCGCCCTTCTTCCGGCAGTGGAACAGCTCGCTGCGGAAGTACGGACAGCGCGGCCTTTGCGCCAGGTTGCCGCCCAGCGTGGCCAGGTTGCGGATCTGCGGCGTGCCCGCCCAGCCGGCGGCGAGCGCAAGGGTGTTCGCGCCCTTCACCATCAGCGGGTCCTCCGAAAGCCGCGCCAGCGTGACCAGCGGCCCGATGACCAGCGCGCCCTTCTCCTCGCGAAGGAAGTCCATCTCCGAAACCCGGCGCAGGTTCACCAGCGCCGCCGGCTGCGCGATCCCCTCCTTCATCAGATCGGTCACGTCCACGCCGCCAGCCTTGAAGAGCGCGCCCTGCTGCGCGCCGGCGGCGATGGCGCCCGGAATGTCGGCCGGCTCGATCCAGGTGAAGGAGTTCATGCGGCACCTCCCAGCGCGGCGAGCACCACGGCCGGCGTCATCGGTGTGTGGCGCACGCGTTTGCCCGTGGCGTGGAAGACCGCGTTCGCCACCGCCGCCGCCGTCGGCACCGTCGCAGGCTCGCCGATGCCGCTGACGTCGGTGTTCGTCCGGCCGAGGTAGCTCTCGATGATGGTCGACTCGATCCTGGGCACGTCCTTGCTGCCAGCGATGCGGTAACGCTCCAGGTCGGCGTTCACCATCCGGCCGGTGGACTGGTCGAGTGCGCGTCGCTCGAAAAGCGCGAAGGAGATGCCCTGGATGATGCCGCCGTTGATCTGCGACTCGAGCGCCAGGCGGTTCACCGGGCGCCCGCAATCGTGCACGGCCACGACGCGAAGGACGCGCAAGAGGCCCGTCTCGGTGTCGACCTCCACTTCCGCGAACTGCGCGCCGCCGATGGTGGTCGTGTAGCGGTCCTCCTTCCAGCCGCCGTAATCCTTGGCGCGCTCGCCGGTTGCGCGGACCGAACGGCCCTTCAGCTTGCGCGCCGCCGACCGCAGCTCCTGCTCGCCGGGAACCAGCCGCAACAGCTCGTCCCGTGCGCGCTCCGCGGCCAGGCGCACCGCGGGTGTCAGCATCTGCGTGGTCATGCTGCCACCGGAGGGCGGTCCCATGGGGAAGCTGGTGTCGCCGATGCGCACCAGCACTTCCGAAGGACGGATGCCGAGCACCTCCGCGACCACCTGCGCCGCCGCCGTCCGGATGCCGCCACCGATGTCCGCCACGCCGGAGCGGCACTCGACGCTGCCGTCGTCGTGGATGAGCACCTCGGCCACCGAGGGCGGACCGTCGAAGTTGTACCAGACGCCCTGCGCGAACCCGACGCCGCGCTTCACCGGCCCGGGCTGGGCCCCCGCTTTCACCTTGCGCGCCCCCGCCCAGCCGATCTTCTGCGCCCCGATGCGCCGCTCCTCGCGCCGCGCCGGATGCGGGTCGTTCCGGTCGCGCAGCTCGAGCGGATCCATCCCCAGCCGGTGCGCGAGCGCGTCGATGGCCTGCTCGAGCCCGAAGGCGCCCTGCGGGTGCCCTGGCGCGCGGAACGCCGCCGACGGTCCGGCATGCAGGAATACGTCGGACTCCTCGATGTGCACCACCTTGGCGGGGTAGATGTTCTTCACCGGCCCCGAGCAGCCGGCCCCCGCGGCGCAGCCCGCGCTGCCAAACGCGTCGAGGCGCAGCGCGGTGAGCTGTCCCTCCTTGGTCGCGCCGATGCGCAGCCGCTGGATGGAGCTGGGACGGTTCCCCACCGCGAGGTGCTCGCCGCGGCGATCGAGGAACAGGCGCACCGGCGCGCGCGCCTTGCGCGAGAGGTGGGCGGCGATGACGCCGTGGTTGCCGGCGCCGAACTTCGCCCCGAACCCGCCGCCGGTGAACTCGCAGACGACGCGCACCTTGCTCTTCGGCAAATCGAAGAGCGTCGCCAGCTCCTCCTGCACGCTATGGATGCCCTGGGTGCTCTCGTAGATGGTGAGCCCGTCGGGCTTCCAGTCCGCGACGGCCCCGTGAGTCTCGATCGCGGAGTGGGTCTGCACCTCGGTCGAGAAGCGCTCGTCGACGGTCACCGCGCTCGCCGACAGCGCCTCGTCGACGTTCCCTTCCTTGGGAATGGTCTGGACGTTGGGGCCGCGCACGTTGCCCCGCTGCGGCAGCCCCTTGGGCGCTCCGCCGCCTCCCGCGGTCGAGGGCTGCTCGACCGGTCCCTCGAAGACGAGCGGCGCGTCGGGACGCTGCGCCGCCTCGATGTCGGAGGCGTGCGGCAGCACTTCGTAGTCGACCTTCACGCGGCGCGCGGCGTCTTCCGCGAGCGCGCGCGTCGAAGCGGCGACTGCCGCGACCGGCTGCCCCTCGTAGCGCACGATCGGGTACTTGCCGGGCGCCTTGGCCTTGATGCGCAGCTCGGCGGGACCGAGGACGCGCTCCACCACGTACGTCGCCTTGACCCCCGGCATCTTCTCCGCTGCGCTCAGGTCCACGTTGCGGATGCGCGCATGCGCATGGGGCGAGCGCACCATGGCCGCGTGGAGCATGCCCGGGAGCCGCACGTCGTAGCAGTAGCGGGCGCGCCCGGTGACTTTCTCGGGACCCTCGATGCGCGGCGTGGGCCGTCCGACCACGGACAGCCGCGTCTCGGCGTCCCAGGGTCGGGGCTCGCCCTCGGGGATCTTGCGCTCCGCCTGGCGTACCGCCGCCCCGAGGACGCCCACCGCGACCTGTCGGTCCTCCCCGCCGCCCGCGCCGCTCTTCGCCGTCGACGTCGTGTCCCCGGTCGTGGTGCCCTTGGCGGGGCTCTCGTTGGCGGAACGCGGATCGGGCTGCGGGACGGGGGCCGCTCCAGCGCCGGTACCGCCGGATCCAGCGGCCTCCGGCGCGAAAGCGACCTTCCCGGCGGCCACCGCGAGCGCCGCCTCGAACACCTTCGGATACGTCCCGCAGCGGCACAGGTTGCCGGAAACCGCCTGGCGCACTTCCGCTTCCGACGGGTGCGCGTTGCGCTGCAAGAGCGCGTGGCAGCTCATCACCATGCCGGGCGTGCAGAAGCCGCACTGGAGGGCGTCGTGCGCGACGAACGCCGCCTGGATGGGCGCGAGCTGCTCGCCGTGCGCAAGGCCCTCAATGGTGGTGACCGGCTGCCCGACCGCGTCGAGCGCGAAGACGCTGCAGGAGGGCACCGGCTGGTTGCCGAGCATCACGGTGCACGCGCCGCACGCTCCGCGGTCACAGCCGATCTTGGTCCCCGTGAGACCGAGATCGTCGCGCAGCGCGCTGGCCAGCGTGGTCCGCGGCTCGACCGCCACGCGGTGCCGTTCGCCGTTGACCGTCAGCTCGATCTGCACGGCGCCGGGCCCGAGCTTACTCGCCTGCCCCGCCGCAGCCGACGCTTCCATCGCATCTCCCAGCAGCGCCGCTGCCCCGGTGAGCACGCCCGCGCCCTTGACGAAACCGCGCCTGGTGATCTTCAGCTTGTCGCCGGACATCGGGACCTCCGCCAAAGAGGGCCCGCATTAGCACTTGATCGGAGCGCGCGCCATGGCCACGGGAACGGTGCTGATGCTGGTCGGACCGGAGTACGAGGACCTGGAGGTCTGGTACCCCAAGTTGCGCCTGGAAGAAGCGGGCTACGAGGTGCGGGTCGCCGGCCTGGGGGAGAAGGAGTACCGCGGCAAGCACGGGTACCCCTGCAAGCCGGACGGCACCGTACGCGACTTCCCCGCTGCCGGCCTCGCCGGGATCATCGCCCCTGGTGGCTGGGCTCCCGACAAGATCCGCCGCGACCCCGAGGTGCTGGAGCGCGTCCGCCAGGTCCACGCCGCGGGCAAGCTGGTGGGCACCATCTGCCACGGCCCGTGGGTGCTCATCTCCGCCGGCATCGTGCGCGGCCGCCGGCTAACCAGCACCGTGGGGATCCGCGACGACGTGGTGAACGCCGGCGCCGAATGGGTGGATCAGCCGTCGGTGATCGACGGCAACCTGGTCTCCTCGCGGGTCCCGAACGACCTCCCGGCCTTCGGCGTCGCGCTGCTCGAGGTGTTGAAACGCCAGCGCTAAGCGGGACGGCTACGAGGCGCGCGGCCCCTCGCGGAGGCGTCGCCAGAACGCCAGTGTCTCCTCGGCGGCGCGCGACGGCGTGAATTCCCCAGCGCGCTGCCGAGCCGCCTCGCCCATCTTCCGCGCGGCAGGCAGATCGCCGAGCAGCTCGGCCAGTGCCGTGGCGATGCGCGCGGGATCGGCGGCATCCACCACGCGGCCGTGCTCGCCGTCCCGCACCAGCTCGGCGGGCGCGCCCTCGTTTCCCGCCACGACCGGCACGCCGCACGCCATCGCTTCCAGCACCCCGCGGCAAGCGCCGTCGTTGCCTTCCCGCAGCCACACGGCCACGTCGAGAGCGCGATACGTCTCGACGAGCCCCGGACCGCGCAGGTACCCGCCGAAGTGGATGCGCCCCGGCGCGAGCCGGCCGGCCAGCTCGCGCAGCGCGGGCTCGTCCTCGCCGCGGCCTACGAGCACGAGGTGCGCCTCCGGCACCTGCCGCAGCGCCGCTGCGAACGCCTCCAGCAGGATGCGCTGGCCGCGGTCCGGCTTCATCCGCGCCACGATGCCCGCGAGCGGCGCCTCCTCCGGCACCCCCCAGCGGGCGCGCAGCTCCGGCGCGCGACCCGGCGTGAACCACTGCGCGTCCACGCCCGCCGCGACCACCGCCATACGCGCCGGGTCCAGGCCCTGCGCGAGCAGCCGGTCGCGGTACGCCATCGAGTGCACGAGCACGCCGTCGCTGCGCCGGAGCGCCCACCTGCGCAGCCCGAGGACGCCTGGCGTGACGTCCACGCTCCGCTGAGCAGCGCGAATCACCCGTAGATCCTCGCGCCGCGTCCGCGATGCGGCCCACAGGCAGAGATGGTGGTCGTGCGCGAACGTGGCGTGGAGCACGTCGAATCGCCCCGACCGCGCCCACTCCGCGAGCAGCCGTGCATCGTGCAACGCATCGCCGGGACGGACCTTGCGCGACAGGCGCAGATCCCGCTCCCAGGGCACGCCGGCGTGGGCGAGATGCTCGCCGAGGTTTTCGCCGGGCCGCACGGTATCTCCGGCGAAGCGCGCGTCGATGTCTCGCGCCCGAGCCTCGCGCCCGAGCGAGATCAGCCCCTCGGCGGGCCCGGTACGGGACGAGCTCGAGACGAGGAGCAGCGCCGCCCGGGGCCAGCTCATGCCGAGAGGGGTAACCGCCGCCCGGCGCGCAGGAGAGGCGCGAGCGCCTCCCAGGCGCGCTCTTCGCTCAGGTCCAGCATGCAACGGAAGTGCCCCCGCGGACACCTCGATCGTCCGAAGAACGAGCACGGCGCGCACTCGACGCCGGCGAAGAGCATCGCGTGCCCGGCGAAGTCGAACATCGCCGGGTCGGTCGAGCCGAAGATCGCCAGCGTGGGAACTCCCAGTGCCCGGGCCATGTGCATGGGACCGCTGTCGTTGGCCACGAAGGCCGTGCAGCGCGAGATGAACCCGCCCAGCCCCGGCAGGTCGAGCTTGCCGGTCAGATCCGCCGCTCCGGGCGCCTCGCGCGCGACGAGCTGCCCGAGCGGCGCTTCCGATTCGCTGCCCTGCACCGCGACCTGCAGGCCGGCCGCGAGCGCCCGGCGCGCGAGCGCGGCGAAGCGCTCCGCCGGCCAGCGCTTCGTCTCCCAGTTCGCTCCCGGCGAAATGCCGACGAGCGGCAGTCCCGGATCGATCCGGTGCGCGCGCAGCACGCCGTCGGCGAGCTCGCGGTCGTCCGGTCCGAGGAAGTAGCGCAGCGTGCCGCGCGGCAGCGGCCTCCCGACGAGCTCCTCGACGGCGGCGTGATAGCGATCGGTGAACCGCATGGACGCGCGGTAGGGACGGAGCGCGAGCTTCACCGGCAAGGTGTCGCGGAAATCGCGCTTGCGCCACACCACCGACCGCACTCCGGGCATCTGCCAGCGCAGCAGCTTGCTGCGGATCTTGTTGTGCAGGTCGAGCACCGCCCCGGGGCGCTTCTGCCGCAGCCTTCGCGCGAAGGAGACGGGCCCCTCGCCGCGCCGCAGCTCGAGCACCTCGTCGACGTTGGGGTTGTGCCGCAGGAGGTGCGCGAGCCGCTCCTTCACCGCCACGACGATGCGCGTCCCAGGCCAGGCGAGCCGCAACGCTTCCAGCGCGGGCGCCGTCAGCACAACGTCCCCGACCGCGCTGAAGCGCAAAACCAGCACGCTGTCGGGGACGTTCATGCGCGCGCGCCGGCCAGGATCCGGTACGGGGCCTCCGCCGGAAGGCGGCAATTGGCGAGCGGGACGAGGAAGGTGTCCACCAGCGCGTGCTGGCCGCGGATGCACGCATGCGACACGCCGTCGGTCAGGACCATCCACGCCTGGAAGGGAGCGAACGAGATCTCCCGCAGGCCCTCCGTGCTCCGCTGGAAGGCCGGAGTGTCCTTCATCCAGTTGTGGAAGCGGCGCATCGCCCGATCGTACGGCGAGGTGTCGACGACGCGCAGCATGGGGACGGCCCTGCGGCCCGCGCGGAGGACCGCCGCCAGGGCCCGCCCGGCCACGCCGGACGCGACGTCCGCCCGGTCGACACCGGCATCGCGCGCGTGCCGGCGGTACAGCTCGGCGAAGGTCCCCTTGGTCACCCACACCCGCTCGCGCTCCGCGTTCACGTTGATGAAGAAGCGCAGGATGCGATCGCCGTGCGTCGCGCCGTAGGCGCCGGCGTCGACGTGCACCAGCTCGTTGCTCGCATGCGCGGACAGGTTGCGCCCCTGCTCCTCGAGTGGACGAAAGCTGGAGGTGCCCGGCTGCCAGCCACGCGTGAACCCCGGCATGGCGCGCTCGAGGAACCCGCGAACGCGCTTCGAGTGCTGCCGCAGGATCGCCTGCGCCCGTCGCCGCACCTCCGGCGCTCCGCGCAGCCCGGTCAGCCGATCGGCCTCCGGGTAGTAGCTGACGTTCTTGCGCTCGAGAAACGGCCAGAGGCCGTCGCGCAGGAACTGCAGGTCGGAAGCCGCCGGCAGCTCGATGGGAGGGCGCGAGAAGCGCACGATGCGCCCGCGCTCCAGCGCTTCCGCCCACAGCTCTCCCGAGTCGTGCTCGCCGGCCTCCACCAACATGGGCCGCGAACCATAGCACCGGTGCAGCGACAGAGGACAAAAGGATCACCGCGTCCAGGCGGATTGCCAGGCGCCGATGGATTCGGCGTACCGGAAGAAGCCGTCGTAGAAGGGATGCCGGCGGACCGTGGCGCCGTCTCCCACCACCACCAGCTTCTTGCGGGCGCGGGTCAGCGCCACGTTCATGCGGCGGATGTCCGCCAGGAACCCCAGGTCGCCCGCTTCGTTGCTGCGCGTCAGCGAGACGATCACCGCTTCCTTCTCGCGCCCCTGGAAGCCGTCCACGGTGTCCACCTCGAGGTCCTCGTATGCCGCGAGCCTGTGCCGCAAGAGCTGCACCTGCGCATCGTACGGCGCGATCACGGCCAGGTCCCGCGGCGACACGCGCGCGAGCAGGCGTTCCGCCTCGGCGGCGACCAGCTCGGCCTCTCCGGGATTCGCCTTGCTCTCCGAGCCCTCCGGCGTCGCCTCGTCGAAGCCGCGGCCCGCGGTGTCGATCACCTCCAGCGGCGCATCGTCCAGCGAGTGCCGCGCGACCGCTGGATGCGCGCGCAGCATGCCGCCGTAGAGCGCATCGGACGGATACCGCATGATGCGCTCGTTCATCCGGTGCTGCTCGGCGAGCGTGACGATCGCGTCCGGCCGCGCCCGCGCCACGCGCTCGAACAGCGACACGGCCAGCCCGCCGCGCTGTGCGTCCTCGCTGAGCACCGTGGGCGGAAGCTGCAGGTGATCGCCGGCCAGCACCGCGCGATCGGCCTTGAGCAGGGCGAGATACGCGGCAGGCTCGACGGCCTGCGTCGCCTCGTCCACCACGGCCAGATCGAAGCTCCGCGCGCGCAGCGCGTTGGATTCGAGGCCGGTCAGGGTGGCCAGCACGACCTGCGCGCGCTCCAGCACGTCGGCCTCGGCGCGGTCCTCGCGCTCGCGCGCCTCGGCGAGCAGAGCGCGCGCCTCGCGCTCCTGCGCGCGCGACTCCGAGAACCGGCCCGGCCCGCGCCGGGAACGCTGCTTGCGCGCCGCGTGGCGGAGTTGGAGCGCGTCCTTGACCAGCCGCGCCGCCAGCTTCGCCTCGTCGTGCTCGCGCACGCGGGCCTCGAGCGTGTGCTCGAGCACGGCGGGAAGCACGCGCGCGGGATGGCCGATGCGGACCGGGTCCAGCCCTGCTGCCGCAAGCCGTTCGACCAGGTTGTCGACGGCGAGGTTCGAGGGCGCGCTCGCCAGGACCGATTCGCCCCGCGCCGCCGCTCGCCGGATGACCTCTACCAGCACCGTCGTCTTGCCGGTGCCGGGCGGCCCGTGCACCAGCGCGAGGTCCTGCGCACGGTCGGCCAGATCCAGCGCCTGCGCCTGTTCCGGATTGAGTCCGGTCGCCAGCGCCGGGCCTCGCGCGGCGGGAAGGAAGCGGAGCGGCTCGCCTCGCAGGGTTCCGTGCCACCGCGACGCCTCGGACATCCGCCGCAGCGCGGCCGCGAGCCGCTCGTACGTGACCGGGCTGGGCAGCAGCTCCAGCGCGACGCGGCCCTCGGTCACCCAGTCGGGTGGAGGTTCGTCGAAGGCGACCGCGATGCGGCCGCGCGTGCGGCGCGCCACGATTCCGGAGGGGGCGTCCTCCGGGACTTCGCGCCGCTGGACGACGCGCACCGGCGAGCCGACGCCGATCTGGGCACCCCCCGGGTCACGCCCGACCGCCGCCGCGAAGGTGACGAGTGCGCGGCCGGCGAGCCCCTCCTCGTCGGCCGCTTGCAGATCCACCGCGGCCATTCCCCGCGTGGCGCGCTCGGCGAGCGACAGCTTCGCGGTTGCCTCCGCGAACCGGTCCCGCTCGGCTTCGCGCTCGGCGTCGAGGAGCGAACGCAGGCGGTCCAGGTGCGCCGGAAGATCCACGGGGCCGGTTCTACAGCGCATTCCTTGGCAGCCGTGCTGTGAAAAGCCCGGCGCCGCCGGATAGGGTCGGCGACTGCAAGCTGTCCACGAGCGCACGCACGCCCGGCCGGTCTTGACTCCGCGGCTCGCGCCGTCCCTACACTCGTGGGACGGAGGCAGCCATGGCCAGCATCGACAGGCACGTCACGCGCGACGTGATCGCGCTCGATTCCATGACGCCCTGCCGCGAGGCGGCGCGCCTGATGGCTGACCGCAAGGTCGGTTCCGTCGCGGTGCGCGAGGGCGGCCGCATCATCGGGCTGGTCACCGAGCGCGACCTGGTCGGGCGCGTGCTCGCCCGCGGCGACTCGGGCTCCATGCCCATCGGCGAGGCGATGCGGACCGACCTGCCCAGCATCTCCGCCAAGGCCAGCGAGGGCGAGTGCGCGAATTGCATGCGCGACCACTTCACGCGGCACCTCCTGGTCGAGGACGGCGGCAAGGTGGTCGGCATCGTCTCCATGCGCGACGTCATCCAGCTGATGCTCGACGAGAAGCAGTTCCTCATCGAGCAGCTGCAGGTGTACATCGACGGTCGCTGAGCGCCTCGTGCGGCGGTTCCGGAGCCGCCAGGCGGGCAGGCACAGCGGGAGAGCGCGACGCATCTTGAACGCCGAGGAGGTGCGCGCATGCTCGCCATCATCGGCGTCATCTTGATCGTGCTGTGGCTCATCGGTCTCGCGTTCAAGGTGACCTTCTGGGCGATCCACCTGGCGCTCATCGTCGGCCTGGTGATGATCGTCCTGAACTTCCTGACCGGCCGCCGCCCGACCGCGGTGCCCTAGCCGCCGCCCCGCAGCTCGAACCGGGCGGCCTCGCGCGCGGCAGCGACCGCGCCGGCGTCCTGCGCGTGCGGCGTCCGCCAGAGCACCATCTCGTCCGGTTCCCACCGGTAGGGCTCGCCGCCGAGCAGCACCTGGCCCGAGGCGACCGCTGCTGTCGCCGCCGCCAGCGGGATGCCCGCGAGATCGCGCACCAGCGCCTCGAAGCGTCCCTGTCTCGCAGGATCGACGAAACGGAGCTGCCCCCGACCGGCATACGCCGTGTGGAACCCGGCGGGCCGGAAGGCGACGCCCGAAAGCTCCAGCCGCTCGGCCATGCGCGTGAACAGCGCCGCCATCTCGCGCGCCAGGCCCAGACCCGGCACCTCCTGATCCGGCAGCCGCGGCCGGAGCGCCGAGAACTGCGCCAGCGGATGGCGCAGCGTGAGCCAGTGCACGTACAGGATCGGTTCGCCGGCCACCTCGCGCTTCTCCAGCACGCACTCGATGAGCAGGTGCTCGCCGCCGTCCTCGCCGCGGCCGAACAGCTGCGCGCGATCTCCGATGGCGGCGTTCGCCACCGACACCCGGAACGGCCCGTACCCCAGCCGGCGCAGCTCGCCGAGCAGACCGTAGCGCGCCAGCGCCAGCTCGAGCCCTTCCGCGCTGTAGAAGCCGAGCAAGAGCGGCCGCGCGCCGCGCTGCCCCAGCTCGGCGAGCAGCATCTCGTCCTCTCCGGCGGGCGGTCCCAGCTCGGCCGGGGTGAGCAGCGCGGCGATGCGCGAGTACCGCTGCGCGAGCGGATCGTACCCATCCGGCACCTTCGCTCGCGAACGGGTCGCGAGCGCCAGCCCGGTCCCCGCCAACGCGCGCCACGCATCGGGAGTGTAGCCGCCCGCGGAGAGCCAGACGCTCGGCACGCGCACGAGGGCATCCGCCACGCGGAGATCCCGTTCGCGCGCGCCCTCCAGCGACAGCGCCAGCTTGCCGAGCGGATCGCCCGCGAGCACGTCGCCGCCCGCGAGCACGAAGGCGAGCCGCGCCTCGGGCATGCGCAAGAGCAGCGCCTCCAGCGCCGCGAGGTACTCGGCGTCGCCCGCGCGCTCCGGCAGCACCGTCTCGTCCACTCCCGGGAGCGATCCCCAGTCGGAACCCGAGATGGATCCGATCCACACCGCGCCGTCGCCGGCCAGGCAGTCCGCGATCCCGTCCGGCGGATGCGCGTCGAGGTCCAGCACCACCACGCGCCCGCCGAACCCGTCGTGCCGCAGCGCCGCGACCGCGACGGCGACGTCATTCACGGCGCAGAAGCCACCGTTGCGTGCGCGCCCCGCATGATGGAACCCGCCGAGGAGGTTCAGCTGGCGGCTCGCGATGCTTCGCGGCCGCGGCCGGAGGGCGGACCGCGCCGCCTGCAACGTCGCGCCGCAGGCGAGGCGGACGGTGGTCATCAGCTCCTCGGGCCGCACGTCACCCGGGTCGACGGAGTAGATGCGGGCGAGCGACTCGGGGCGCTCCAGCGACTCGAGCAGCTCGGGCGCGTGCACCCGCGCCAGGTCCTCGTAGCCGATGCGCACGGGCCTGCGAACGCGCGACTGGGGCACCGCCCGGCGGTCCAGCAGGAACCAGGCGACGAAGTCGGCCCGGCGGGCGTCGAATCCGGTGCGCGCCTCCAGGTTGGGCATGGGCAGCCGGTAACGCGGGTCGTACCAGAGGGCGAAGTCGCGGCCGAACAGCCACCGCCGTACCTGGTTCTCGATCGTCTCGATGCGCTGCATCCGGGTCCGGGAAGCTAGCGCGGATCGTCCGGCGGGTGGCGCTCGCTCGGCGCTTTCGCGATGATGCACGCCGTGCGGCGGGCCATCCTCCACGTCGACATGGACGCGTTCTACGCGTCCGTGGAGCAGCGCGACGACCCCGTCCTGCGCGGCAAGCCGCTGGTGGTGGGCGGCAGCGCGCGGCGGGGCGTGGTGCTCGCGGCGAGCTACGCGGTCCGTCCGTTCGGGATCCGCAGCGCCATGCCGATGGCGCGCGCGCTGCGCCTGTGCCCCGACCTGCTGGTGGTCCCGCCGCGGTTCGACCGCTACTCGGAGGTGAGCGAGGAGGTCTTCCGCATCTTCCACGCCTTCACGCCCGAGGTGGAGGGCCTCTCCCTCGACGAGGCGTTCCTCGACGTGACGCGCTCCATCGCGCTGCACGGCGAGCCCGTGGAGCAGGCGCGGCGGATCAAGGTCCGCATCCGCGACGAGCTGGGCCTCACCGCGTCGGTGGGAGTCGCGGAAGTGAAGTTCGCCGCGAAGATCGCTTCGGACCTGCGCAAGCCCGACGGACTGGTCGTGGTGCCCGCGGGTGGCGTGCGCGAGTTCCTCGCCCCGCTGCCGGTCGCGCGGCTGTGGGGCGTGGGACCCAAGACCGAGGAGGTGCTGCTGCGGCGGGGGCTGAAGCGCATCGGCGACGTCGCGGCGGCCGACCGGGAGGACCTCGAACGCGAGCTAGGGAGCATCGGTCCCTGGTTGCACGACCTGGCCAACGGCGTCGACGACCGCGCGGTCGAGCCGGACCGCGAGGCGAAGAGCGTCGGCGCGGAAGAGACCTTCGAGGAGGACCTCGCCGGCGACGACCTCCTCCCCTTCATCCACGGGCAGGCGCTGCGGGTGGCCTCGCGGCTGCGTCGCGCCGGCCTGCGCGCCCGCTCGGTGCATCTCAAAATAAAGTTCGCCGACTTCCGCATCGCCACCCGGCAGCAGACCCTGGCCGAGCCGACCGACGATGGCGGCGAGATCTATGCCGTCGCGCGGCGCCTCCTCGCCAAGGTGGACGGCCGCCCGGTCCGGCTCACGGGCGTGCACGCCGGCGACCTCGGCGCGCGCCCGCAGCTCGGGCTGTTCGACGAGTCGCAGCCCGCCGCGCGCAAGCGTGCGCGTCTCAACGCCTCGCTCGACCGCATCGCCGATCGCTTCGGTCCGGGCGCCGTGGTGCCGGCCGACCTACTCGCCCGCAAGAAGTAGCACCCGCACGCACGTCCGCGGACTTGCGGCCCGCGATCCGGGCAACGACAATCGTGCACATGGAACGGAAAACGGTCCGGCGCAGCGCGAGCCGCGGGTTCACCATCATCGAGCTGATGATCGTCGTGTCGATCATCGGCGTGCTGGCCACGCTTGCCATCCCGTACTACCAGAAGTTCACCGCCCGGGCGCGCCGGTCCGAGATGAACCTGACGATCAGCAAGCTCCGCATGCAGTTCATCGCCACGTATAACGCAACCAGCACGTTCCCGCCCCCTACCAGTGGCACTGACAGCACCTGGAACCCTGCCGACCCGGTGACCGGAACTCCTCCTCTCGGCACCGCCGCGGTGTGGAACGCGACCGCTCCGGACTGGGTCAACCTCCCTTCCATGGATGGCGCTGTCCGCATGCGCTACCAGTACAGCGTCACCAACTCGAACAAGACGGTGACCCTCACCGCGCAGGGCAACTTCAGCGGCGTCGGGCTGTACACGTACTCCGAGTCGTGGAGCGGCTCCGATCCGGCCGGCCTCCCGACCGAGTTCCCCGCGTTCTAGCATCGCTGGCCCGAAGGGTTCGGAGCGCATTCCGTGCCCGCGGAGAAACCACGCCGGGTCTCCGTGCTTTTCAGGTGGGACGTGGACTCGCGCTCCCGATCCGTGACGTGCATCGCCGCATCCGGCTCGAGCTACGAGCGCGCTGACGCGTTGCGTCCCGTCCCGGGATTCCCGGAGCGGGACGCATGCGTCAGAAGCGCGGCTTCTCGGTGCAGACGCTCAGACCGCCGGTTCGGACCCGCGCGCTGTACAGCCAGTTCAGCCGGCTGAACTGAATGTCCCCTTGTCGACGAATGCGCTGGGTGCGAGTCGAGATCCTCGTTGCGCTCGACATTCCCCCTGAAAAGCAAGGGAGACTCAGCGTGACGTGACCTCGGACGCGGAATGCACGCTCTGGGGCTCCGCGAACTCGGCTGACGCGCTCGATTCGGCTAGACCACGCTCAAGTGGGTCGCCAGGCGGTGGAACGAGAGGACGTCGTCCTCGTCGAGCAGCGCTACCGACATGTCGTCCGCGACGGCGGCGAGCTTGGGGGGCCCGGAGGCGAGCCGCGCCAGCTCGTGCCCCGAGGCGGTCTCGCAGAGCAGCACGCCTCCGCGGCGCAGCAGGGCCACCCCGCGCTGAAGGAGGGCGCGTTCCGCGGGAGAGTCTCCCTCCGGCTCGAGCTGCCAGGCGATGCGCCCGCGCTCGTCGATGCGCGCCGCCGCGCCGCCGGGGCCGGTCGCGATCAGCGCTTGTTCATCCGCTACGAGCAGGGCGTGCCCGGGGAAGGGCAGAGCCGTGGAGAACCGGCGCGTGCCGTCGCCCAGCCGCGCCGCGGTCAGCTCGCGCCTCCGCTCCCCCGAGACGATCAGCGCCGAGTCGGTCCATACGCAGAGCGCCGCCTCGCTTCCCTGCGGCAGCGGGCGCTCCCACAGCACCCGGCCCGAGTGTGGATCGATGGCGATGAGCAGATTGGCGGGCCGGGCGCCGCCGCACAGGGCCACGAGCCGGCCCGGCGACGACGCGAGCGCCAGCACGCGGGCGCGGCGCTTCCACAGCGGCCGCCCGTCGGCCGCGTCGAGGGCGGTGAGCACTCCGCGGCCGGCGCAGGCGAGAACGCCCTCGGCGTGGATCGCTTCGGTCGGCGCCCCGCCGGGGAGCCGCGACCTCCACGCTTGCGTGCCGGCATCGGAGAAGCGCTCCAGGCCGGACGTCGAGGCCCTGATCACTCCTCCAGGCAGGGCCCACAGCTCGGCTGCGGCCGGCATGCGGCGCCGCCAGCGCGCAGCGCCGGTGAGGGGATCGATCCGCGCGAGCGAGTCGGCCCCGGAGACGAACAGGTCGTCGCCGTTCCACGCCCGCACGGCGAAGCGGCACGGCTCCTCGAACAGCGTGCGGCCCGAGGCGGCGTCGCGGCCGACCGCGTGGTGCAGCCCGACCGTGACCACAACGCCGGGAGAGGGCCAGATCGCTCCGGGCCGCTCCTCGGCCGGAGCGCGCCAGCCCTGGCGGTAGACCAGCCGGCGGATGCGCCCGTGCGAGAGCGGTGGCTGCGGCGCCCGCACGGCTTTCGGCGGGGGCGGCGCGGCGACCACCTCGGGCGAGCGGCGCAGCTCGCCGGAGGCCAGCTCGGCGCAGTGCCGGGCCAGGCGCGCCGCCGTGGCGCGCAAGTCCCGGAGCGGGTCGTCGGATTCCACGGGCCGGCCGGCGAGCTTTTGCGCCTTCTCGGCATAGGCCCGGGCCGCGCCGGCGAGGGCCAGCGCGAGCGCCGCCGGCGCGACGGCGGCCGGCGCGCGCCAGCCGGGAGCGCGCACCTCGTCTCTCGTCAGGTCGCAGGTCAGCTCGATCGAGGCGAAGCGGAGCTGGAACGCGGGCTCGCCCGCCTCCCACGCCCGCACCAGCGCCTCCGCCTCGCGCACCAGGTTCCTCAGCGCGAGATAGACCGGCCCTTCCGATTGCAGCGCGGGCGCGCCGGCGAACCGCAGCGCGACCGCGCCCGATCCGAGCAGAGGAGCCAGCTGGGCTTGCGGCACCTCGGTGCGATCCGCGAGCCGCGCCGCCGCCGCTGCCGGGACCTGCACCTCGCAGCGGACTGCGCCTCGCCCGGACCGCGCCACGAACGACCGCCCCTCCGCATGCGGCCACGCCGGCGCCCCGGTGCGGCCAGCGGGCGGCCGCGGTGAGGCCCCGCGCAGGCGCCGCAGGAGAGGCGAGTGGACGAGCGCGGGGCTGATGCGGACGAGGTCCGCCGCCAGGCTCCGCGCCGCGGCGGCCGCCGCGGACCACAGCCGTCCCGAGTCCAAGAGCAGGCCGGAGGCGAGCATCCGGGCCGGGGGCGCGAGCGTCACCAGCGAAAGCAGGACGTCGGGGCCGCGCGCCTCCAGCACCAGCTCGGTGGGTCCCCGGCCGACGGTCGCCTGCGCCGCCGCGCTTCCCTCGCCCAGGTGCCGTAGCGCCGCGAGGAGCTCGTCGACCGCCACCAGCACCTCGGCCTCTCCCACGCCGGCGGCGATGTCCACTCCGTCCACCTCGATGCCAACCACATCGAGGATTCCGCCGCCGTCGAAACTGCGGGCGCCTGGCGGCGACAGCGCCCGCAGCTCGTCGAGGTAGCCGGGGTTCAGGCGCCACGAGCGGCCGGGGCGGATGCGGATCACGGGCCGCTAGAGTACAGCCGAAGGCCGTTTGCGCCCTGAAAAACACAGGTCCGCCGGGTCCGGCGGCGGCTGTCGCGTTGACACCGGGGCGTAGAATCTTTACAGTTCCGCGCCTTTTTCCACCGGCCCAAGGGAAGCTTCCATAGCCCCGCGGGCAACTGGAGCGGTTCGACATGACGTTCACGGAAGCCGCCGTCGAGGTGCTACGGCGCGCCGGAAAGCCCCTGCATTACAAGGACATCGCAGACGTCGCGGTCCGCGAGAACCTGCTCAGCCACGTCGGGCAGGATCCGGAGGTGACGATGGGCCAGCGCCTGGCGGCGATGGCCAAGCGCGACGACGATCGCAAGGTGATTGCCGTGGCGCCCGAGGGGACCTTCGCGCTCATCGAGTGGAGCGTCCCCTTGGAGCAGGTGGTCGAGCCGGTCGCGCCGCCGCTCCATCCGATCGACGACGGCGTGACGCTCTACCGGCAGCGAGAGCGCGAGCCCCGGCCCATCAATGCGCAGGCGCGCCGCCGGATCGAGGCGCTGCAGCCCGGCGCCGAGGATGAGGAGGAGGACAGGAAGCGCGGGCAGCGCCGCTTCCCGCCGCCGGCCGAGGTCGTCTTCGAGTGGCTCGCGCAGCGCCAGTCGGGCGCGCCCATCTCGGAGCTGTCGGACGCGCTGTTCAAGAAGAACCTGCTCAGCGAAGCCCTGGTACGCGATCACGCTTCCTTGATTCAGGCGCTGCTGGAGGACAACCGGCGGCGCACGGAAGCGGGGCGCAAGCCTGCCTTCATCGTCGACGGAGAGCGGGTGACGCTGGTCGAATTCCCGGCGCCGTCCGAGCTGCCCGATGAGGCGCGCACCTCGCACACCAGCCTCGGGCGCCCGATGTCCGCCGCGCAGCTGGTCGCCGAAGGGCGGCGCGCGGTGGTGCGCGCGCTCCGGCGCAGGCTGGCGGAGCTGGAGACCAGCTCGTTCGAGGCGCTCTGCAGCAGCCTGCTGGAGAAGATGGGCATGCGCGACGTGCGCGTGGCCAAGCGGAGCAAGGAAGGGCCGCTCTACCTGGCGCGGCAGCGGCGCGGCGTCGAGGCCGGCCGCGATGCGCGCGCCGAAGCCTCGGCCGCGGGCCAGCCGCCCGTCGCGCTCTACGCGGGCGACGCGCTCGCCGAGGAGCTGGTGGCCCTGCGCGTGGGTGTCACGGTGCAGGTAGTGGAGCTCGCCGACGTGGACGAAGCCTTCTTCGCCTCGGCCGCCAAGGGCGTTCCGTCGCATCGCGACCGCCGCGAACGTTCCGAGGAGCGCATCGAACGGGCCGAACCCGCGGAGCCCATTCCCGCGGAGAGGCCGGCGCCCGAGCCTGAAGCGCAGCCGGTCGCCGAGGCGGTCCCACCGGCGGAGACACCGCTTCCCCCCGCCGCGGCCGCAGTACCGCCCGCCGCCGGCGCGGAGGCGGCGCCGCAACCCCCGGAAGGTGAGGATCGCGAGGCACGGCGCCGCGCCCGCCGCGGCGACGATCGGCCCACGCGGGCGACCAGCGCGGCGGAACAGGCGTGGGGGCAGCCCATCGGCACGCCGCGGCTCACCCCTGCTCCCGCTCCTGTGGTGGTCGAGCCCACTCCGGTCGCCGAGCCCACCACACCCGAGCCTGCTCCGCCCCCCGCCGGCGAGGACGAGCCGCCCGGCGAGCACGATTAGTCGCCGCCGAAAGGGCGGCGCTACGCTTTTCACAGCGCGGACGGTATGCGAGGCGTCCTGACCGCTGCCGTGTCCTCTTTGACCCTGCGGGCATCACCCTCTAGCATCCGCGACGGATGCTCCTCTCCCGCGCCAAGGTACTCGCGGCCTGCGCCGCTGCGCTGTCCTGCAACCGGCTGCCGCCGGGCGCGGTCGCCGTGGGGACGTTGTCGGTGTCCGACGGCAATCTCGCCCGCGTCCCTGAGCTGGGCATGCCCGCGGACCAGGTGCGCAAGGAGATGAAAGCGGCGCTGGAGAGGACGCGGCACTTCGCCGTGCGCGAGGGCGCCACCGCACGCGTGCGGCTGGACCTCGAGTCAGCGCGCCGCCTGGCCGGGGGGGAAGGCGCCGCCGCCGACGTGCAGCTCGTCCTCGAGCTCACCGCGGCCTCGCCGGAAGGAGAGCCGGAGCGGACCGTCTCCGAGGGCGCGGGCCGCGCCGCAAGCGCGGCGGACGCCGGAACGGAGGCCAATGCGCGGCTGGCTGCCTTCGAGAGCGCGCTGCGAGGCGCGCTGGACGACGCGGCCCGCGGGCTCGCCTGGCAGCTCGAGTCGCGGCGCAAGACGGACGACGAGCTGTCGCGGGACCTGGCCGACGTCGATCCGCGCGTGCGCGACTACGCCATCCGGGCGCTGGCCGACCGGCGCAGCCCCGCGGTCGTGCCGCAGCTCATCGCGCGGCTGGAAGACGACAACCCCGCCGTCGCGCTGCGCGCGGTGGGCGCGTTGGTGGCCATCGGCGATCGGCGCGCGGTGGAGCCGCTCATCGAGATGACGCGCAAGCGGCCGCCGCAGCTCGTTGCGCAGGTGCTCTACGCGCTGGCCAGCCTGGGAGGCCCCACCGCCGAGGCGTTCCTCTACACGCTGGAGAGCGGCGCGCCGGACGACGAGGTGCGCCGCGCCGCGAACGAAGCGCTCGCGGAGCTGCGCCGCAAGCGCGACGAGGCCAGCGCCCACGACGCCAACCCGACGCGCCCGAGGTCCCATTGAAGCGGTTCGTCCTCCTCCTGCTGGCGCTCGTCTCCTGCAAGACTGCCGAGACTCGCGACAAGCCCGCCGCATCGCCGGGCGTCGATCCGGCGATCTACTATCCCCTCGCGGTGGGCAACTCCTGGACCTACGAGTACACGCCCGGCGCCCGGCGCGAGACCATCCAGATCGTCGCCCGCGACGGGCCCTGGTTCGTCGACGACCATCGGGGCCGCGTGCGGGCCGACTCGGAAGGCGTCCGCGACGCCGACCAGTATCTTCTCCATGCGCCGCTCACCGCGGGTGCCCACTGGACCGCGGTGCAAAATCTGGTCGTCCAGCACTTCACCGTCTCCGCGGTCGACGCCACGGTGAAGACGCGCGCGGGAGCCTTCAGCAAGTGCGTGGTAGTGCGCAACGAGTCGCCGCTCCCGCAGGGGGCCGGCAAGTTCGTCACCGAATGGACCTACGCGCCGAACGTGGGGCTGGTGCAAGTCCGCACCCAGACCGTGTCGACCCGCGGCACGCAGGAGCAGTCGCGGCTGGACCTGGCGGCCTACCGCGTGCAGTGAGCTCGGGAACGGACGTGGAGGCGCGAGCTGCGCGGGCGGTGGTGCTCGGTCTGGGGATCAACGGCCTTGGCGTCGTCCGCGCACTGGGCCGCGCGGGTATTCCGGTGTTGGGAGCGTGGACGGGACGGGACGAGGCAGGTCGTCTCTCCCGCTACTCCCGCCCGGTGCGGCTGACCGCCCAGCGCTCCGGCCTGGCTCTCGACGATCTGCTGCACGCGCTGGGCGGCGCCACCGATCGCCCGGCGTTGTTCGCGACCTGCGACGCCGACGCGGCCTGGATCAACGAGCAGCAGCAGTTGTTGCAGGGGCATTTCCGTTTCCACGCGATCGAGCGCGACCTGTTCCGGCGGCTCGAATCGAAGCGTGGAATCGTCGAGCTCCTCCGCGAGCAGCGGATCGAAGCGCCGCGCACCGAGCACTTCGAGTCCTTGCAACAGCTCGAGGAGCGGGCGTCGGCACTGCCGGTTCCCGTCCTGGTCAAGCCCGTCGACACGTACCGCCGGACGTTGCCGGCCGGCGCCAAGAACGAGCTGTTTTCCGATCGCGTTTCGCTGCTCGCATTCGTCCGCTCGCATCCGGCGCATGTGCCCGACATGGTCTTCCAGGAAGTGGTCCCGAGCGGCGACGGCCACATCCACTTCTGCACCGTCCTGATGGACGCCTCGGGGAGCCCCGTGCTCCGCTACACCGGTCGGAAGCTGCGGCAATACAAGCCGGACTACGGCGTGACCTGCTTCGGTGTCAGCGAGTGGAACGCCGAGGTCGCCGACATCGCGACTCGCTTCCTGCAAGGGATCGGCTACCGCGGCCTCTGCACGCTCGAGTTCGCGCATCACCGCGGCACCGGACGATACCTGCTCCTGGAAGCAAATCCGCGCAGCTACTACCCGAACGCGCTCGCCACCGCTAGCGGGCTCAACTTCCCGCTGGCGGAATACCGGCTCTTGATGGGTGAGGCCCTGCCGGCTCCTGCCCGCCAGAAAGACGGCGTGCACTGGATCGATTTTCCTCGCGATCTCGGCTCGTTCTACCGGAAGATGCGCGCGGGCCAGGTGACCACGGCCGCCTGGATGCGCTCGCTATCGAAGGCGCGGTCGTTCGCATCCTTCGCCATCGACGATCCCGCGCCCTGGCTCGACGAGTCGTTCGCGCTGCTCGCGCGGGTGCTCACGTTCCCCTTCCGCTGAGCCGTCCGCGCAGGACCTCGTCGTAGACGGCAGCGTAGCGGGACACCATCTCGTCGCGCGAATAGAGCCGCGCCCGGTCTCGCGCGGCTCCACCCATCGCCGCACGCAGGCCGGCATCCGTGGCCAGGGAGCGGATGGCGCGCCCGAGCGCGTTGCGATCTCCGGGCGGAACCAGCACTCCGGCGCCAGATCCGGCGAGCACCTCGGGCACGCCACCGACCGAGGTGGCGACGACGGGCAGCCCGCAGCTCATCGCTTCGAGCAGCGCCAGGGGAAGGCCCTCGCCGGCGCTGGAGAGCACGAAGAGATCGGCCGCGCCGAGCCAGTCAGCCACGTCCTGCCGGTATCCCAGGAAGAAAACCCGCCGCTCGACGCCGAGCCGCGCGGCTTGCCTGCCCAGCTCCTGCGCCAGGCTGCCGCTGCCGAGGACCGCGGCGCAGACCGGGCGCGGCGTTCCGTCCAGGAGCGACAACGCGTCGATGAGCAGGGCGTGGTCCTTGATCGGCTCCAACCGGCCTACGGACACGACCAGGACCTCGTCCGTGAGGCCGAGGGCGGCGCGGACTTCTTCGCGCGAGCGCCTGCGGGCGGGAACGGGCGCGACGCCGTTGTGAATGACCTCGGGCGCCGTGCCCAGCGCCAGCAGGTTTCGGAGGTGCAGGGCGGCCGCGCCCGATACCGCGGTGACTCGCGCGGTCCGTCGCGCACACCACCGGTCCACGAACGTCCGCCAGCGCGGCTGCCGCGCGTGGCGCCCGTGCTCGGTGTACACGAGCGCGTCCGTGCGGAGGACGGCACAGGCCACCGCTGCCGGGCGCCAGGCGCCGCTGTGTGCATGGACGACGGCGGGGCCGAATTCGCGGAGTCGGGCAATCAGCCGGACGGGGAGCCCGGGGACCCGAAGCGGCGCGTCGCGACAATTCGACACCGGGATTCCGGCGCGGCGCAGCTCGTCCGCGTGAATTCCGATCTTGGTCGTGCAAAAGACTGCGGGCTCATAGCGCCGCCCGGGAAGCGCCTGGGCCAGATCGGCCACCACGCGCTCCAGGCCACCGGGTCCGAGCCCGGGCAGCACCAAGGCGATGCGGGGGCTGCGAGGGAGCGCCGCCACGTTCCCCGGAGCATAGCCGGTCGTCAGGTCACTTGAGCCAGACCGACGCCTTCTTCGTCCCCACGCTGTCCGGGTACTGACGCGTGAGCGCTTCCGCGGTGTGCGCGAGTGCGCTCAACGTCCGCGGACCGGTCAATGAGTGCGGCTACGGCGATCCCATCGCCCACCTCTGTGCTACACCCGCCGGGTGGCTCCGTACCGGCATCGCGTGCTCTACGGCGACACGGATCAGATGGGGGTCGTGTACTACGCGACGTACCTGCGCTTCTTCGAGGGCGCCCGCGGCGAGTGGATCCGCGATCTGGGCCTGACGTATGCGCAGATCGAGGAGCGCGGCATCTACCTGCCGGTGCTGGAGGTGGGCGTGCGGTACTTGAAGCCGGCGCGGTACGACGACGTGCTCGAGATCCATCTCCGGGTCAGCCACACGCGCGTCAAGGTGCGATTCGAGTACAAGGTGTACCGCCTGGGATCGACCGAGGTGCTGATCCTCGGGCACACGGTGCACGCCTGCATCAACAAGGACGGCCGTCCGACGCGCGCTCCCGATTGGCTGGTGGCGGCCATGAAGGGCGCGGCGACCAGCGGACCGACACTTCCGGAGGGGTACGAACCATGATGGATCGCAACATCGGTCTGGAGGCCGTGCGACTCACCGAGGCGGCGGCGATGGCGTCGGCGCGGCTGATGGGCCGCGGCGACGAGAAGGCGGCCGATCAGGCGGCGGTGGACGCGATGCGCAAGGCGTTCAATGCGCTGCACATCCGAGGCACCATCGTGATCGGCGAAGGCGAGCGGGACGAGGCGCCGATGCTGTACATCGGCGAGAAGGTGGGGCGGGGCGCCGCCGACGATCCCGAGGTGGACATCGCGCTCGATCCGCTCGAGGGCACCACCATCACGGCGACGGGCGGTCCGAACGCGCTGAGCGTCATCGCCATGTCGGACAAGGGCAACTTGCTCAATGCGCCCGACACGTACATGGACAAGATCGCGGTGGGCCCCAGCGGCGCGGGCGCGATCGATCTGCGCAAATCGCCCACCCAGAACCTGCGCGCGATCGCCGACCGCAAGGGCGTGTACGTCGAGGACTTGACCGTCATCATCCTGAACCGCCCGCGACACGAGAAGCTGATCGCGGAGGTCCGCCAGAGCGGCGCGCGCATCAAGCTGATCGGCGACGGCGACGTCTCCGCCGCCATCGCCACCTGCTTCATCGAGACGGGCGTCGACGTGCTGATGGGCATCGGCGGCGCGCCCGAGGGCGTGATCGCGGCCGCCGCGCTGCGCTGCTGCGGAGGCGACATGCAGGGCAGGCTCGCCTTCCGCAACGACAAGGAGATCGAGCGCGCGCGCAAGATGGGCATCGCGGACCCGAACCGGATCTACACGGTGGAGGAGATGGCGAAGGGTCCGGTGATCTTCGCGGCGACGGGCGTGACGAGCGGCGACTTCCTCAAGGGGGTGCGCTTCTTCAAGGGCGGCGCGGCGACGCAGTCCGTGGTGATGCGCTCCAAGAGTCACACCATTCGCTACCTGGAGACCACGCACTTCTTCGAGCACAAGCCGAGCTTCGCGTTGTAGACGCCGCGGCAGAAAGCCGCCCGCTGTGTTGGCCGGTGTTACTCTTGGCACTTGGATGGCCAGCGCGCGGCGCAGCATTGACGTGGACGTACCGCCGGAGCGGTTCTTCGAGGTGGTGCGCGACTATGCGCGCTACCCGGAGTTCCTGCCCGAGGTGAAGGCCGTGTCGGTCGGCCCGCGCAACGGCGACTCGGTCGAGGTGACCTACCGGCTCGATGCGCGCATCAAGCTGATCGAGTTCACGCTGCTCCACGTCGAGACGGCGCCGTCGCGCATCGAGTGGCGGCTGGTGCGCGGCGATCTGATGAAGCGCGACCAGGGCCGCTGGACCCTCGACCCGTCGGCGTCCGGCGGCACGACCGCGACATACGCCATCGAGCTGGAGCTTCTTCCCCGCGTCCCCCGCGGGCTGGAGAAGGCGCTGGCCGAGCAGGGGCTCCCCGCGATGCTCACCAACTTCAAGGCGCGGGCCGAGGCGATGCACCGGGGTAGGACCTCGGCGCACTGATGCGCCTGTCACGAATTGAATGGTCCGGGGACAGAAATCGTCACAAGGATGTGGGAACGGGTGGCTCGCGGACCGCTGGGTTCGTAAGTTGACCCTCGTGGAAGTTCTTGGTATTCGAGGAAAGAGGGCGAGCAGGCTCTCGTTGGCTCGGAACCTCGGAGGTGGGGCGGAACCGATGGTGCCGGATTTGCATCGAACGTGACGTAGGCGACCGATGTGAACCTGGAGGTGGCTCATGCTCGACGCGTTCATCATCGAGGAGATCCGGAGACGCGAGCAGGAGCGTGAGAGCCACGGCCCCCGCCCGCAGCTGCCCATCCCGGAGCCGAGCGGCCCCGCGCAGCAGAACGACACGCACGACGAAGACGACGCTCCGCAGCGCGGCGTGGTGATCATCGATTACACGATTCCCGCCTCTCCCTAGAGGCGGTCGGCGGGCAAGTCCCGTCTCGCGGGGGCTCCGGCTTCAAGCCGGGCCCCCGCAGTGCTTCGTAGGTCAGATCTTGCTGATCTCCGCCCAGCGTTCCTTGATTTCCGCCGGATTCCAGGGCCCGCCCTCGCGCGTTGCCCCCTCCGTCTCGACCATCTTGTAGACGAAGATCTTCGGGCCCTGCACGCCGACGATCGCGCCGGTGATGTCGGCGGCCAGGTCGGAGGCGAGGAAGGTGGCGACGGGAGCGACGTACTGCGGGCCGATCTGCTCGGCGCTCAGTCCCTTGAACATCTGCAGGTCCTGCGTCATCCGGGTGAGCGCGACGGGCGCGATGGCGTTCACCGTCACGCCCATGCGCTGGAACTCCATCGAGGCGGTGCGCGTGAGCGAGTAGATGCCGCCCTTGGCCGCCGCGTAGTTTCCCTGGCCGAAGTTTCCCAGGAGGCCCGAGAGCGAGGTGGTGTTGACGATCCGCCCGCCCTTGCCCTGGGCCTTGAACACGCGCCCGGCGGCCTGGGTGCACAGAAACGTGCCGCGCAGGTGCACGTCGATCACCAGGTCGAAATCCTGCTCGCTCATGTTGAGCAACGTCTTGTCGCGCAAGATGCCGGCGTTGTTCACCAGCACGTCGATGCGCCCGTACTTGTTCAGGGCGGTCCATAGGATGCCGTCGGCGCCCTCGCGGGTGGCGACGCTGTCGTAGTTCGCGGTGGCCTCGCCACCGGCCGCCTTGATGTCGGCGACGGTCTTGTCGGCCAACTCCGCGCCCTTGCCGCCGCCGTGCCGGTCGGAGCCGAGATCGTTGACCACGACCTTCGCCCCTTCGCGCGCGAAGGTGAGAGCGTGCTCGCGGCCGATGCCGCCGCCCGCTCCGGTGACGACCGCGACCTTTCCTTCCAGCAGACCCGCCATGAAAGCCTCCCTGGAAAGCGCTCTCTACAACACATCCGCTGACGTCCGCACTGAGAAAAACGGAGCGCCGGCGCGCACCGGAAGTGCTCGCTCCGGCATCACATCGGTCGAGGGATCGATGGGACGCTTCCTGCCCCTGCTGGCGCTGTGCGCCGCCGCTGCTTGCGAGCCCGCCTGGAGCGTGCAGGGTCAAGTGCGCGCAGCGGGCCCGGAGCGGCGCGCCGTGCGCGGCGCGACGGTGGCGCTGCGCTGCCCCGGCAGCCAGCAAGAGCTCTCCGCCACCACCGACCACGATGGCGTCTTCGAGCTCGGCGGCCGCGGTCCGGGTCCCGGACTGGACTGCTCGGTCGTGGTCGCGGCGCCGGCCTTCGCTCCGGCACGGTTTTCTCTCGCCCAGGCGTGCGAGGATGCGCGTGAGGACCCGCCGGGACGCTGCGAAGTCGCCATGGTGGACGTGGTGCTCTCCCGGCGGTGAAGCTCAGTCGTCGTCGCTTGGTCGAAGGTCCGATGGCAAGCGGTGGCGCCGGCCGGGGTTGATGCGGCCTGTCGCACGTGCTACCCGGGCGCTCCGGATCGAGGAGCCGTCCTGATGACCGAGATCGTCGACGTCCACGCACGCGAGATCCTCGACAGCCGCGGCAACCCGACTCTCGAGTGCGAAGTGACCGTCGCCTCGGGGTGCATGGGACGCGCGGCGGTGCCTTCCGGCGCATCGACGGGCGAGCACGAAGCGCACGAGCTCCGCGACGGTGACAAGTCCCGCTACGGGGGCAAGGGAGTCCGCACCGCGGTGGAGAACGTGCGCAGCAAGATCGCGCCGCGTCTGCTCGGGATGGATGCCGCCGGCCAGGAGGCGCTGGACCGGCTGATGATCGAGCTGGACGGGACGCCCAACAAGAAGTCGCTGGGCGCGAACGCGATCCTGGGCGTCTCGCTGGCGGCCTCGCGGGCCGCCGCGCTCTCGCAAGGCGTGCCGCTCTATCGCTGGATCGGAGGCGTGAACGCGCGCACCTTGCCGGTGCCGCTGATGAACATCCTGAACGGCGGCGCGCACGCGGACAACAACGTCGACGTGCAGGAGTTCATGATCGTCCCCTGGGGCGCGCCGACGTTCGCGGAAGCGCTGCGCTGCGGGGCGGAAGTGTTCCACGCGCTCAAGGCGGTCCTGAAGTCGCGCAAGCAGTCGACCAGCGTGGGAGACGAGGGCGGATTCGCCCCCGATCTGCGCTCGAACGGCGAGGCACTGGAATCGATCGCCGAGGCCATCGGCAAGGCTGGGTACCGGCTGGGCGACGACGTGGTGCTCGCGCTCGACGTCGCGGCCAGCGAGCTGTTCGACAAGAAGACCTCCGGCTACGAGCTGGACGGCAAGTCGATCGATCGCAAGGCGCTGGTGGACCTGTACGACAAGTGGTCGCGCGACTTCCCCATCGTGTCCATCGAGGACGGCTTCGCGGAGGACGACTGGGAAGGGTGGAAGCTGCTCACCGAACGGCTCGGCGCGCGCATCCAGCTGGTCGGCGACGACCTGTTCGTGACCAATACCGAGCGTCTCCGGCGTGGGATCCGCGACGGCGTCGCCAACGCAGTGCTCATCAAGGTGAACCAGATCGGCTCGCTCACCGAGACCCTCGACTGCGTGCGCATGGCCCACGCGAGCGGCTATCGCACCATCATGTCGCACCGCTCGGGCGAGACGGAGGACTCGTTCATCGCCGACCTGTCGGTCGCCTGCGAGTGCGGGATGATCAAGACGGGATCCGCGAGCCGCAGCGACCGCATGGCGAAGTACAATCAGCTGCTGCGCATCGAGGAGGAGCTGGGCCTTTCGGCTCGGTACGCCGGAAGGGATGCATTTCCGCGTGCCACCAAGGCGCCCGGCGCCTGAGTCCCGGCGCGGCTCAGGAGTCGCGCGGGCGGATGAGATAGGCCTGCGTCTCCGAGCCGGAGCGCGGGATCCCGAAGGCGCCGTAGAACCAGGCGGCGGCGACCATCTCCGGGTGCTGGCGGAGGAGCCCCTCGGGGACGATGAACTCGGCCCGCCCCAGGGTGATGCCGAAATCGACGTGGACGCGATCCCCGCGCTGGTCGAGGGTGAAGGTGCGGGTTCCCAAGGGACCGTTGAGGCGGAAGGCCTTCACCGAGTCGGACTTTGCGCGCTGGTCCGGGACCGGACAGACCTCGATCGGGTTCCCGTTGATGGTGCCGCGCGCGCAGCCGTCCTGCTCCTCCTCCAGATCGACGTCCGCGTTCGCGTCGGGGCCGTGGGCGAACAGGTGTGGCCCGTCGACGCCGAGATACAGGGGCGTCACCGCCGGGTTGTAGAGCGGGCTCACGGCCAGGGCGCCCGCGCCGCGCTGCGGGGTCCGGCAGGCGAACAGCAGGCCGGCGGCGGCCAGCAAGAACACCAATCTCGACGGGAGAGCAGGCATGGCGGCACCTCGTGCGGCAGACACGATGCCGCCACCCTTGGCTAAAGACGTCCGCAGGCGCGCGCTACGCGGATTCGGCCACCCGCAGGCGGTCCTCGCTGGGGAAGAGGTCTTCCATCAGCTCGCCGAGCTCCGCCTCGAGCTTGGCCTTGGCCCGGATCTCCAGCTGCCGCGCGCGCTCCCGCGAGAAGCCGAAGTGCTCGCCGAGCTCCTTCAGCGTCATCGGCTTGTCCTGCATGACGCGCATCTCGATGATGTAACGCTCACGCGGGTCGAGGCGCGAGAGGGCTTCCACCACGCGCTCCTGCACGATGTGGCGCTCCTCCTGCTCGGCCAGCTCCGCGTCGGGCAGGTCGGCGCCGTCCATCACGAAGTCCACGTGGCTGGAGCCGCCGTCCTCGCCCATCGGCGCGTCGAGGGAGAGGTCGCGGCCCTCCATCCGCTGCTGCATCTCGACCACTTCGCCGGGCTTGACGCGCAGCTTGCGGGCGATGGCCTTCTCGTCGGCGCCCACCTGCTCGGTGCCGTCGAACCTCTCCAGCTCGCGCCGCGTGCGCGCCAGGCTGAAGAACAGCTTCCGCTGTGCTTGCGTGGTCCCGAGCTTGACCAGGGACCAGCTCTTCAAGATGTAGTTCTGGATGAAGGCGCGGATCCACCACACCGCGTAGCTGATCAGCCGGATGCCTTTGTCGGCGTCGAACTTCTGCACCGCCTTCATCAGGCCGATGTTTCCTTCCTGGATGAGGTCCGCCATCTTGATGCCGTACGAGCGATACTCGTAGGCAACCTTCACCACGAAGCGGAGGTTCGAGGTGACGAGCTTGTGCGCCGCGTCGAGGTCTCCGTTCCTGGCGTACAGACGCGCGAGCCGCTGCTCTTCGTCCACGGTCAGCAGCGGGTAGCGGTTGATCTCCGCCAGGTACATCGCGAGCGAGCCGGCGCTCGATGGGACGGTGGACGGTTGCATGCGGTTCCTCCCTGGGTACTTGGGTGCCGTTGCGCGACGTAGCGACCATGAGCAAGCTGGATGCCAGGATTGGCGCTCCGCGCAAATGTCCTCGGAGCACCGCCCCTTGCTGCCGCGCGCCGCGATGCAGGTCGGGGCCAAGGCGGTAGGAAGTTCAGGATCGGCAGGCAGGCGAGCCTGTAAAGCGCGCCGGCCGCCTCCTTGCGAGCGCCTGCCGACCGGACTACGTTGCGGGGATGCCCCCTGCCGGCAATCGACGCGGCAAATACCTCGGGTTCGTCGCACACGAGATCAAGAATCCCCTCGCCACCGCGCTGTGGTCTTGCGACCTGCTCAAGCGGATGGACACGGCGGACCGCTCGGGGCCGCGCGCCGAGAAGATGGTCGATGCGAGCCTCCGCGCGCTCCGACGGATGCGGAGGCTCGTCGACGACTTCTTCACCATCGAGCGGCTCAACGAGCACGGTTACGAGCTCCACATCGATACCCTCGAGCTGCGTTCGCTGGTCGACGGAGCGATCGCGACGCTCGCGGAGAAGGACGGCGTCTCCACCCAGGGCTGGACCGTGGACGTGCCCGGCCAGCTCCTCGTGAACGGAGACGGCGAGATGCTCCGGCGCGGCGTACGCGCGGTGCTCGAGCACGTGACCAAGGGCGGCGGCGCTCAGGCGCGGCTGACGATCGTCGGGCGTGCGCTGCCCGCGGGCGGCGAGTTGATCGTGCGTTCCTCGGAGCCCCCGGATCCGCTGGTGCCGCCGGTCGCCGAGGAGCGACCTTCGGGAGATCCCTTGGGAACCGTCCTTGGATACGCGCTGGCGGAAACGGTCTTCTCCGTGCACGGCGGAAAACTGCAAGAACGCGAAGGCGCGCTGGTGATCTCGTTTCCGAAGAGATGACGGGCCGCCGGCGTACACCGCCGGCCGCCGGCCGCCCGCCAGGATGAAGCTCGAAACCGTCGAAGCGCGAAACGGCTACGGGTTCTCGCCCTTGTTCTCGCCCTTGTTCTTGTCCAGCTCGTCGAGCTTGTCCTTGATGCCCTGGCGCAGGTTGCCCAGGCCTTCCTTCACCTTCCCCTTGACCTGGTCGAGCTTGCCTTCGGCTTCCAGGTCTCGGTTGTCGGTGGCGACGCCGCCCACCTCTTTGATCTTGCCGGTCACCTTGTCGAGCTTGCCTTCGAGATTCTTCTTGTCCATGCCGTCCTCCTCTGCGTTGACGCTGATGCGCGGACCCTCCGAATGCAGGCGGCGAGCGCACGCTTTCCCGTGCGTTTCCCGGCACGAGCAGCGGTCGGGAGGACTACCGCTGGGCGAGGCGGGCGGGGCCCAGCTGCTGCGCGAGCAGCAGGTCGCGGTAGGCGGCGAGGACGGCGCGCGGATACGCCTGCAGGCGCCGGTACGACTTGCTGCCGTGGATCAGGGCGCGCGCGACCGACGGTCCCGCGTTGTACCCGATCAGTGCCCGGCGCAGATCGCCGTCGAAGCGGCGCAGGAGCTGGGCGATGTAGGCTGTGCCCAGCTCGATGTTCAGCACGGGGTTGAAGAGGTGCCCCCTCTTCAGCGAGCCCTTGCCGGTAAACAGCTCCTGGGCGGTCGGTGGCATCAACTGCATGAGCCCGTAGGCTCCCGCCGGTGAGACGGCGAACGGGTCGAAGCCCGACTCGATCTCGATCACCGCAGCGACCATCACCGGATCGAGCCCCTGCCGGCGCGCCTCTCGCACCATCGCGGCGAGGACGCGGCGGCGGTCGTCGCCCCAGAGGGCACCGCGGACGCTCAGGGCGCGGTCGAGGCCCAAGCGCGTCGCCTCCTGCCAGTCGCGGATCTCCTGCGCCGCTCCGGCGGCCTCCAGTTGCTCGAGGCGCGAACGGGCTCCTGCGAGTGCCTCTTCGGCGTCTCGCGCCCGCTGCTCGGATCGCTGGGCAGTCTGCACCGCCGCAGCGGCGGTCCAGGCCAGGTTCGCGGTGGTGTGGTCGTCGCCCGGTCCCGGCGACGCGACGAGGCCCAGCGCGGCCCCCGCCGCTGCCGCGCCTAGCGCGAGCAGCACGCCCCATGCGAGGCCGCGCCCCCGCCTGGCGTCAGGCCGCCCCGGAACCGGAAGCGTGCTCCACCCCACCAGGTTTTGCGCCGTCGCAGCCATCCCGACTCCCCCCGCACGCCACGCCTGCGCAGGCCGGCCCTCGCAGGCGGCGTGCCAGCGAGCGCCTGGGCGCACTGGCTGCGGATTGCGGCTGGGGTGGCCTTCAGGTGGGCAACGCGGTTCCCACACGGGCCAGCGGCGCGCCCCTGCTGCGCAGCTACGGCGGGCGGGCGACCGCCACTCGCCACCAAAC